>NZ_CP121651.1:600000-900293 GCF_029714405.1 Bradyrhizobium sp. CB82 | reverse complement strand
TTGCTTTCTCAAGACGGTTTCCGCGCGTCAGACGCCTCATCTCCGTCTTGAGAGATGGCCACGATTCTATGATTTGAGCAAGAATTAAAGGGTTAACTAGTTCTTAAACTGGATGGCGTGCCCAACAGTTTCTTTTTGGTGAATCGTTGCCGTTGTCAGCTGACAACAACGGCCCCAGCCGGTGGAGCAAGCCTCTGTTTATAATTATAGCGTGAGTCGGCGGGACTGAACGGGCCCCGTCATTTTGTACCCTCGCCACCTGCTGCACCGATCAGTGTTGCTACCGTACGGATGCGCCGGCGCCCGCCTTCGATGGGCGCAAACTCCCTCACTTCTGGTCCAGTTACCGCGCGTCAGCGCTTACTTAGTTGCAGCGCTCGCGCCTTGATTCCTTGATTCCCGGCTTCCCAGCAAGCCGTTGCCCCGAAGTTCGCCTCCCTCGTAATCTATCGTCACGACCGGTGTTCTTACGAAGAGCACCCTTCCCGCCTCGCCTGACCTTGGCTCCGGCGCTCGGGCTGGATCCGGGCGGCGTGAAGTTTGCGATGTTGGCCCGCTGCGGCAAGCTGGGCTCTCGCGGTGTTCGATGCGTTACCGCGGCAACTTCGGCTTGGGCAATGAGCGAGCACTACACGGTCACAGGTCTCCGCAGGACGACAGATGTCGAGCAATCGACTCCACGCTTGCTCTTGCGCCGTCTGGCCACACCGAGGCGGAGCACCAGCCGCAACGGCGACCACTGGCGCGGCGCTAAGAACGGCCCCCCCACATCGGGGCCCTTGCGAACCGTTGCGGCAAAGAAAGCCAGTGTACGCTCGGGTCACCACCTCGACCCACGCCGTGCCGTAGATCGGCCTTGTGCCAGGACGGGTCCAATCCCGACGCGTGGCGTTCCAGTGCCCGAGGTTCGACGCTCCGATCGAAAGCCGGAGGCTTCCATGTCCGGGAGCGTCGCCCTCCTTTGATGGAGACCCATAGGTTTGTTGTCAGCTGACAACATCCATCCTCTTGGTCCGGTCCGCGCAACGAAACATGCCTGTGATCCGATCAGGCAGGCGAACGCGCTGCCGGCCATGGGGAAACAGTGCATCGTCAGAGCGGGCCGAGCGACTGCTTCGGCCAGTTCATCAGGGAGCCATCCGAAGCGTCAGGCATTGGAGCGGTCCTCCGTTGGCAGCAAGGTCGGCCAACGAGTCCGATCGGCGCGTTGAGTGAGACCGATCGGGCAGTCGAAGACGAAATGGTGCCATAATACCACTAACCCGGAGCATTTGGCCACTGACAACAAGTGCCTGCCAAGGAGATGTTGTCAGCTGACAACAACTGCGCTTGCGATCATATGTGGGCTCATTTTGCAGACACTCGTCCCCTCCAATCGCACCAAACGAGGGCCTGGAAGATCCTCGACCGTTGTTTGGTCGGGGGCGGGGAGCGTGATCCGCAGAGCGAGAAGCCGGCCGACAAGGCATTCCGCCATGGCCTCTACGACCATACCTTGACGACGACGAAGGCCCGAGCGCCCGGAGTAGAGAGCCGGTGGGAGACGCGTTCGGCGAGGGGGGAGGGCGCCTTCCACGCCGCGTCCGCTGATCGATCTCATGCCTGGCGAGCGTGAATTTGCTGCTTGCCGCCAAGAACGCTGTTTGCGTCTGACGTCCAACACTAGCAACAAGCGGCGATTTGCGACCGGAGTGGGAGAACCCGCACCCGCGCGGTCGGGATCGCTGGAGACCAAGGGCGGGCAGGCCATTGCATTAGCCCGCGATCGGACGCTTCCGCCGCACCCACCGCCGACCAATGCACCGCTTCGAACCCCGCGTTGTGGAGGAAAGGGACCCAGCACGGCGACAGGTTCATGTCGATCAGGAATGCGCTACAAATCAACCTCGCGCTCCTCGGGCGCGCGAGGCCGCGTGGCTCAGGGCCTCGAGCACGTCCTCGCGCGCGAGATAGGGATAGTCGGCAAGCAGCGCATCGATGCTGCGGCCGGCGCCGATCTGGCCCACGATCATGCCGACGGTGACGCGCTGCCCACGTATGCAGGGTTTTCCGCCCATCACGGAGGGATCTTGCGTAATTCGCCTAAACTCGCTTATGCATTACGCCTCGACAATCGCAATGCCAGCCTCTCAAAGCCGGTGCTGAGCGGGCATTCGAGGTGGCACGGGCATCCGGGAAGGGAAACGACGACGATCTCTGGTCGATCTTAGAGGCCCGCGGGCGCGATTTTCCGGGGCTGTACTCGGCAGACTCACTGGTTTGCGTCTCGGCGCCCAACACCATAGCGATGGTTCTAGCGAGAGGTCGGCGGGAACACGCACCGCTATGACGGAAGCTACCTTTATGATAGCTTCCGTTTCAACGATCCCCGCTAAGGTTATCAAGACCTTGTCATCCGGCTACCAAATCCCAGATCCGCTACCCTGGGCCCCTATCGCCAGTCTGCTCGCGTCCGCCGAGGATGCTCTCGCTCGGCTCGACGAGCGCCTCGCCAAAAGTCCGATCCGCGAAGGGTGGATCAGCCGGACGCACTTCACCGATGCGTGCGCGAGTCTATGGCTGGAAGGTGAGCTCGTCCACCTCGAAGATCTCGTTCTTCACGATGAAGGCATGGACATCCGCGCCCCCACACACGAGCTCACCCGCGCCCACACGGTCCTGCGCACCCGCCGTCGCATCGCCGCGGAAAAACCCGACTGGGCGCTGTCTGCGGCCGGCCTGGCCGAACTGCGCGGTCGGGGTGAGCAGGCCAAGGAGGGGAAGAGTAGCCGGAACGAAGGCGAAGCAGCGATGGACCACGATGGGGGAGGGGACCAGAACGAGGAGGATCTCGATGGCGCGCTCGGCATCATCGAGATCGATCCGCATCTGGCCGCCACTTTCGCCGCTGTCGATGCCGCGAATGCCAAGACCGAGCGGATGCTCGCCAGCGCGAGCCAAGTCCGATCCGAGCGGGACTCACTGGTGTACGATCTCGACTGGGACGAGGACGAACGTCTCGACGACTGGCACGCCATCATCGATCAGAGCCACACACTACCGCCAACGCTCGCGGCCGCGCTCGCGGCGGAAGCCTGGGTCACGATCGAACCGCTGCAGCACACACTCTGGCTCGGCCGGCTGCTCGCCGCTGGCCTGCTGCGCGCCCGCGGCAAGACCCGTTGGCATCTTCCCTGCTTGCATGAGGGACTCAAAGCCATCCCGCGTGAACGCCGGCGACCGCGCGACGCCGCAGCGCGGCTCGCCGTGCAGCTTGAGGCGATGACGGCCGCCGCCGAGGCCGGCTGCAAAGACCACGATCGCTGGCTGATGACCAGAAACCTGCTCGCCCGCAAGCTCGCTGGCCGCCGCGCCACTTCAAAACTGCCGGCACTCCTCGACTACGTGCTGGCCCGGCCGATCGTCTCGGCCGGTATGATCGCGGAAGAGCTCGGGATTACGCCCCGTGCGGCCCAAAACCTCGTCACCGAGCTCGGCCTGCGCGAGGCGACCGGGCGGGGACGCTATCGGGCCTGGGGGATTTTGTAGGGCGGCTGAAACCGCTGCCCATCACGGCAGCGGATCAATGCGGATGTCGGCCGCGAGTGTGATGGTCAGCACGGAATTGACGAGCAGATCCTGTGGACGTTCGCGACCAGCATCGGTGAGATGCGCGATCACAATGTCCATCAGCCGTTGCGCCTCGAGGCGCGCGACCGACGGCAAGATGATCAGACCGGGTGAGCATCGACGCTGCCGGCGAGCTTTCTGAAATCATCGGCATTTTCGGTGACGATGATGCGGTCTTCCTCAATAGCGCGCGCGAAGACGACGTGATCGGGATCGCGCAGCCGGCCGCGATCGGACGGATGGATCGCATCGTGCAGACCGTCCTGGTTGAGATGCTGGCTGAGCGAAGGCGAAATGCACTCGTCGATGAAAAACTTCACGCCGCCGATCCCCGGTGGCGCAGCACCGGGCGGCCAACCTGTGGATGAGTTTTTGCGTAGAGGAGGGCCGCCTCGAAAGCCCCGCGTGGGATATCGGGATAGTCCTCCATCAAGGTCTCGATCGTGTCGCCTGACGAGAGGCGGCCGTGGATCGCGCTCACGGTCAGGCGGGTGCCCTTGATGACCGGACGCCCACCTTGGACGCCCTCGGCGACCTCGATGAAGGCATCCCGGTCCGCAGCATAGCGCTCCGCGCGCTCGACCGCGTCGCGGGTCAGGGGGCCGACACGCAGAACCACTGCCGGCGCCACTTCGATCTCGGCCGTCTTCATGGCTGAAGGCGAGAGTGCGGCCAGTTCGCGCGCGACAAGCCTCTTGTCATTGACGGTTAGCCGCCGACCAAGAGACTTCACCGCAGCGGCAAGGGCAACCGCATGCAGCGGCAGCAGCCTGCCGCTGGCACCGCGGCCCGCGCCGAAGACTTTCTGCTCGAGCGCCTTCTCAACAACTGTCTTCGAGGTCTCGGCCAGAGCTGCGACTTCATTGGGGGTCAACAGGGCGGCACGCATAATTCACTCCTTGCCAGGAACGAATTATGGGAGCCTGGAAGGCGAGAATTCAAGGGGCCCCAAACAAGACACCCGATCCGGGTACCAGATGCAAGAAATAGCTGCGCTCTTTGCAGGCCGGACTCGACGACCAAACTCGGATACTCGTCGACGGCATAACCGCAGCGAATGATCTGGGCCTGACTGACGCCGTCCCGGCCAAAGTCGTGGTGCGTGCACACCGATGCTCGTCGCCGCGCGATCAAACTCGGCAACCTGACGCCTTCGTCCGACCCGTTGCCAGTAAGCTATTCTGTCCGGGCCACCAGCGATGCGCGCCATCCAAGCGCTTCACTGGTTGCGCGATCTCCGCGTGCAGAAACCAGAAAGGCCCCGCATTCGACGGGCCACGAATGTCACCACTCTTGCTCCGCAGCTTTTCGGAGCGCGGCGGCACGGCGTTGCGCAAAATGTGCTTCGACCTCGGAATCATCGAGATTGGGCCGGGTTTCCGCCAGCGCCTGGCTCACCTTCTCACGAAACCAGCTATCGTAAGCTTGGCTGTTGCTCACGAGTTCCAGAGGAAGCATCCCTTCATTGGCCGTGCGCGTCAGCAGGATCCGAACGGCGTCGGATACCGTGAGACCCATGTTTTCCAGAACCGCAGTGGCCTTTTCCTTCACGTCCGCATCGATGCGGGTTTGGACCAAGGCATTCGAAGCCATAGCGACCTCCCTATTCTCACGCGCAGCGAAATGTAATACATTTGAATGACATGCACCAGTGGCTATCACGGCCCCGTGACCCGAGGCTGTGACAGCGGGCAAATGGCCCCGCCTTTCGGCGGGGCCATTGCCGTGGGCCCCTCAATCCCGATTCGGGCGGGACCAGATGAGCTGGAGACCTTCCTGGCCCTCCACCTCGATCAGGGTGGCATAGATCGGAGCCGGGAAGCTCGGATCGTCCAGCTTGACCGAGAGGTAATCGCGCTCGGTGTCCCGGGCGGTCTTCTGCCAAGCGGCTCCCAGCTCGACATTGCCGGCGAAGATGCGGAAATGCGGTCCCTTGTCGGAGGGGTTCTCGACCCGGACCAGCTTGGCTTTGGCATTGAGAGCGAGGGTGCGAACAGTGCCGGTGAAGCCGTTGCCGGTCGAAGTGAAGGTGCCGATGGTCGCCATTGTCGTGTCCTTTCAGTTTTCCGGGCCGCCCATCGCGGCCTCGATGGCTGGCGGCAGACCGGAGGCGATCGACCCGCACCCCGAAGGGGCCGGCACGCAGTAGAGGGCAGCCAGGGCACGACTTTCTTGGCTTGCGCGAGGAATGGACGCGCAGCGGCCAGGGGAAGAAAGTCGTAACCGGCTGTTGCGGGGATAAGAGCGAGGCGGCGCTTTAGCGACGACGGCCTTCGGTCAGACATGCCAAATCGAGGACGACGTGGGTGTGCCTGAAGAGACGGCCGAGGAACACGACTTGCGATCATCGAAACGTTGACCGAGGAAAGAACCCGATCACCGCTCATCGCACACATCTGGCAACCCCTCAGGCTTGCGGGTCGACACCCCAAACGGTAAGCGCGCTAGTCTTCCGTCAAGAGAGCCACGCGGCCCGAAAGTGAATCCGAAGGCCGCGAGCGAGATTGCTCGGCACAGCGACGACCTGTGCAAAGTCAGAACGTCGTCCTCCTCGAAGGACGGCACGCAAGCCCCAATCAGGTGGCGCAGCACGAGGAATGAAGGGACGCTGGCCCTGGAGCGGCCAACAAGGCCGCATCTCTGCGCTGAATCACCGGATAGCTAAGGGGGCCGGCAAGCGCCGGCGTAAATCACGCTATAGGCTCATCATGCTGCCTCCTCGACGTCTACGGGCTTCGGCTGCTGGTCGTGCAGATAGGCGACGGCGCGTTGCGCATGCGCAGCTGCCGAGAAGATAAAGCGCTTCTCACTCGACAAAACGTCCAACCACGATGCGAGGTAGCTGGCATGATCCGGTCGCGGTTCGAGTTCGGGAGAAATCCCGAGATCCGCGCAGAGGAAGCAGCTCCCGAGCTCGGCGACCAGCTCTTCGCGTGCGCGCTCGCTCCGATCCTTGCCATATCGGCTGAGATCGCGGTTGACGCGGTGAACGGGAGCGGTCCAATGCGCGGTCTCATGGGCTCTGACGGCGACATAGGAGGCGGTGTCGCGAAAACTGTCGATCGTCGGCATCTGAATGTGATCGGACGAGGGCGCGTAAAACGCCATCGAGCCGCCATGCCGAACAATCGCGCCGGTATTGGCAAAGAAAGCGTCGGCGTTCGCGTTACGCTCAATCGTTGATGCGACAGCGGCCGGCCGACCGTAATAATGCTCGGGCAAGCCATCGATTTGATCGACACAAAAGACGGTATAGGCCTTCAAGAAGGAGATATCCCTTTCGATTTCGTCGCCGCGAGCGTCGGTCTCTGTCTTGGTGAAGCGGCTCGCGTAAACCACGGTGCTGCCAGTCTCGCCCTTTCGGACGTGCGCGCCGAGTTCGCTGGCCTGCTTGAACGTCATCCAAACCGGAGAGCAGAAGCCGCGCGCGATGGCTTCTGACCAAAGCAGCACGACGTTGATACCCGTATAAGGCTGGCCGTTGTGTCGCAGCGGTCGCCTGATGTGGCCTGCGATATTCGCGGCCGCCCAAGGTTGGACCCAAGGGCGCACACCGCGTTCGAGCTCCGCGACAATGCGGTCCGTGATGCGGACGTACAGGTCGCCTCGCGCCTTTTCTCCGTTCCTGTTCATTATAATGACTCCGTTCGGGAGGCCGCGCCCATCGCGGCTCCTCACGGGGTCCGCCACCGCCGGGCCCAAGGTCCGCGCACCCGCAAGGGCCGAAGCACCGCGAAGGACGGCAAAGCCGTTGCGCGGGCCTTGGGTCCGGCGCAGGACCTCGGACCGGGAGGGGCCGACGATGGCGAGCAGCACGGGCGGCGGCTCCCTTTGTTGCAGCGGCAGCCCGAAAAAGGGCCGATCTTGCGGACCGGCCCGTCGGTGGCCGAAGGAAGAGGCGCGGGGCCGAGGCCCCGCGCTGAGGGTTAGTCGAACGCCGACATCTGCGCCTTGGCCGCCTTCCGGCCCACGATGTCGGTCGTGTTGTCGACAGGACGCTCGAAAGGCTTCCAGGTTTCGCCGACGACCTTTTCGTAGGCGGCGACGGCGCCTTCAGCGGCCATACGAAGCGCGTGAGCCTGTACGCCCATGTCGGCGGCGAATTCACGCTTGCGCTGTGCCTGGCTATCGAAGCCGACCGGACCATCAAGGTCCCCATCGCGGCTGTCGTTGGCGAGCTTGGCAGTCGCATCTCGCGCTTCAGTGACTGCGCGGGTGTAGAACTGGCCGGCGCCATGCGCGGAGCCGACATAAGCGCCGACGATCCGCTGAAGGTGAATCTGCATTGCGCGTTCACTCAGGCCGTCCTTGAGTGCGTCGGCGGTTTCGATGATGAGCCGCTCGTGCAGGTCGCGGATGCTATCGCTGTCCAGGATCGCAAGGCCGAAGCTTTCGGAGATGCGCTGTGCCTGTGCCGAGTCGGGGCAGGCGAGCCGGACCATTTCGAGAGTGGTGCCCTTGCGAAGCGGGATGACACGGGCGCTGGCGCGAGAGGAGCGAGCAGGTTTGGTCATGGTGAATTCCTTAGCTGGTTTCGCCGTCAGGTTCGATCCGGCCCCTGCCGGACCTCCCTTCGGGTGCGGTCGCCCAGCGCCGCCGGGATGAGGGCCGCTTCAAGGTCCGGGGACCGCCAGGCGAGCGAGGTCCGGCTGCGGACAAGCAGGGTCCAGCTTGCTGGAGCCCTGCGCCGAACGCAGCCGGGCCTTGCCGAGATCGGCGGTTCCTGGTCGCTTGCGACTTGGCCTTGAAGCGGACCGCCGGCGGCGCAGACGGCAGCAAACCCGAGGGGAGAGCCGACAGGGTGCGGCCCGGGTTGGCGAATGCGGAAAGGTTCGACCAACAGACCGCAAGCTTCGCGCCGTGCGTGCTCGAGATGTTCGCCTGAAGCGAGCCGCAAGGTCGGCTTTGGCCCCGCTAGGCCGCAGCGCCATGTCGCTTGCGCGGACGACAGTCGGCTGGACTGGGACATTCGTCCTTGCACTCCGGGTCGTCACGAGCGGGGCGAGACTCCGGCGCGCATCGAGCCCGCAGCATCTCGATCGCAGCATCTTGCCGGGCGAGCTTGCGCGAGAGTGCATCGATCTCCGGCTGGCGCTCTGCGGTGATCGCCGCAAGGTTTGAGCGATAGCGTTCGAGGAAAGCGCGCGGGTCAGGCAGCTTCCCGCGACGGTATCCGGACCGCTTACGGCCAAGCTGCGGGATCAGCGTCGTCATGCGGCGGATGATCTGCCGATCGATCATGTCGATCTGGCGCTGCGTCTGGCGACGCGCCTCCTCCATGCGCGAAAGTTGGGCGAGGCGTTCGGGGGAAGCCTTCATGGCGACGTCCTTCCCTGCCAACCGATGAAGCTCGATGATCCCGAATAGACCGGGTGGCGAGTCTCATCGACGACGAAGCCGAAGCGGCCAATCCGGTACTCGTCGGACGGGACGAGGAAACGTCGCTCCTCGGTACCCGCGCCGCGTCTGCCGCCCGGCGTGGCGATGACTTCGACAAAGCCCGGCTGCTGATCCGATGAGATCGCCGACACGACGATCCAGTTGTCGGCGTGGTCCTTCTCGAAGGCGCACCGATCCTTCTCACGGGATTCGCCGGGCTGTAGCACGATCCGGAAAATTGCCTCCCACGCATCGGGCCAGCTATCCTTGATGGTGCGTTCGGCGCAGCACCGCTCGTAGCTGGTGAACAGATGCGGGAAGGTGATCGCCACGATCGCCCAGGCCTCGTCTTCCTCGTACCAGCCGCTCCGCGCGCGCAGTACAGGGCTGACCCTGCGGTTGCGCTCGGCCGAGAGATGGAAACCGCCGTGGCCCGCCGTCGAATGGCAGACAATGCCCTCCGCATAGACGGTTGCACCCTGCGACGAACCCCATGGCGTGTTCGCATTGGAGCCGGTCTCGCGACGGCCGAGCGCACGCATCTCGCGCTGATGCTCGGCGTTCTGCACGACCTTTGTCCGGAAGGCCGCCTCGTCGGCGAGCCCGCCTGAATGGCCGTAGAAGTCAGAGCGCTTCCATTCGGCGATCGGCCGGTTGATGCGCCAGCCGGTCGCGAGATAATGGCGGGCGTCGCGTCCCGCCAACATGGCGAACGCCGTATCGCCGACGCGAGCGACGAGATAACCGTCGCCACTGCGGCCGAACTCGACCTCGGGAAATCCAGAATTCGAGTCCGTCATGGTGGCGAGGGGTGAGGGCGTCCTCATGCGGCCGTCCTCCCCTCCATGACGTCGGCTGCCGGCGCATCGGTTGTCACCTCGTCGAGAACCGCATCCGGATAGCCGTGGCTCTGCAGCCAGGTTTCGGCGTCGGCGCGGCTGCTGGCGAGATAGACGAGTTCGGTGTCCTCGCCAGGTCGGCTGAGCACGCGGACTGCACCGACCCTCGGGCGCTCGGTCACGACGAACCTCAGGTCGCTGTCGACCGAGAAGGTCCGGTGGACGCGAAGCACCACAACACCGCCGCCGCCATAGTCGCTGGCGTGCAGTGTGATGGTGGCGCCAATGACGGTGTTGCCGACGCGGCGTTCTGCCTGCTTGCGGATCAGCCGACCGCCGCTGTTGCGGTGTTCCCAAGCCGCGAGCTTCTTGCGGTGCTGCTCCGGTGGCCGCGGCGTGCCGTCAGAAAACCGGATGATCGCTCCGAGCGGGACGAGGTCGTAGATCAACTGCGCGGACATGGATGTCCTCCTGTTCATGGGTGTTGGAAACGAAGCCGCCGCCGGCTGGGCCGGCGGCGGGATGTCGTTCGGATCGCCGATGGCGGCCCGAGCTACTCAGCCGCCTCACGGAACGCCTCATCACCCGAGGCTTCGCCGCTGTCCTCGTTGCCAGCGTCCGGGTCCTCAACCTGGTCTTCGACCTCGTCAGCGGTGACGGCGTTCTTCGCCAGCCACGCCAGCAGGTTGACCTTGTCTGGAGCGAACAGCGCTGCCGGATGAACGAAGCGGCCTTCCTTGAAGTGCTCGACCAAAGCGGCGCGGGTGTCCTTCACCTTCTGGCGCGGGAGAACCGACGCGTCCTTGCACGAGCCTTCCAGCGCGGCGCGCGACAGGCACGACAGGAAGTCGTCAGTGCCCATGTTCGGCAGGAAGTTGTCCGCTCCGACCACCTCGCCGGCGAGGCGCGCAACGATGCCGCTGTCGGTGCGGTTTTCCCGGCACGAGAGAACCTCAACGAGGATCGAGCGCGCCGCAACGCGCAGTGTCTCCATGTCGAGGACGAGCTTGCCATCCTGATCGAACAGCGTCGCTGCATGGCGTGCAATCCGGCGGTTGCCGTAATAGGTGCCGCCGCTACCGGAATCGACGGAGACGTTCTGGCCGGCGAAGGCGAGGATCAACAGCGCCATCAGCGCGTCATCCTCGACGGGCGCGCGCGCCAGCGCCTCATGGAGGGCATCCGTTCGGAAGTCGCCGATGATTTCGACGCCCTTGCGCGTCACGTCGGGACGCGGCTTCGAGGCCGCTGTGCTCTCGTCGGCAGCGTCAGTACCGGCCGCCGTGCCCTTGTTCTTCGACTCCTTCGCCGCGGGCATGCGGTAATGCACGCTCTGCACCCGGCCGTCACGGTCGAGATACATCGCCGTGCAATCCGTCTTCGACGGCTTGCCGTAGACGCGCTCCGCCTTCGGCGGCAGCTTGACCTCGCCCCAGTTCGTCGTCTCGGCGATGATGCCCTTCTTCGGCAAGTTGTTCGTCATCCACTCTTGTTGCGCGCCAAGAAACGCCTCGACATCTGTGGTGTAGCGGCTGTCCTCGTCCGCCGGCGCGAACAGGTCCTCGACCCATTGGATGCCGTAGGCCTGGGCCAGGTCGTCGCCGAAGCTGGCGTGACGAGCGTACATGCGCACCTTGGTCAGGGCCTGAGCCACGCTCCCCCACGACACCTGCGGATCCGCCTTGGAGGGCTTGTGCTTCTTCCAGACCTCCTTCTGCTCGTCGAGCGACGCCGAGGCGATGGTACGAAGCTGACGTTCGTCTGGCATGTCGCCCTTCGCCATGTGATCGAGCATGATCGGCAGCACGTTGGCGAGCAGGCGGAGCTTCCTGATCTGCCGGACGGGCAGGGTCAATGCGACGCCGATTGCCTCTTCGGTCCAGCCGAGCGCGACGAGGCGTTCGATCGCGCGCCACTGGTCGACGGGATTGAGCGCTTCGCGCGCGATGTTCTCGATCATCGAGCGCATGGCACCGTTGTCGTTCGCTGCCTCGTCGACGAGGACGTCGATCTCCTCGAGGCCGGCGGCGATCGCCTGCCTCACGCGGCGATGACCCGCATTGATGACATAGCCGTTGCCGCCACCGGTCTCGGGCGTGATGACGGGCGGCTGGACGATGCCGACGGCCTTGATCGTCGCGAGCAGCAGGGCGTCGGCCTGCGGCGTCGACTTCGTCTGGCGCATGCGGTCGGGATTTTCGTTGAGCGCACGCGGATCAATCTTGATGAGTTGCATGGGACTTCTCCTGTTCGGGTTCGCGGACCGCGCCTTGCGGGCCCTTCCTCGTCTTCTTCCCGAAGACACCCCCGGGCCCCGCGGAGCGGTCGGGCCGGCACAACTGCGGCCGAGCATCCCTGCCAGGCCGGACAAGCAGGGCTAACAGCCCTGCGAAGGACGACGGGCTGGGATCGCGCAGGCGGCGGTTGAGCGTCAGCGTTGCCGACCTGACCACTCTGCGAGCGGGTCTTCCCTTCCTCCCTCATCACGCTGCGATTGCGCTCCCGCCCGTGCCCTCCACATCCGTCGCAAGGGCTTTCTCGACCTCCGCCAACTGCCGCCGCTTCGCGGCGAGATCGGCTGCGAATGCGAATTCGCCGTCCTCGCGCGATCGGTACGAGGCGAGCCGGCGACGCGCGTCGGCGAGACGCTGGCGATAGCGCTCCCGCTCGCCCTCGAAATCGTCAAATGCATGCTCAAGGCGAGAGATCGCGCCGAGCGGCGTCACCGTGACGGCCAACTCGATCTCACGCTCTTCCCCGGTGCGGATCAGCATGGTGCCGTAGCGATAGCCATCGCGGCCGTAACGCTCGCCGGAGTATTCGAGGTCGAACCCACCGATCGTTGCGATGATGGTCTCGCCCTCCTGCTGGAGTTGCAGGAGGGTAAGGATTTCCTTCATCAGCGCGCGGCCGGCCCCCTTGCGCTCGACATAGCGCTTGCCGGCCACGGTCGCGGCGAAGGCGTCGCCGGCGGTCGGAACAAGGCGCTCGATATCCTTGCCGACCTCCGCGATCCGCCGCGTGCAGAACTCGATATCGCGTTCTGCGTCCCGGATCTGCCGGCGGACGGCGTGCTGGTCGTCGATATGCGCCGCACGCAGACGTTCCAGCCGCGCGATGTCAGCTTCGAGCCCTGCCTTCTGCATCAGCCGCTGATCGCCGCTCGCGATCGCCTTGGCCATCGCAAACTGATTGGCCTGGCCTTCGCCGAGATCCTCAAGCCGACGGATGGAGGTGTCGCCCGAGAGCGCCGCGGCGATGAAGCGGGCCTTGCGCTCGTTGTTCTGCCACATGCTCGCGTCGAGCGAGCCCTCGGTCGCATAGGCGAAGATGTCGATCACGTCGTGCTGGTTGCCCTGGCGCTCGATCCGGCCCTCGCGTTGCGCGATCTGCGACGGCAGCCAGGGCACGTCGAGGTGATGGAGCGCCTTCAGCCTGAGCTGTGCGTTGACGCCGGTGCCCATCGTGTCGGAGGAGCCGATCAGGAAGCGGACCTTGCCCGCGCGCACGTCACCGAACAGACGCTGCTTGGCCTCGGACTTCTTGTAGTCCTGCATGAAGGCGATCTCGGACGCGGGAACGCCCATGCGAATGAGCTCGTCTCTGATCCAGCGATAGGCCGAGAAGCCGCGCGTCTTCTCGACGCTAATGGTTCCGAGGTCGGAGAAGATCATCTGCGCGGCGCCCGGCAGCTCGTACGGCTTGCCGTCGGCGCGCACGTAAGTTTTGTCCGACGTCTCCTCCCAGATGCGGAAGGCGTTGGCGACGAGGAGATTCAGCTTGCTGTCCAGCTCATTGTCGTTCGACGGATCGACGAGGCGCAGGTCGATCGCCGCGTGGCGGCCGTCGGTGATGACGGAGAGCAGGATGTCGTCACCCAGCTCCGGCGGCCGGTCGCGCGTCTCGATCGCCTTGATCCGCGCGTCGAGCAGGGCTTGGTAGCGCTTGAATGCCGGCGTCGGCTTTGCGGTCACGATCTGGCGCTTGCCCGTCGAGATCGCCGGGACCTTCACGTACTGCCGCAGGTCCTCCGGCATCACCACGTCAGCGAAGGACCGGAACATGGCGATCAACTCGGGGACATTCACGAACGTGGCGAAGCGTGTGACCGGCTTGTACCTGCCGGACGGCTGGAGCTCGAGCTCCGTCGAGACATCGCCGAAAGTCGAGGCCCAGGCGTCGAACTCGTGGAGCTTGCGATCCAGAAGTGCGCCGTATCCGAGATAACGCTGCACCGAGAACATCTCACCGAGCGTGTTGGTAATCGGCGTGCCGGAGGCGAGCACCAGCGCCCGCCCAGGGTTCTTGGTCTCGATGAAGCGCGACTTCACATAGAGGTCCCAGGCGCGCTGCGAGCCGTTGGGATCGACGCCCTTTAACGTCGACATATTGGTAGCGAAGGATAGCTTACGAAACTCCTGCGCCTCATCGAGGATGATCTGGTCGACGCCGATCTCGGAGATGGTCAGGAGATCATCCTTGCGCGTGGCCAGCGCTTCGAGCCGTTCCTTCAATCCCTCCTTCAGGCGCTCGAGGCGTTTGCGCGAGACGCGATCGTCGCTCTCGACCTTGGTCAGGAGCTGCTCGTAGAGTTCGAGCTCGTTCTGGATCATCTTCTGTTCGAAGGCGGACGGCACGCCGATGAAGCGGAAGGCCGAATGGGTGATGATGATCGCGTCCCACGTTGCGGTCGCGGCGCGGGACAGGAAGCGGACCCGCTTGTCCTTGGTGAAGTTGGTGTCATCGGCGACGAGGATGCGGGCACCGGGATAGAGCGCCAGGAACTCGCGCGCCGCCTGCGCCAGGCAATGGCCGGGAACGACAAGCATGGCCTTGACAATCAGGCCGAGCCGGCGCTGCTCCATGATCGCGGCCACCATCGTCATCGTCTTGCCGGCGCCGACAGCGTGTGCGAGGTAGGTCGCTCCAGAGGCGATGATGCGCCAGATGCCGCGCTTCTGATGTTCGTAGAGAACGAATGCGCCTGAGGCGCCCGGCAATTTCAGATGCGAGCCGTCGAAGGCGCGCGGCACAATGTTGTTGAAGCGGTCATTGTAGACCCGCGCCAGTCGGTCGGTCCGGTCCGGATCGGACCAGATCCAATTCTGGAAGGCGGACTTGATCCTCGAGAGCTTCTCCTTGGCGGCCTCGGTGTCGACGACGTTGAGGACGCGTCGCTCGCTGTCGCCATCCTTGATGGTGTCGAAGATCTGCGGGACGGAGGAATTGAGCGCATCAGAGAGAAGCTGGCCTGCGTGCCGCCGCTCCGTGCCCCATTCCGACGTGCCGGCGGCCATCCAGCCGAGCTGGCGGGCCTCCACGGCCCACGAGGCCAGTTCCGGCATGTGGTGGATCCTGATCTCCGCACCCATCGTCTCCTTGACGAAGGCGACGATGTCGGCGGCGGGAATCCACGGCGCGCCGAGGCGCGCGGTGATGTCCGAGGGCCGAAGATCGGCGGGCTGCACCTCCTGCAGCGCCCTGACGTTGCGCTCATAGGTCGGATCGAGCGCGGCCGCGGCCTCCGCCGCCGCAAGCTTCGACCGGACCGCGCCGGATAGATAAGCGTCCGCCGTCTGCCAGGAACCGTCGGCAGGATCGTGGAAGATCGCGCTGCCGAGCTCGGCGATCACGTCGTCCGCGTCGCGGTGCACAAGCTCAGCGATGTGGCCGGGATCGACATGGCCGCGCTCGTTGAGAACGACGGCCAGCGCGTCGGCGGCGCTGGTGATGACGGGCGGCGCTGGCGGGGCAATTACCCGCTCGGTGAAGATCGGGCCGGGCCTCGCTGTATCGGATTCGAGGTCGTAGTCCTCGATCGAAGCGACCAGCCAGCAGTCCGGGTCGTCTAGGAAGGGCTGGAGGTTGGGGCGGCGATGCGTCTCGCGGACCTCGCCGGTTTCCGGGTCTTCGCTCGTCGACACGACGGTCGTGTTGATCGGGCCGAAGGCGCGCACGAAGTTCGACCACACGATGCGTAAGCGGACCTGTGCGTCCTTCCACGGCCGGTCGAGTTCCTGATATTTCAGCACCTCGCGGACCGCGTCGCGGATCGGGATCAGCTTCTGGATGATCCGAGCGTGCTTCTCCGGAACACCATCGGAACTGCGGCCCTTGCGCACCGTGACGGCAACTGGCCGGCCGCCAAGCATCTGCATCAAGCCATGCCGGCTATCAAGCAGATAACTGCCCTCGCGCGCCGTGAGGCTCGCCGAGCTCTCCGACTTCGCCGGCACGGCCTCGCACTCGTCGTTGGGGTCGACCGCCTCCGGTTCGCCGTCATAGATTGCGTTTGGAAGGAGGGTGATCGCCTCGTCCAGTGCGGTCGCGAGGTCCTCGCCGTCACGCGGCGCACAGGTGTAGGTCTCGCCAAACGGGCCGGAGGTCAGCGCGTGCGCGCCGAGCACAAGGTGGCGATGGCACGCGAACCAGCGGCTGACCCGGCTTGCGCCCTCGTCCTCGGTCGCCGGGCGCACCTCGTCGAGCTCGAGCCACGAGAGGTCGCCTTCTGCCTCGCCGTGCTTGCGCCGCCGGAAGAACAGGATGTCGACCACGACGTCGGTGCCGGCATCGGCGCGGAAGCTACCCTCCGGCAGACGGATTGCACCGAGGAGATCGGCGTGCTTCGCGATCAGCGCGCGCGCCGAGCCATCCGCCTTATCCATCGTGCCGTGCGACGTGACGAAGGCGGCGAGACCGCCCGGCTTCAGCAGCTTGATCGCCTTGACGATGAAGTAGTCATGGAGCCGCAGACCGAGCGAGCGCAGCGCGCGGTCCGAGCGGACGGTGCGATCGGAAAAGGGCGGATTGCCGATAACAAGGTCGAACCGCGCCGGCAGCTCGGTGCGCGCGAAATCGCCGGTGACGATCCGCGCCCGGGACTGCAACAGCCGCGCGATGCGCGCCGTGACGGGATCGAGCTCGACGCCGGTGACGTGGGAGACCTCGCGCAGAACCGGCGGCATCAGCGCCGGAAACAAGCCGGTGCCGATGCCGGGCTCGAGCACGCGGCCACCGCGCCAGCCGAGGCGCAGCAGACCCGCCCACATCGCCCGGACGATGAACTCCGGCGTGAAATGGGCATACTGCGTACAGCGTGCCAGCGAAGCGTAGTCAGCCTCATCGACCGCATCCTGCAGATCGGCCCCGATCTCGTCCCAGCCCTTCGCGAATTCGGTTTCGCCTGGTCGGCGGAAGACGCCATTGGCGAGCTCTGAGGCGCCGAAGCCGGTAAAGCGGATCAGTTGCCGCTGCTCCTCGGCCGTCGCGGGGCGCTCCTCGGCCTCGATCTGTGCGGCGAGCCGAACTGCGGCAATGCTGTCGCGGGCGCGCTGCTTCCAGCCCTTTGCGAGGCCGCGCTCGCCGGAAAGATAGAAATTGTCGCCGCGCTTGCGGGGACCGGACTCTGAGCGCCGCGCCGATCCTACCGCCGGCGCAGCCGAGGCCGGCGTCGAGGGCGGCGGATCATCGTCATGGTCGTCACCGCCGAAATCGGCAGCGAAGGCCGTGACGCCGAGGCCCAGGCTGGATGAAAGGGCGGTATTGCCGAAGAGGTCGAGGGTGAAAGGATCGTCATGCGACATGGAAAATGTCCTCCAGTTGGGCGCGCGCCGCCGTCCGCCGACGCGGGCTGCGGCGGACGGCACGGCGTTGCGGGAGTTGATGAGTGGGCCGGCGCCGGGCCGGGGCTGAAATGCGACGCCCGGCGCGAGACCGGGCTATCGCGGGGCGGGGAGGGAGGTCGGGCTAGGCCGCGACCGTATCCGGCAGATGGCGGAACTGCACCGGTAGCTTGGCCGCGATCTCTGCCTCGGTGAGGTCGTCGAGCAGCTTCAGAACCGTGCCCTTCTCGCCGGCATAGACGAGTACAGTGCGGCGGCCGCGCATGGCCTGTGGCCAGCGCTCGCCGGCATAGCCGCGATAATCGTCATGCGTGCTCGACCAGATGTGCTCGAGCCGCTCGTCGCGCGTCATCGCGCGCAGGGGCCGTGACTCGCGCTCGATGATCGCAGCCTTCATGCGCTCCGGCGACAGCCGATCGGAAAGATCGCAATAGCCATGGAACCAGCGCCGCTTTCCGTCGATGGCAAAGGCGAAGAAGATGCTGGTGACGCTGCCCGTCATGAATTCGCGCATCGCGAACATGTCAGCGCGCATGAACAGCGGCGGCAGGATCTCGAGCATGTCGTCGTGCTCCCGCTCGTTGATTTCGAACCACTCACCGGCGAAGAGATGTTGGCCTTTACCTTCGGCCATCGCGGGATCACCACGATGGCGGTTGAACAGGCGGTGCATCTCGTGGCGGGTCGCAACGCCTTCGAAGACCTTGCGGATAGTGGGGGAGGTGTGCATGGGCGGCTCCTCTAGGCCTGGTCGGACTGACAGCGCGAGCGATCCGCCTGATCTCTTCGTCACTTCAGTCCTTCATCACACCTCCTCGCCGGCCGCATCGCAGGTCCGGCGGGTCAAGGGCCGCGGAACGCGGGCGAAGCCCCGCCCTTGACGCGCCGGCCGCGCATGCGGCAGCGCCTCATTCCCATTTCATTTCCCTTCCATCATTGTTCGATCTCCGTTTCCTTTGCTCAACGCCGAGGGATCGAGACGCACTCTGCGGAAGCCTTGGCGCGGCGCCGCCACGCGGCCTGCGCGTCGCTCTCGCGCGCTACATCAAGAGGTCGCCGTCAGGCTCTTAAATCCTCGTTCCAGTCGCCGGCGCACGGCCGCAATCGGTCATAGCGCGCACTTGCATCCGCCGCGATGGCGCGAACACGGTCGGCGTAGATGTCGCCCTGCCGATTGTTGTCGGTTGCTGCCACGAGCCAAGCGTTGGCGCGCTTGGCCAAGCCGCGGATGGCGTCATCGGTTGCCGGCGACCAACCGCCGCCGGTGCTGACATAAAGGGTGTCAGGGCGCAGGACCTCGATCGCGGCGAGGCTCATGGCATCGATGGCCGCCTCGGTGATGCAGATCCGCTCGGACTCCTCCGACCCGAACCGAAAAAGCTCCTTGGCGCCGTCCGTGGCAAAGCCCCGCCATACCGGTCCACGTTCCTCCCAGCCTGTGAGCGCTCCAGTGGAATCGTGATGCGCCGCCCACATGCTGCCTTGGGGGCCTTCTCGCAATCGGTCGTTAGCGACCGCCTGCTTCACGATGTCTGCCGGCAGGCCGCGCTCGCCGGTGAGATAGCGCCAGGCTGGCGAGCCGGGGCGCGGCCTGAAACGACGTTTCCACCGTTCTGCAACGGACGCGAGGGCCTTGGGCCTTGCGGGGCGCTGCCACGCAGGTAGGCTGGGAACGAAGCCAACCACATCCGCAACACGATCACATGCCTCGACGAAACCAGCGGCACCGAGATGTTCGGCGAGCAAAAACACGTCCCCTTTCGCCGGCGACAACGGATCGAACCAGCCGCGGCCTTGGTGGATGACAATGACGATGCTGCTGTCGCGGCGATACTTGATCGCGCGCCGGGTGCTTTCCTTGACGTCGACCTTCCAGCCGTCTTTTTCCAGCACAGCCGCACAGCCAACCTTGTTGCGCAGCGCTTCGATTTCTCTCTTGTCCATTTGTCTGCACCGGGGTCGCGCAAGCGACGTCCAGCCCCTTCTTCTGTTGGTCTCAGTTGTTCCTAGTCTTGCGGCACATCCCCGACCGGCCGCGAAGCCTGCCGAATGCAAGGGCGCGCTGACCAACCGTCAGTCGCCGGATCGTCGGCGCGGCGAAGCCTCCCTTGCAGCCGGCATGGCGCGAGCGGCAGCCGGTCACCCGGCTCAATGAGCCGGGCACCAGGGGTCGTATTCATGAACGATGGCGTCCTGATCGCCGTCGTATTCGCTGGAAACCATCACGCCGAACTCGTTCTCAGTCTGAAAAAGGATGACCGGCACCATCAGCGTGCGGGCCAGATCGAAGGCGTGGTTCTGAGCGAGGGTGAGATTGTACGACATGAAGGGCTCCTGTCTTGCGGCGGGGACCATCCCCGCTCGACAGGCGCCGACGTGTTCAGGGGCGGCTGCGGTCACCTCGTAGGCGAAGCCGGAGAGGTCGCACGCTTGCGTAGCGAACCCCTTGCGGGTTGATCGTGGAAGGCCGCACCAGAACCAAGGAAAGCCCATTCGAGAGCGGGGTTGGTCCTTCACCGGACGCATGTGAGCCGAAACGCACATGGGTTCGTTCCGCGGATGCAGTGTCGGTCTGATTGTCCGCGAGAACAGCCGCCGTCCTTTTGTCCAAGCAAAAGTCGATTTGCCCACCTGGCGGGTGCTCTGCGCAATTTCCGCGTCCGTTCGACGTCTTCGAGGCCATAGGCATCGCTTGCATTTGGGAGTTCGGATCCGACGCTTATACGGGAGCCTGCGAGAGACCCAGTAGCTGTTCGGGACTTAGGCCGCTTCGCGTCAGGGATGGCAGCCCGTAAGGGGGAAGACCCGCCCGCGGGGCTTCAGCGAAGCCAACAGCCCGGCCCGCAGGGCGACGCCCATCTTCTTCGCAGTCGAAGGCGCACGACAGCCAACATATTTTCCGAGACCAGTCGCGAGCACCTCATGGCTTTCGTCATTGATATTAAACTTTTGAATCGAGAGCCCTGATCGATTCGATAAGTTAATTGGACAGCGCTTTCGATGGTTGCGATTCTTGCGCATGTCCGAACTCACGGTGCCATACCTCGTGCTCCAACGGTGCGATCCGGCCTGCAACATGGCCAGGTTCTATGTCCTCACGATCGAACCGACTCTGTTCGGTGACACAGCGTTGGTGCGCGAATGGGGGCGTCTCGGCCAACGCGGCCGCCGGCGGATGGATCTGTTTGCTGGGAGGGTCCAGGCCGTAGAAGCACTCGAGGCGTGGCTCGTCCGCAAAAGACGCCGTGGTTATGTTCCAAAGACTCCCGCACCTTGAATGCAGCCGCCCAACCTACCATCCCGATTGAGCCGCGATATTGGAACTTCTTACAATCGGACAGTTGTTTTGCGCATTACGGGAGCAATCCCTGCCGAAACGCGAGGGCCACGGCGTGCGGGAGGGTCAATGCAGCAAGATTTCGCCTGGCATTGTCCAGATGAAACTTCACTCCTCGCGGCGTGACATTGAGAAGCTCCGCAATGTCCTGCATCGTCTTGCCGTCAGAGATCCACGCGAGACACTGCCGCTCGCGCTGTGTGAGTGGGCTCGCCATCCCGCTGCCTGCTGACACGCGTCCGATCTTGGCGCTCACATGGGCATGGTAGGTGAGACCCACCCTGTACAACACGTCTTCCGATGTCTCGATGAAGCGATCGAGCCCAAGACTGCGATCGTCGACCGCCAGCGTGAATGCCGCGTACTGGTTTTGGCTGGAGGGAATACGAACGGTGAGGCCGGTCCTGATCTTGAAGCTGAGCGCATCGTCGAACAGGCGGCGTTCTTTCGCCGACTTTGCACTTCGCGCCTCACGGCCATCCCACAGGAACATCCGATTTGTGCTTCGCGGCTCCTGAAGAACGGGATCGATGTTGTGATATCCTTCCCGAAAATAGTGGCTGGTCCAACTCTTCGGATAGGATGAGATCAGGTTGGGGCCATTCACGCGCTGACCAAAATAAGCGAACCACCGAAATCCCAATGCATGCGCGGCTCGTTCCGCGACGCGCCGAAAATCATCTTCCGTATGGGCAGAGTGAAGACAATCGACAAACTCGTTGCACGCCCTCTTAACATCTTTCATTGCACCACTTCAGTTACTTCCAAGTCCCCAAACGCGATACCTTCGATGATTCGCGCTATACGTGCATGGCATCTATTGACACGTTGCGGCAGCTTTGCGGCAAGAACAATTCTAAACCTGCGTTCTGACAGACTCGAAATCAGGTTTGAGCGCCGCCCTCAGGCAGCAACGGCAAGCGCGGTCGTCGAAGTTGAAACAGCCTCTGACTGCGGCGCTCAACACAATGATTTTCTCCGTCCGCGGAGGACGAGAAATTCCCATTCTTGCGTGTCGGCGCTTTCCGAGACTGCGCGCGCGACGATCGCGCGCTGCGATTGTTGCTCACGGCCCCAACAGTTCCACAACGCCCTGTCAGAACTGACAGCGCAACGCTGTGACCACGACTGCTTTCTTGATCTCGAAGCTGTGATTCGTAAGCTTGAGGTTAAGAATGAAGGTCATTGTGCGCACACGTACAGCGCTCTTGCGCGACCCTGAACTAACGGGGGGAATGCATCGCCTGCGAGGGCGCGTCTTCAAGGAACGGCTCGATTGGGACGTCTCTATCTCCGATGGGTTGGAGATTGATCAGTACGACGCATTCAACCCGACCTATCTGTTGGCGCTCGAGCAGAACGCCGTTGTTGGTTGCGTTCGCCTGCTACCTGGACACAACATGCTCGCCGATACGTTCCCGGTGTTGCTGGATGGCCACGCGGCGCCCAAAGCAGACCGGATCTGGGAGAGCTCGCGCTTTTGCGTTGATACCCAAAACGTCGCAACGATAGCCGAGAACGGCTTGCGGAAAGCGACGTTCCTGCTCTTTGCGGGAATGATTGAATGGGGCCAGCGGCGCGACCTTCAGGCCATAGCAACCGTCACTGATCTGCGCATGGAGCGCATCCTGCGCCGGGCTGGATGGCAGCTCGATCGCCTCGGCACACCTCGTCAAATCGGGGCGACCAAAGCCGTGGCTGGACTGTTGCCGATCACCAATGACGCTCTGGATGCGATCCGAGCGTCCGGGAAGATTTCCGGACCTGTGATTGAGGTGCCGTCAAGCCCAGCGCTGGCGGCTTAGCATCGAACGTCTTCAGCTCCGACAAAAAGGTTCTCAGCCATGGATCCCGCTGCATTTGCGGCTCTGGTCGAACAGTGCGCGCCGACGCCGGATCTGGTGCGACCGCTGACAGCGATTGTGCGGCAGGCAAGTTCGTTCGAGCCGCTGCTCATCACAATTGCCGGGCGCAAGCCGATTCCAATTCAGGCAAGCGACCGTAACGAAGCCATCCAGCTCGCGACCGAGGCCAGCGCCACGGGCCAGCAGGTCCGGACCGGTCTTGCTCAACTTGATGCCGAGGAAACAAAGCAGGCCGGCCTGACCGCTGCCACGACATTTGACGCGTGTCAGCACATCGCAGGACTTGGCAGATTGTTTGACGCGCGACTGCAAGCAGCGAACATGAAAATCCCAGACCGCGACCAGGCGATTGCCCGCGTTGTCGTGAGCTTCACGACCAAGAGCTCGAGCAAACAGCCCGGACCCCGCATTCAGCCGATGGCGTCCGTCGGTGCCGACGAGTCCACGGGTGACGTGTCGCCCATCAAAACACCGGCACACACTACCGGTGAACCTCCGCGCTGGGACGTCTATCGCTCGGGACTCGGCACGTCCGCCTTCGTCTATGCACGATGAGGACCGTCATTGTTTCATTTTCAACTCAATACCGCGGTCCGGATTGTCCGGCTGCACTTCTAATCGGAGCCGTGCCATGACTTCTCCTCTTAAACACTCCGCTGCCCTCCTTTGCATGGGTGCCGTTCTCAGTATCGCCTTGGTCGAGCCCGCGCTGGCGCAGACCGCGAACATCGAAGGCGTGCTGCAGAACATTGTCAACATGCTGACTGGGAACGTCGCTCGTCTGCTGGCGACGCTGGCAGTCATCATCGTCGGCATCGCCTGGATGTTCGGCTATCTCGACCTTCGCAAGGCCGCCTATGTCGTGCTCGGCGTCGCCATCACCTTCGGCGCCTCCGAAGTGGTCTCGACCTTGACCGGAGGTCATTGATGGTCGATGCCGCGCGTCTCACGGAGGACACCTTGTTCTTGGCCTGCACGCGTCCCGCCATGATTGCCGGCGTCACGATGGAGGCGATGGCGCTCAACGTCATGTTCTCCTGCATCCTGTTCCTGGTGGCCGGGAGCATCATCTACGGCCTGGTCGCGATTCCCATCCATGGGCTTTGCCGCATCATCTGCCGCCACGATCCGAACATGTTCCGGATTCTGATCGCCTGGATCGAAACCCGAGGACGCGCGCGCAACGCGACCTTCTGGGGTGGGTCGTCCTGCACGCCGCTCACACTCATTAGGCGATATCGGCCAAGGGACCTCGGTTATGCGTAAGGCGGCGCTTAAATCCCGGGAGATCGAGCCCGATGTCTACCTGCCGTTCGGCCGGCACGTGACCGATACGGTGATCAGTCTGTCAACCCGCGCGATGCTCACGGTGATCCGGATCGATGGCACCTCGTTCGAGACTGCCGAAACCTCGGACCTGAACGATCTTCACGGCAAACTGAATCTGACCCTGCGGAATGTTGCAGATCCGCGGCTAGCGCTCTGGACCCATCTGGTGCGCCGCCGGACGTCGGTCTATCCGGACGGCACCTTCCGATCGAGCTTTGCGGCGTCACTTGACGCACAATACCGCGAACAGCTTCAGAAAGAGGCGCTGTTTCGCAACGACCTCTATCTGACGGTGGTTTGTCATCCCGGCCGCGCGGCGACAGATACGGCGGCCGCGTTCTTCAGGCGGCTTGGCCGCAGCGCCGGGCACTCCCTCGAGGTCGACGGCGCGGCCCTGAAGCGGCTTGACGATGCGACGCGAGATATCGTTGCGGCACTCGATCGTTATGGCGCCCGTGCGGTCGGATTGGCTGAGCGCGGCGGCATCACCTTCTCGGAACCAATGGAGCTGCTCCACGCGCTCGTCTCCGGGGAATGGATGCCGATGCCATTGCCGCAAGGGCCGATCGGCCCCGCGCTCTATTCAAATCGCATCATCTTCGGACGTGAAGCTCTCGAGATTCGCAGCGCCGGCGGATCGCGCTTCGCTGGCATATTCGGACTCAAGGAATATCCGGCGTCCACCCGGCCTGGCCTGTTGAACGCGCTGCTTTCGGCGCCGTTTGAGCTCATCGTCTCGCAATCCTTCGCGTTCTTGGCAAAAGCGGACGCCAAGACGGTCCTGACGCGCAAGCAGAACCAGCTGGTCTCGGCTCAGGATCCGGCCGCCTCGCAGATCGACGAGCTCTCTGACGCGCTGGACGATCTCGAATCCAACCGGTTCGTGGTCGGAGATCATCACCTTTCGCTGCTGGTCTACGCCGATACGCCTTCGCAGCTGCAGGATCATATGAGCGCAGCACGGCGTGCTCTGGCCGATGCGGGTGCGGTGGTCGCCCGGGAAGATCTTGGACTTGAAGCTGCCTATTGGGCGCAGCTGCCCGGACTGTTCAAGTACCGGGCACGCACTGGCGCGATCAACTCGCGGAATTTCGCGGCGTTCTCTCCGTTCCACACCTATCCCACCGGACAACCTGCGGGCAACCATTGGGGGCCGGCGGTGGCGATGCTCAAAACGGCGTCCGGCTCGCCGTACTATTTTTCCTTTCATCATGGCGATCTCGGCAACACGTTCATTTGCGGCCCCTCGGGGTCCGGCAAAACGGTCGTGCAGAACTTCCTGCTGTCGCAGGCCGAGCGGTTAGGGGCCTCCTACGTCTTCTTTGACAAGGACCGGGGCGCCGAGATCTTCGTGCGCGCCGCCGGCGGCACTTACCTGACGCTCCACAACGGCGTTGCGACCGGCTGCGCGCCGCTCAAGGCGCTGGAGCTGACGCCAGCGAACCTGTCCTTCCTGAGCGAACTGGTCCGGAAGCTTGTCACGCCGGACGACCGTCCGCTGACAGTGATCGAAGAGGAGCGCATCGATTCCGGGTTACGAGCACTGGGTCAACTGCGGCAGGCAGAACGTTCGTTCGGGACTCTGCGGGCCTTTCTCGGCCAGCAGGATCGCGAGGGCATTGGTGCGCGGCTCGAGCGATGGTGCCGGGGCGCTCCTTTCGGCTGGGTGCTCGATGGCGATCACGACGCCATCGGCCTCGACGCCCGTTTCATTGGCTTCGACATGACGGATCTTTTGGATCATCCGACCGTTCGCACACCGCTCATGATGTATCTGTTCCATCGGGTGGAGCGCCTGATCGATGGCCGACGTCTGATCATCGACATCGACGAGTTCTGGAAGGCGCTTGGAGACGAGGCATTTCGGGATCTGGCCAACAACAAGCTGAAAACCATCCGCAAGCAGAACGGCGTGATGGTGTTTGGGACGCAGTCGCCCCGCGACGCGCTGGCCTCGCCGATTGCGCATACCATTGTCGAACAGTGCCCGACCCAGATCTTCCTGCCGAACGCGCGGGGAACGCGCTCGGACTATGTCGATGGCTTCCATCTGACCGATACGGAATTCCGCCTGATCAAGGAGGAGCTCGCGCCTGAAAGCCGGCGCTTCCTGGTCAAGCAGGGCCACAACTCGGTCGTAGCGGAACTTGATCTCGGCGGTTTCGACGACGCGCTCGCCGTTCTGTCGGGACGGACGGAAACGGTCGAGCTGCTCGATGGCATTCGCAAGCAAGTCGGCGACGACCCCGCACAATGGCTGCCGGTGTTTCATGCGAAGCGGAGAAAGGGCCAGTGATGAGTCAGCGTATGCCGGCGATTATCGCCTCCCTGTCAGTCGTGACCCTCCTGATGGCCTCACCTGTGCAGGCGGAAATTGTGTTCGACCCGAGCGTATTTGCGCGGCAATTCGAGCAGCTGACGGAATTGAAGAAGCAGGTCGACACTCTGACGTCGCAGCTCAAGGTCGCGCAAGATCAATTGAACCAGTCCAAGCAACTCTATGACAGCTTCAACAAGCGGACCAACGCCAATGACATCGGAGCGCTCTTAAACACGCCACAGTTCCGGAAAGTGCTGCCCCAACAGTTCTCTGACATCGAACGTCTCGTCGCGGGGCAGGGTGGCGGCAACTTCGCCGATGCCATCAACCATTATCTTTCGCAGAACCGCGCCTATGCCGGCAACAACGGCAATTCGTATTACCAGAGCGAGCTCGACCGGATCGCCCGCCAGACCGGAGCGAAGCACTCCATGGGGCAGGCGATGTACGACACCGCCTCGCAGCGCATTGATGCCCTTGAGGAGCTCAGAGCTCGCATCAGCTCGGCGACTGACGCCAAGGAGGTTCTCGATCTCTCAGCGCGGCTGCAGGCCGAACAGGCGCTGCTGCAGAACGACGTGCTCCGAATGCAGGGTCTGGCAATGATCCAGCAAGCCCGCAAGGACATGGACGGTCAGCGGGAACGCGAAAAACAGCAACAACTGGTCGATGAAATGGAGGCGGCCCTGCAATGACGAGGCTAACCATTCTTTTGATGGCTGTCGCCGCGGCCCTTGCGGGCTGCAACGACGCCGACAAGGGTGAACAAACCAGAAGCGTCGGCTGGTTTCTTGATCATCGTGACGAGCTTGCGGTGGCTCTCAAGGGATGCAGCGACAATCCCGGAGAACTTCAAATGACGCCGAATTGCATCAATGCGAATGAGGCCCGCAACCAAGTCACCGTCCAAGAGATGGAAAACGCCCTGAAGTAAGGATTGCCGCGATGGCCATAAACGTCTTTGACAGCTTCCTGAAGGAATTCGAGCAACCGATCACAACATTCGTGTCGACCTCGGTATCGAATCTCGCCTCCTACGTTGATGGCCCCCTGCGCACGGCCGTGATGCTCTATGTCATTCTGTATGGCTTTGCGGTGATGCGAGGCGCGATCTCTGAACCGATCATGGAATTCGCCTGGCGGGCAATGCGGATCGTCGTCATAGTTCTGCTGGCGACGAATTCCAGCGCGTTCCAGCACTACGTCACCGGTCTGTTCTTCGATTCCTTACCAAAGGAGATCGGCAATGCCTTGGGGGGCTCCGGATTGAATACCAGTTCCGGAGCGCCGTTCGATCTGCTGCTTTCCAAAGGAATTGACGTTGCCAACAAGATCTACAAACAAGCTGGCCTGACCAATATCGCGCCCGCCCTGATTGCGGCCATTCTCCTGGTCTTTGTGGCCGTTGGGTCGTTCCTGCAATTTGCGATCATGCTCTACGCCAAAGTGGGCCTTGGCGTCGTGATCGCGCTGGGGCCCATCTTTATTGCACTGGGACTCTTTGAGGCAACGCGCCCGTTTACGGAGGCCTGGCTTCGGCAGCTCGCGAACTTCGTGATCCTTTTGGTGCTGGTGGACGCTCTGGTCGGGCTGATGCTAACGACCCTCAGCGGATTCATCGACAGGTTCGCGGCAAACGCGGGAACGGCGGGCGAATTGGTCGTGGCCGCAGTCGCGATCAGTGCGGTGTTGGGTCTGTCCGGATACATCGCGCTTCAATTGCCGATCATCGCAGGCGGTCTGGCCGGGGGCGGTGCGTCGCTCGCAAGCCGACTGGTCACAAGCCCAATGATCAACAATGCCGCGGCCGCGGCCGGAGGGGCCTATGCCGGCGCCCGCTGGTCGGCCAGCCGCGGCCTGGCCGCAGTAAGAGCCAGCCGCCAGGGCGGCAGCATGCGGCGCACCCGCTCGCAAGGGACGACGGCGGCCTAAACCATAATAGTCGCCGGTATCAGGCGGCAGAAAACGACAGGGGCATCAGAACGATGTGGCGTCGACTATTCATTATATGCGTGATCGGATGGCCGCTTGGCGGCTGCGGGACTTGGTCAAAAGGTCCACCGTCTTGTGATGGCCTGGCTCGACGGCCGCTCAATCGCTCGTTGTGGGACTGGGAATCCGGCGCGTCGCCCGCGACACCCGACCCGTCAGCTCCACCATCTGAACCCATCATCCGGAAGGGCGACAGTGGCCCGCCCGCACCTTCGCTCCATCTCGCCGCGTCCGGCCGCTGGGCCGGGATTGCGGCCTCTTACCGCCCCTGCGGCAAGGAGGCGTGAGATGGTCGGGCATGATGACCTGAAGAGCTATTTCGACAATGGGCGGCGATGGGAACAGGATCTGCTGCTCTCGGCCCATCGCTCGCGGCGAACCGCGTGGGTGATTGCCGCGGGCGCCTGCGCATTGGCGGCCGCCTCGGTCGGCGCGGTCGCAGCGTTGGCACCGCTCAAGACCGTCGAGCCGTTCGTCATCCGGGTCGATAATACGACCGGCATCGTCGACACTGTCTCCGCGCTCAATTCGACGCCGGCGCGCTACGATGAGGCCGTCACCAAATATTTCCTTGGACGCTACGTTCGCGCGCGCGAAGGTTACAGCTATCCGGAGGCCGAAACCAATTTCCGCACGATTTCGCTGCTTTCTGGGCAGGGCGAACAAGCCCGCTTCGCAGCCTGGTACCGCGGCTCCAATCCCGAAAGCCCGCAAGTCGTTCAAGGCCGTTTCGGGGTCGCGACGGTGCGGATCAAGGCGATCTCGCTGCTGGCCGACAATGTCGCATCCGTGCGTTTCATGAAAGAGAGCCGCAAAGGCGAGGAAACCCATGTGACCCATTGGGTTTCGACACTGACGTTTTCCTACGCCAATGCGCCAATGTCTTCCGCCGACCGCCTGGTCAATCCGCTCGGCTTTCTGGTTTCGGAATATCGCGCCGACCCGGAGGTCGTGCCATGAAACATTTCGCGCTTTTGATGAGTCTTGCCCTCGGATTTGGGGGACCGGTGCTGGCACTGCAGCAGCCGACGCCGGGGCAACATGACGCGCGCGTGCGCACGGTGACCTACGATCCTGCCAATGTGGTCCGCCTCAACGGCGTCATTCGCGCTTCGACCCAGGTTGTGTTTGCCGATGACGAGGAGATCGCGCATGTCGCGATCGGGGACGCGATCGCATGGGAAGTTGCCCCGGCGGGTTCGATCCTGTTCCTCAAGCCGCGCGAGAAACATCCACCGACCAATCTGCAGGTCGTCACCACCCGGCCCGACGGGCGCAAGCGTTCCTATCAATTCGAGCTGTCGATCGCCGAGACGACGCTCGCGGACAGCTACTTCGTCGTCCGTTTCGCCTATCCCGGCGACGAGATCGAGCGCCGTCGCATTGAGGCGGCTGCCCGGGGCGCCGAGCGGGAAGGCGCGCTGATCGACCAGACCTTTGACCTGCATCATGCCTATGGGGCGCGCAACTGGCGCTTTTCGGCCCAGGGCTCCATCGATCTGGAGCCCGAAGCCGTGTTCGACGATGGCAAGGAAACCACGTTCCGCTTCGCTGGCAATCGGGAGATCCCGGCGATCTACCTGATCAATTCGGACGGCTCTGAAAGTCTGGTGCCCAAGGATGTCCGCGGCGAGCTCGTGGTTGTCCACGCCACGGCCCGCGAGTTTCGGCTGCGTAAGGGCGACACCGTACTTTGCATCTTCAATGAAGCGTTCGATGCGGTCGGGGTCAATCCCGGCACCAACACCACAAGCCCCTCGATCGAGCGGCGGGCGAAGAGATCATCTCCAATCCTTAGGGCACGATAGGCAGGCGCAACATGAGCGAAGTTGAGAATGAGGCGCTTGCCGGCGACCGCGGCATTACCCCGGTGGGAGGAGGGGACAATGGTCGAGCGGCGATGCTCAAACGTGGCTTCGGCGCGCTCGCGCTCACGGCCTTTGCATTCCTGATCATCTGGGGCACCTGGAAGAGCGATAAGCCGGTCAGCGATTCCGCCCGCAAACTCATGATCCGCCAGGCCGCCGCGTTCGAGCCCGCCCAGGAGCCACCTGCAGCGCCGATCACGACGGCCTCCATTCCGGTCGCGCCAATCTCGGCCGCACCAGCGGCACCCGCGCCCGCGCCGGACCAGATGCTCGAAAGCGGGCGGCGCGCGCCGGTGCTGGCCTATAATCGGCCGGTCACATCGGGGCGTCCGGCCCGTGATGCCCAGACCGGAAGCGCCCCTGTCGATCCCTATGATTTTGGGCGGGCAGAGCCGCGCAACGAGCTTGCCGACAAGCTGAAACCGACGCCGATCGAGGGCGTGCGCGCCGCGCGGCTTCCCAATCGCAATCTTCTGGTCACCCAGGGCACGTCGATCCCCTGCGTGCTGGAGACCGCGATGTCGTCGGATGTCGCCGGTTTTGTCTCCTGCGTCGTAATACGCGACGTGATGTCGGATTCAGGCAATGTGGTGCTCATGGAAAAGGGCACGCAAGTGGTCGGCGAATATCGCGGCAATGTTCGGCGCGGCTCAAAACGCATGTTCGTCCTGTGGACCCGCGCCAAGACACCAACAGGTGTCGTCGTGGCGCTGGCGTCGCCTGCCACGGATGCGCTCGGCCGCGCCGGGTTCGACGGCGATATCGACACACATTTCTGGGAGCGCTTTGGTTCGGCGCTATTGCTGTCGATCGTCGGCGATGCCTCCTCCATTGGGCGCCAGCAACTGCAAGACGGCTCGATCCAGATCAACAACACGGCTGGCGCGACCAACACGGCCGCCGGCATCGCCGTCGAGCAGTCCATCAACATTCCGCCAACGCTGAGCAAGAACCAGGGCGAGCTGGTCAACATCTTTGTCGCGCGCGATCTCGATTTTTCGTCGGTCTACCAACTCAAACGGATCGAAAGCCGCACGCAGATTCTCGACCGCACCCTCCCAGGAGGCATCGTCGGGCCGGCTACGGTGACAAAATGAGCCAGGTCGCATCCATCGGACATGATGGCGGGCGTCTGGTGCTGGCGCGCTATCTCGAGCCGCTGGCTCCTTACCTCGCGGACGACGCCCTGACCGAAATCGTCGTCAACCGTCCCGGCGAGATCTTCGTGGAAGGGCCTGACGGTTGGGCCCGGCATGAATCGGCAGCCCTTACGCACGCTTACCTCTCTCATCTTGCAACCGCAGCCGCAAGTCACACCCGACAGGACATAGGGCCGGAATACCCGGTGGTCTCAACCAGCCTGATCGGCGAGGAGCGCTGTCAGATCGTGGTGCCGCCAGCGGTCCCGGCCGGCACGATCAGCTTGACCATTCGCAAGCCCTCGACACTGACCATGAATCTGGACGCTTTGGAGCGGACAAGGCTATTCGACGAGGTCCGCTCCGCGAGTGACGAGCTGACCGCCGATGAGCATCGATTGCTCGCTCTGAAAGACGCCGGGCAGTGGCGCGAGTTCCTCGAGCTTGCGGTGCACACCCGCCGCAATATCCTGATCTCAGGGGCAACCGGCTCGGGCAAGACCACTCTGTCCAAGGCGCTGATTGCAGCGATCCCAGCGCATGAACGGCTCATCACCATTGAAGACACGGCCGAGCTCGTCATCCCGCACCAGAATTGCGTCCGGCTGCTCTACGCCAAGGATGGGCAGGGTGTGGCCAAAATCGGCCCCCGTGAACTGCTCGAATCGTCCTTGCGCATGCGGCCCGACCGGATCCTGCTGCAGGAGCTGCGCGACGGCACCGCCTTCTTTTACCTCAGGAATGTGAACTCGGGGCACCCTGGATCGATCACGACGGTTCACGCCGACAGCGCCCGTCTTGCCTTCGAACAGATGACGCTGTTGGTCAAGGAAAGTGCCGAGGGACGTGACCTTCATCGGGACGATATCCGTTCGCTGTTGTTGCATCTGGTCGACGTCGTCGTCCAGATGGAGAAGCGTAACGGCCGCTATCGCATTTCGGAAATCTACTATGACCCCGTTCGCAAACGCGACCACGCCCGTTAAGGTGGCGAAGGGCACAGCGCTTGCGCTCGGGGCCGGAGCAGTCTTCCTGCTGGTCGCCTCGAACGTTCTGCTGCTCGGGCTCAGGCACCACGATGGCGGCTTTCACTGGCTGGAGATCGCCACAGGCTGGCCGCGTTATGGCGCTGACCCACGTTTCGACCGCTGGCTGACGCTGTCGACCCTGGCCGGGCTGATTGTGGTCTTTGGCCTACTGGGCGCCATCCTCCGGCACCGGCCGCTTCCGCTTCACGGCAAAGCCCGTTTCGCGTCCGAGCGCGAGATCAAGGCTGCCGGCCTGCGATCCAAGGAGGGTCTGCTGCTCGGCCGCAAAGACGGTGCAATGCTCTGCTTCGGCGGATCGGAACACGTCCTCCTCTATGCCCCAACGCGCGCCGGGAAGGGCGTCGGCTATGTCATCCCAAACCTACTCAATTGGCCGGATTCGGTCGTCGCGCTCGACGTCAAGAAAGAGAACTGGGATCGCTCCGCCGGCTTTCGCGCAGCCCATGGCCAGGAGGTCCATCTGTTCGATCCCCTTGACGAGAACGGTCGCACCGCACGCTACAATCCCCTGGGCTATGTGCGCAGTGATTCCGCCGACCTTTATGACGATCTGCAGCGCATCGCGGTGATGCTATTTCCGGCCGAAAGCCGGGGTGATCCGTTCTGGTTCGAGGCGGCTCGTTCATCCTTTGTGGCGATTGGCGGCTATGTCGCGGAGACGCCGGGCTTGCCGTTGACGATCGGCGAGATCCTGCGCCAGCTGTCGGCGACCCAGGATCTCAAAACCCACTTTGACAAAGTCATCGCCGTTCGCAGCTCCAGCCCGTCGCCACTGTCGCGGCACTGCATCACCGCACTGAATGATTTCCTGGCCGCCTCCGAAAACACGCTGAACTCGGTCCGCAAGACTGTGACGGCCCGCCTCGGCCTCTGGCTCAATCCCCGCATCGATGCCGCAACCTCGGCCAATGATTTCGACCTGCGACAGCTGAGGCAGCGGCCGATGTCGATCTATCTCGGGGTGACGCCCGACAATCTCGACCGCATGGCGCCGCTTCTCAATCTGCTGTTTCAGCAGGTGGTTGATCTGAATACTCGCCAATTGCCGGAGCAAAACCCTAAACTCAATCGGAAGCTACTGTTGCTGCTCGATGAATTTCCAGCGCTAGGCAATGTCAATGTGCTGGCAAAATCGGTCGCCTTCATCGCCGGATACGGCATCCGCCTTCTCACCGTGGTCCAAAGCCCGGCACAATTGCGCGCGATCTACGGGATCGACGCGGCCCGCAACTTCATGACCAACCATGCCGTCGAGGTCGTGTTTGCCCCGAAGGAGCAGGACGTGGCGAATGAGCTCTCGGAGCGTATCGGCTACGATACCGTGAAAGCGCACAGCCGCAGCGGACCAAAAGGGCTCGCCATGCGATCCACCAGCGAGACGATCTCCGAGCATCGTCGCGCCCTGATGCTGCCGCAAGAGCTGAAGCTGCTTCCGAAATCCAAGGCCTTCATACTTGGGACCGGCATTCCACCCATCATTGTCGACAAGATCGTCTACTACGAGGACAAGGCGTTCCTGCCGCGATTGCTGCCAGCCCCCATCCCCAAGATGCCGAAGGGCCGCTCGAATGCGCTGCTTGACGCCGAAATCAAGGAACTCCGTTCCGAGGTCGCTGAACTCCGCGCGGTGTTTCGGTCACGGCCGATGACCGACGAGGAGGTCGCCGACCCCTCGACGATTCCTGCCAACGCTTCATTCGATTTCGGGGATGTGGATGTCGACCTCGAAGGCCTCTCCGAAGATGACATGAAGGCCTGGACCCTGAATTATATCGATGCCCAAGCCATTCCGCCGGCACGACGGTCCGGCCGCAAGAAGAACGAGCCGCAGCATGAACGACACACGTGACGATAGCGAGGATTTCAGTCTCGAGCGGCAACGTCGCACGGGTCGCGGTTCCAATAGAGACAAGGGGGGCGACGAGTCCGCGACCAAGTCAGCGCCGATCGACAAGACATCCTCCGCGGCGGTCCAGGATAGCGCGTTCCCTGATCGTATCCGTCGTGCTCGTTCCCGCAAACACGCTGGCCATTAACGTCTTCGACTACATGGCCCAGGCCGTTCACGGCCTCCCGGCCTATCCGGTCGACATTCTCGTTGCCGCCGAGGGACCGATGCTTGCTGCGGACCTGATTGCATTGCTTATGGAGCCGCGCTCGAGCGATCAGCATCTTGCCGCCGCGATCCTGGACGGGCTTGCCGCGTTCGAGCTCGGCAGAACCGAAGAGGCATCGGTAGGGGCGCGCCGAAAGGCCGCCCGATATCGCGACCTAGCCACCGCTGTTCGAGGCCGTGGAGTAGAGGGCCTTGAAGCACGCGGTATCGGACCCGGCATCCGAAACCTTATGGACACCGTCGCAACCTTGGCCCTGTCGGGAGATCCTATGACGGACTGGCGGGCCATCCGGGCCCGACTCAATGCAAGCGACCGTAAGGAGTTCCAGGTCGTGGCCAGGGAAGCGCGTCACATGCGCCTGTTGCGGCGCGGCGCCCAAATCGAATCCAGGCTGGCCGAGGCTTGGCGCACCCATGGTGCCTATAGCCACGCTCGTACCTTGCTCGCCGCCGCCGTCGTCGAAGATCAGTTCGCGGCAACCACCCGGCCGCAACGGGGCGTCACCGTCATGACGATCCACAAAGCCAAGGGAAAGGAATTCGACGAGGTCATCGTCTTCGAAGGCCAATTCCAGCGCTACCTCCAGCGCGCCGGCGCCGATGGCGAACGCTCCGCCCGCTTCAACCTTCACGTTGCTACAACCCGCGCGCATCGTGCGGTAATGATCATGACGCCTCAGGACAGCCCGTGCCACCTCCTGCCGTGATAAAGAGCCATGATCAATAAGCCGCGCAAACATCACTTCGTACCGGAGTTCTGGATCTGGCGTTTCACTCTCGTGGTATGATAAGAAGACCGATCGTATCGGTGATTGCTCGTGCAGCCATTGATGTAGGTCGCCACTTTCCGAACCTTGCAGCCGAATGGCGTCGACGACACGAAGGCTCGAGCCGAAGCGTGTTTGGCCTGATCTACTCTGCCGCTTCGCCCTTCACCTCAATCATCAGCACATCAAGACTCTCGATCTCTTGCATTGCCCGACCGGCTATGCCCTGGAGGTCGCCGTAGAGGCCGGCGGTGGAGTCGAGCACGCCGCGGAGCTGTTCTTCGCGCTTCGCCCAAAGCCGCATCATCGTCTTGCGCTCGCGGTCGAGGTCGGCCTGCATGTCGGTGAACTTCTCCACGATCGCATCGATGCGATGGCGGAAGCGCGGACCGGTCAGATAGCCGTACATCATCTCCATTTTGGTCTGCTGGCCTTCCTGAGCCTGACGGCTGCCGGCGAGGTCGATCAGCCCGTGCCGGAGCACGATGGCGAGAGGAACGGCGAACCGGGGCTCCGCAACCCAAACATTGTCGACCAGTCCGAAGGTTTCTATTTCCTTCGGCAGCGCGCTGGAGACAATGAGGGCGACCTCCGCTTTGGCCGCGCGCTGGTCGCTCCTGAGCTTGGTCAGCCAGTCGTCACTCCAACGTTTGGTCCGCTTCGATTCCCAGAGGATCGTGCCGCAGGTCTGCCCACCAGGACCGAACACGCGATGCAGGACGTCGCCGCCGAAATCGCCCTTCGGCACCGGCTCGATGAGGTCGCGCGGAAACTGATTGCGGAGCAGGGATTCCAGTTCGAGCTCCAGGGCTTCGCCTTGCAGCTGCTGCGAGCCCTGTTCGGCCCGGCGGCGGAGTTCCTCGATCTGCCGGTTCATGCCGGCGATCTGGGCTTCTTTCTCCGCGACTTTCGCCTTGAAGCCGTCCTCGGCATCCAGCTTCGCCTTTTCGCGTACAGCCGCAAGTGCCTGCTGCACCTTCGTTTCGATCGTGAGCTCGACTTCGCGCTTGGCGTCGTCGAGCTCGCGCTCCTTGCGGAGCATGTCCGCCTGGATCTTCTGGGCCGCGGCCAACTTCTCGTTGTTGGCTGCAAGCATCTGCTGCAAATCGGTCAACTGCCGGTCGCGGGTGCTGAGCTCGTCGGCGACCGCCAGACGCGCTCGCTTTGCTTCCGCCTCGGTGATGTTGGCCCGCTCTGCCTTCAGCTTAGCCGCAACCTGCTCGTCAACGGTCTCGCGAGCTTTCGCGACTTCCTCGCTGGCCTGCTTGAGCAGCGCTTCGCGCTGGCCAAAGTCTGCTTCCTTGGCCGCAAGCTGTTGGTCGAACTTGCGGCGCGTTTCGGCAATCAGGGGCGCCGCGAGCGATTCTGTCAGCTTGATTTCGGTACGGCAGTTCGGGCAGACGATCTGGGGATCGGTCACGGTATCGGTCCTCGGAGGATTGACCGCGATAGTACCGGGCGAGGGAGAGCTGTTTAAGCCCTGCGCGCGGGTTATCCCGCGCAATTGCGGCGGCCGCGGCAATGGCGGCCGCGCGTTTCCGTTGTTCTGTTCCGCCATGATCAGTTCCTCGATGCGCGAATGTCGCGCTCGCGCAGGACAGCCTCGACAATGCGGCGCAGGCGCCGCACCGAGCCGCCGGGCCAGTGCTTCGCGGCGGCTTCGCGCTCAACGCCATCGAGCGGCGGCACCCAGCTCTGGTCGAGGCCGCGCTCTTTGGCGAGGTCGGCGATCACCGCCGGCAGTAGAGCGTCCAAATGATTCGCCGCCGGTTTCGGAAAGGTCACGATGCGGAAACGGTCCCGGATAGGGCTCGGCAGCGGATCGAGAGCGTTGGCCGTGGCGATGTAGCTCACCTGCGATAGGTCGAGATTGGTCTGCAATGCGGGATCGGGATATCTGGAATTCGTCTCCGGCTCGAGAAAGCCGAGCAGGCAGTCCCATAGTCGGCCGTGGTCGGACCTCGTTGCAGCTTTCTCCAATTCATCCAGGAGGACCAATACGTTTGCCGTTTTGCCCTGCGCGATGGCGAGAAAAGGATGGCAAGGCTCGGCCGAGTACCAGCGCCGGTCGGTTCCCCCGAACACCGCACCGTCGGAACGACTGGCGTCGGTCCGCCAAACGTGGAGACCCAGCACCTCACCGATTCGGCGGGCAAATCGGCTCTTGCCGCCGCCGGGCTCGCCAACAATCAGGAGGGGACGGAGACGAATTGTGGTGCGGCCGACGAGATCGGCCAGCGCGAAATCGATGACGTCGATTGCGTATGGGAACTCGAACAGCAGAGCATTGCGCGCCTCCTGCAGAGGCGGCACCTCAACGAGCGGCAAAGGAGCGTTGATGACACTCTTCAGCGGTCCCAAAATATCCTTGAGCTTGACGTTCTTCATCTCCTCCGGGGACAGACGCGCGACCACGAGGCCATGATCTGGTGTGGAGTTTGGGGAAGGCTCCTGCTGCTGATTTGCGACAGAGATCTCGGCAGTCTGCTGCTTTCGGCGCTCCTCCTCTTCCTTCAATTGGCGGCGCAGGGTCGCCTTAGCAGCGGCGATCCGGTGCTCCGCCATGATGGGCCCGAGCGTGGTCGCGTTCGCGACGGCCCCGACATGCTTTGAGAGTAGGTCGCGGCAGGCCGGCAGAGCCGCCCAGCCGTAGGTCACTCCTTCGAGATCGCAACGCAGCTCTTCGTCAACGTCGCGACAAGCCTTTCGGAAAGCTTCGACCAACGCCTTCCCGACCCTGCGATAGTCGTCGAAGGTCTCTGCTGAGCACGGCAGTGGAAGGCACAGCAAGCGCACGCAGTCCGAGAGGCTGCGCAGGACCGGCTGGTCCAGACTGACGGCTCGCTTGTCGAGCTCGGCCGCAAGGGCAAGTCCGGCATCCGTACTCAGCGCTGTAAGGGCAAGCCCGGCATCCGCTCTCAGCGCTGTCGCCCAATGCGCGGTCTGCGGAAGGCTAGGGCAGAGCTCGCTAATCTCGGCAACCAGACGCTCCTCGATATGGAAAGCGCCTTCCTTGACGAGCATCGCGTAGCGCAGAAGGCGGGGCAGTGCCTGCAGACGCTCATCCAAATCGGACGAATCAGCCGCGGCTCCGGTCGAGGCCGCGTCCTCCGCCGCCGGCAGATCGAGGTCATCGCCATTATCGCTCGTGGCGCTCATGCTCGGTCCTCCGCTTGGCCGTTGACAACATCCACCATCAAGCCGTTGCAGAATCCGGGGCGCCGGAGCCCGCCCGGGCGAATCTCGCGGCCAAGACGCGTTTGCCAGGAGGCCGACAACTCGGTTGCGAGGGAATGGTTGAGTTTAACGCGGTGAAGGATACTCGCGAGGACCAGAGTGGCTGTCGCGTCGCCGGCGAGGGCGCAGCGCAGCAGCGCCGTCATGGCGATGTCGACCGTCAGCGTCACCTCGTGGATGGGCAGCAGCGAGAACGCCACCCCGACCGCTGTTGCGGCGTCACCGCGCAGCGCCGCAGCAAAATCGTCGTGCCGGTCCATCACGCAGATGGTGTCAAGCGTGTCGATCAGCAGCAGATGCTCAGCATCGCGGAGGAGATAGGATGGCAAGGTCCGCCACCACGCGAGTGGGGAGAAGTCCTGAGCGGCGAAAGGCCGCCCGGAAGTGGCCGGCCCGGAGATCTGCCGGGCAAGATCGGGAGCATTGCCGATCGGGTCAGCGAGGCCCCGATGCCGGCGCTTGCGCGCCGGCATTTCCATTTTGTTCGACATGATTGATCCCTCAGCCCGCGATCAAGATCGGCTCGGGATAGCGGCGATTGACCCACTTGCCGCTGCTCACATGCGCGCCGGTCACGACCTTCGCCGCGATGGCAGCCGACGGAAAGCAGACGGCCACGCGGAGGCGCGCCCGATCCTCAATGCCAGGGATAATGGCCAGCGCGTCGGCCGCGGCGAGTTCGGCCCGGCGGGTGCGCAAGATCGGGTTGACGCTCGGGTTCACGAGGCTGCGCACCTCCGAACCGGCCGTCACTACAAAACCGTCGCGGACCGGGTAGCCCCGAGCCCAGAGGTCGCCATAGGCGAGCTCGAGTTCACTACCGAGCGGGGGCAAGCCCGTCACGTCGATCTGCATCGGTCCGGTGTCTTCCGGCCCGATCGCCATATCGGTATCGACTGCTTCCGCCTTGCGGCGCTGGCTCGCGAAGTTGCTGCGCAGCACACGACATCCGGCGTCGAACAGGAGGCGCTCGCCGTGCTCGACGAAGTGGTCGAGCGAGGCGCGCTTGTGGTTGGGAAGCTCCAGCACTTGCGGGTTCGTCCCCTTCATGATGTCGACCAAACCGGCCTGCTCGGCGATTTGCGTGAGACGGAACTGCAGGTAGACGGCCGCCGTCTTGTCGAACCAGGCGCGTTGGTAACCCGAGATGACGTAGACCTCGCGGGCGAACGCCTTCGACGGATCGCCGGAATGCTCGCCGAGCCTGCGACCGGCGTTGCCGGTCTCGCCGATATAGGCCGTCGCATGATCCGCAAGGATGTAGCAGGCCGGCATAGCGGCGAGAGTGAGCGAGATGTCTTTCACCATCGCGAACGGGAAGGCCGAGACGGTGAGGCGACCGACGTCGTCGTGGACCTCCCGAAGGCCGGCGATGCCGCCCATCGGACGGTGGATGTTGCTGGTGCAGGCGGGCTGCGCGGAGGTGTTGTTGAAGAAATAGGACATTGTGTATCTCTCTGGGTTGAGAGATCACGAAGCCAACGTCGTTAAACTAGACCGGACCTTTGAGCCGTCGCGCCTTCACTGCGGATCATCGCAATGAAAGGTGTTCGGCATCATCGGCTTTTCGATTTGCGTCTTCGAGCTGCGGCGAGAGCAGACGCTCGGCATCTGCGAGCCGCAGGTACGTGACGAAACCGATCGATCGGTCCATGTGGCGCAACTGCGTCACACGACGTCGGGCCGCGCGATCTGGTCTAGCCGATGAACAGCTGGGTGATGGGGCAGGTCGTGTCGGTCGCCAGGGCCACCGGGTTGGCGGTGGGTGCGCTGCCGACGTCGGTCAAATTGGACCGAGCCTGAAACACCAGAGAGGGATGGGGCAGAGGCGCCGAATCGGCGCTATAGTCAAGGTTAGCCATGATCGATTCCTTACAATCGGTTTGTGGTCAGGCTGTCGTTCGGTGTTCCACCACCGGGCGGCAGCCGCTTCCAAATATGCTTATGCGTGCGACGAGATACCAGCCTTGCCGCGACAGTATGGTTAATCCGGTGGTAGGAATTGGGCATTACTGCCTGCAGCCGCTACGGCGGCCCGCTCCGCTTGAGCGCGCGCGTCGGGTCAGGGGCGACGTTGCTATGCGCGCGAGAGCGCGGTTGTAAGAGGCAATGCGCAGAGGCTGCAGGCGCCGTCAAGCGCGGGAATGCCTCGATCAGCCGGAAGTGGCTGCTGCTCGCCGGGGCTTCAGGCCCCCTGCGAGCAGCTCATTCGGCGGTCATGGCCTCCCTATTTGGAATCCGGGCGACACTGTTTCCTGACCGACGACGCCATTACATCTTCGATGACATCGTTGCAGAAATTGGAATAGCACGGTTCTTGGTGGGCGGCTGGGTATAGCTTACGTTGTCCGCGCTATTCCTTGGCCGCCTGACGCCATGCGCCTGGACTTGCGCCAACAATGCGGCTGAAGTGTCGCGAGAAATGACTTTGATCGCTGAAGCCGCACTCCGCTGCCACATCGGCGAGCGGCAACCGGTCATCGCGCAGCTTTTTTTTGGATAGCTCGATGCGCTGCTCAACTAGCCAGTTGTGCGGCGTCACTCCTACGGAAACGCGAAACGCGCGCGCAAAATGGGCAGTTGATAACCCGCATTCCCGCGCCAGATCCTTCACCGACACTCCGCCCTCGAGGTTGGCGCGCAGAATTTCCTTCGCGCGTCGCTCCCGCCATGGTGCGAGCCCACTCTGCCGAAGCCGCGACACTGGCCGCATGCCTCCATAGGTTTGAGCGACATGCACCCCGAACGCCAGCAGGACGTGGTCGAGAAACAACCGGTTAGCTTGGTCGGGTTGGCCGAGGGCAGGCAGCAGCAGCCTCCCGAGGCTCGATATTGTAGCGTCGTTGACGCCCGCTCCGGGTTTATAGCTCAGATCACGAATTCGCGGCGAGTTGGCCTCGTCAGCGATCGCATCCAGCACCGCACGCGGCAGATAAAAAACCAGAGAGTGATAGGGCTTGTCGAGGAGGACGGTGGGATCTCGCTTCAGGTCCTGGAGACAAGTCTCGCCAGCCCGCACGTCGCACACCGGCGCTCGTCGGCCACCCTCACAATATACACGACCAGGAACATCGCGGAGGTGCAAAGTGAGGAGAAAAGCATCCTCCTGCCGAATCGAAGCGCTCATTTCCGACGGCGGGTTATCACATCGAAGTTCAGTGACGGCCATCTCACCTTTGCGACATGCCCGGGTAACCATTGCCGGTGCGGTTTCGACTCGGAATCGCTCGCCAAGTCGTTGTCCATAAGCTTCTGTCATCACTCCATCCGTTCGAGGGTTTCGTCGTGCGCTACGGGGTTCGCGGTGTAATGCTTCCCGCCGCACACGCTGGTTTGAGGTAGGCATAGGTACAATTCGAGTTTGAGGCAGGCAAAATTCGCGAAACCTAACGTTTCTTACAAATAGTGACCAGATTGGACCTATTCGGCGTTTTTGCATGCCCGCTGCAGCGGCATCTCATGATTTGCGGGAAGCCCTGGGGCCGACAGATTACTTAGATGACGCGGCTCGTTCAGCGGCGTGTCCAGCTGCACAGTGAGCGTTCGCATTTCGCAGGTCAGCGCGTCTTGTATCAATCTGTCGGCTATTGAATATTGCTACGACAGATCATCAAATACCTCAAAGCTTAGCGTCTTGCGCGTACTTCCCGCTGCTGGCGGCTCATCCAATGGCGTGCCCGGTGATGACGGCGATGGCAGGTTAGTTTCTCAATTTCTGCCGCATTCATATCCGGCAACTATTGGCTCCTAACATGAGGCCGCTGGTAGCAACGGTCACATTGCCAAATTCAATTCAAGGATCCGATCTGCGTTGAAAGTATCACATCCACGTATTGGGCCGGTACGGCGAGGATCAATAACGCTCTGCAGCTAACGCGCAATCCACACAGTCATGCCTGGTTCGAGGCCCGATGCCTCTTTCTCCGGGTCGAGACGCAAGCGAAGCGTGTTACGGTCGTGGTCGCCGATGACACGCTCGGCCTGCCAGGTGGCGAAGACGCCCAGCGGCCGCAGCTCTGTGAGGACGGCTTTGGTCGCGCCATCGGTGCCGTTCTGCTTCACGCCGACCGTGTCTCCCATGGCAAGACGAACGAGGTGATCTTCGCGCACGTTGAATGAGAGCCATTGTCGGCCCGCGGCCTCGACCATCAGGATCGGCTGTCCGGCGCGAACATTCTCGCCCACCTCGGCGGCGATGACGCTGACCGTGCCGTCGGCCGGGGCACGCAGCACCATCTTGTCGAGCCGGCGCTCGAGCACGGCGACGGCAGCGGTCGCGGCCTGCACCTGCGCATCCGCAACGGCGCGCTCCTCTCGGGTCGGACCCGCCACCGCCGCATCGTAATTGGCTTGGGCCTCGGCAACGTCGGCACGTGCGGCCGCCACGTCGTTTTCTGCCTGGTCGAGCGACTGCTGCGATTCGAAGCTTTGCCGTGCGAGCGTGCTGGTCCGCGTGAGCTGGGCCTGCACATAGTCGAGGCGGGCGCCTGCCTTGGCGATGGCGGCCTTCAGGGATTCGACCTGTTCGCGGCGCACGCCGGCATAGACGTTGTTGCGGCTTGCGACGGCGGAGCCGAGCGCAGCCCGTGCCTGGTCCGCCTGCGCCGTCAACTCCACCGCTGAAAGCCGTGCCACGACGTCGCCGGCCTTCACGGAGGCACCCTTCTCGACCGCGATCGAGACGAGCTGGCCGTTGACCTCCGGCTCGACCCTGACCTGGGTCGCACGCACGACGCCGACGATGGCTGCGGGCGGTGTCGAATGGCGCGTGACGTAGAGTAACGCGCCTGCCGCGACCAGCGCGATCGGAATGGCGACGAAGGCGGCAGGTCTAAGGTTGGGCATGTCCCTGTCTCCTCCTGACGGCAAATGCCGAGATCACCGCGAGCGCAAAATAGCCGAGCGCCAGGCACCACAATGCCAGCCAGTCATGCGCGACCTCCCAGATGCCGGCCCCTAGCTGGTTGATGCGCACGAGGCCGTCGATCGCGGAATCGGCCGGGAATAGCCGGCCGAACGCAAGGGCGACGTCCGGGATCGCTTCGCGCGGCCACGCAAAGCCGGCCATGAAGAACTGCGGCAGGCTCGTCGCCAGCAGGAGAATGGTTGCGTTTTCCGGCCGCGTGAACCAGGCCCCAACGGCCTGTCCCATGAAGCTCGTCGCCAGCAGAAAGACGCTCGCGAGCGCGAGAATTTGCGGAAGATGACCGAGCGCCGAAAAGCCGTAGATGCGCGGCAGCACGATGACATAGAGCGCGAGCGCGGGAAGGTAGATGGTCAGATGAGCGATGCCGCGGCCAAGAACGCCGGCAAACGCTCCGCCTCCCGCAGCCAGCGCAGTGCCGGTCAACATCGCCGCGCCGATCAGCAGGGTTTGCTGCAGGATCAGAATGAATGCCGCCGGAACGACGTAGCTCGCATAACCGCCCACCGGGTTGAAGATCGGCTGGAGCAGAACGTCTGCCGGGCTCGACGTCGCCAGCTTGGCCTTCACGAGGCTTCCGTCCGAACGCGCCCCGCGCGAAACCAGCTCGGACGTCAACGTTCCGATCGCGGTGGCGACGCCGCTGGCGCTCGATCTGAAGATGAACAGATAGGTTGCATCGGCGTAGACCGGGATGTGGGCGGTGATGCCCTTGAGCACATCGCGCTCGGTGTTGGGCGGAATCTCTATGGCCGCAAAGGCCTGCCCGCGATCGATTGCGCTTCGGGCTTCGGCAAGCGTTCGGGCGCGAACCGTCACGCTCAATGCGCCGCTCGCATCCAGCGTCTCGACGATCTGCCGGCTGAGGTCGCTCAGGTCATTGTCGACGACTGCGATGGGAAGCTTGCGAAGAATCTGGTTCAGATAGGGTTGCGGATAATAGATGCCGTAGACCAGGGGAGCGAGAAACAGGAGGCTGAAGGCGCTCCGCGTTCCCAGCACCCGCCGCCACTCCGCCGTGAAGGCGCCGCCGATGCCGCGCGATGTGTGGCTGGCATCCGATGGCTCGGCAGGCCGCTTTGTCGCAAACCAGCCCCTGCGCGTGAGGCTCGCCATGCGCAGCAGCGCGAGGCCGGCAAAGAGCGACGCCAGGCCCGCAAGCGCCGCGAAGGGAACGGCGGAATCCGCGATCGGCAATCCCCGCGCCGCTTGTCCCAGCAGGACAGCCATGTACCAGCGCAGCGGCAGGATCGCGCTCCAGGTCTGCGCAAAGGCATTCATGCCGATGGTGGGAAAGCCGACGCCGGCGTAGCCGAATGCAGGAGAGGCGATGAGACCTGCAAGTCCCAGACCGGTCGCGAGGTCACCGACCAGAAGCTGGAGCAGGGCGCCAAGCGACAGATAGGCAATGATCAGCAGCGAGGCCGCGGCGATCATCAACGGCAGGTCGCCCTTGAAGGGGATTTCAAGCACACCCTCGAGGAATAGCGGCTCGGCCAGCATGATCAGAAAGAAGATGCAGAACAGCGGCGCGAGCTTACCGGCCAGCGCGACGAGCGGATCTCCGCCGGCGCTCTCGAGCCAGGCTCGCGCGTCGCGGCGGCGGAATTCGGAGCCGACCGAATAGCCGGCGGCAAGCGTGATCACGACATGAATGATGGTCGGCAGCAGGGCGCGCAGCAGAAACTGCGCATAGTTCTTCTGCGGATTGACCAGCGCCATGGTCTCCGCCTTGAGCGTTCCCAAGGACGCCGGTGCAGGCGCAGCGCGGCTGGCGGGCGCGGCCACGGCCGCCGCGGCGGAGAGCGAATCGCTCAGGCCCGAAGACGCGATGCCGGACGGGGTCAGGAACTGCTGGTTGTAGAAACCGACGACCTGCGGGCGGCGCGCGGCCTGCAGGTCGCGCTCGAAATTCGGCGGGATATAGACGGCCGAAATCGATCTGCCGGAGCGTATGTCCTGCACGGCCGTGGAGAGTGTGCCGGAGCGGTCGACGATCTTCAGGCTCGGAGACGCCGCGACATATTCCGCGAGGGCACGCGAGGCGTCCGACTTGTCCTCGTCGACGACTGTCACCCCGAGCCCGCGAATGACCGGGTGACTGAAGACGGTCGTGAGAACCACGAACGCAAAGAGGGGCACGCCGAAGATCAGGAGCAGCGCGACGCGATCGTGAAACAGCCAGCGGCACTCGCGGCGCGCGACCAGCAGGAATCCGGGCTTTGGCGCCGATGTCATTGCCGCGACCGCCAGTCAAGATAGGCGCTCATTCCAGGCCTGAGCTCGGGTACCGGCTGGACCGGGTAGGCGCGGATCGAAAACGTCCGCAAATCGAAATCGCCGGACGCACGCGTGGCGCGCCAGCTTGCATATTCGCCCTTGGTTGCGATGAGCTTGACCTCGACCGTGACGCGTCGATCGTTGAGGGCGGGCACCCGCACGTCGAAGTGGTCACCGACCTTGAGGCCTTTGACGAGATCCTCGCGAAGGTCGAAATGAATCCAGACGTCGGCGAGATCGATTAATGTCACGAGCGGCACGCCCGGGGATACATACTCACCAGGCTCGATATTGCGCTGGTAGACCTGGGAAGCGACCGGAGCGTAGACAACAAGTTGATCGATGACGGACTGGACGCCTTGGATATCGGCATCGGCCTTCTCGACATTGGCCTTCGCGATCGCCCGTTCTTCTTTCGTGTAGCCGTTGACCGCCTGCTCGTAGGCCGACTTCGCTTGGTCGACTGCGCGCTCGCTTTCATGCAGCGCATCGGTCACTTGGTCGAGGCGGGCTTGCGGCGCATTGCCTTGCTCGGTCAGGGTATGCGTGCGGTCGAAGGTCTTCTGAGCCAGCACCAGCGCTGCCTGCGCGCGCTCCATTTCCGCCTTGCGCGCGGCGATGGTCTCGACGCGCGTTCCGACCAGGACGTTGGCGAGTTGGGCATCCGCAACAGCCTTTGCCGCTCGCATCTGCTCGTGTTTGGCCACTGTCTCGGGATTGTCGATCCGCACCAGGACTGCGCTCGCAGGAACGTTCTGGCCGCGTTGGACGGGTATCTCCTTGACCCTGCCATCGACACGCGCCGCGATGTCCAGTCGCGTTGCATCGGCTTCGCCCTGCACCAGCAGCGGTTCCGGCCGTAGCAGATAGAAGATAGATAGTGCCGCAACGACGGCCGCAACGATGCCGACAATGATGGCAGGCGCTCGCGTCGCACTGCGCGGGCTCATGTTGCGTCCTTCGCTAGGAGCGTCGGACGTCGCTTGAATGTTCTCGTCGGAGGTCGGCATGTCCATACCCTGATCCCCTTGGCTCTTGACCGGGATAGCCGCTTTCCATGTCGCGCTTGTAAAGCCTCGTCCGGCGACAGACCAGCCGTCTATCGACGATCAGAACACCAAGATCGCTCCCGCTGCTTGCAAGCCCTTGCTGCAATTAGGCTGGAATTGCGGTCCTGGCTGGGCAACTTCTCCTGCCATTTGATTTGGCAGGACCGGTGATCAATCTCGCCGCGCGGTCCAGCACCCGGCGCAACGCGCAGTGCGGGAACAGCTGCTCCAGCGCATGCCGGTCAGGCAGGTGCTATTCATGCGCCTCGACGGCAAGAAATGGGAGCCCTCCGGCGAGATCTTGACGGCGACCTGCCGGTGGCCGTCAAGTGGGCAGCGGATTAGCTGCCATTCCGACAAAAACCATGCGAGAGCTTTAGTTTCGCTGAGCGGTCCAGTACCCTGAACAGCGCGAACTACCCGAATAGCCGCTCCATGTCCCGCGGCCGGTATAGCTCGAGAGCCGGCCTGAGCCGGATGCATGCTTTTCGTGGACCGTCACCGAAGCGCGAGCGGCGCCCGACCCTGCCACGTAGCCTCTGAACTTGACCAGGTTTGGATGGGTGATGATTCCGTCGGTGATGTTGACGGAGAAGTTATAGGTTGGGTCGCACGCGCCTCTCTGCGTCACGAAGAGGAGGTCCCAGGAGCCGTCGTAGGCCGAGCGAGCCTGCGCAACGGAGGTCAGGGCAACAAGGGAGATTGCGGCGGTCATGCAGAGCAAGGAATGTCTCATCGTCATATCTCCGAAGTCTGATCGGCTTTGTCGGGGGGTATATGGGATTGAAACGTTGGAGGCTTGTTCAAAACTGCTTCAATCGTTTGCGATCGGTCATGCCTTGATCTGATCGCGGCCACATCTTCGAACGATGGCATCGCGACACCCCTCACTTCATCTTGAAACCGGTAGGTGGCTCGGATCCAACAAGGAGAGGGACAAGCATGGCATTGTCATTCAGATCGATCGTCGTATCCACTCTGGTACGCGCAGTTGCTTACGCCGCGATCGCAACGCCGGCTTCGGCGCACACCTATGAATACTGCCGCAGGGACGCTACGTTATTCATGGAGTCCTGCGGCTTTGACACCCTGGCCCGGTGTCAGGCCATGTCGTCGCGGTGGCGATTGCTATCGTGATCCGCTCTTGAGCGATGGGAGCGGCTCCTATGGACGCTCCCATTCGCGCCCCTACGCTGTGCCGAGAGTGACTGAGCCTCTGCTGCCAGCAGGATATCACATTGCCGTGCCCGCGACCTCGACCTGAGGTGGCGGGCACTGTGTTTTCTGCTTCGAGCCGTAGCGTTTATGTCAGAAGCTTCCTAGAACGCGTTGCAGGCAGTTCACCAACGTCTCCGCCGCAAGCGGCTTGCGAAGAAAGCAACACGCCCCGCTAGACATCGCTTTCTCCTCGATGCCAGGTTCGGCGCGGGCGGTAACCATAATCACCGGCAACGAGCTATGGCGGCTAGCGAGCTCGCGCTTCAGTTCAAAGCCGTTCATTCCTGGCATCTGGATATCTGTAATGGCGCAGGCATATGCTTCGATATCGCTCGAGGCGAGAAAATCCTCGGCCGATGCAAAGTCGCGTACTTCGTAGCCCAGCGAGCGAACGAGGCTAACCAGCGCCTCGCGCATGGGGGCGTCGTCGTCGATGATCGAGATCAGCTGATCGGCCATTCGCTGGTCTCCTCGCGAAGTGGCCGCCGGGCGTAGCGCATAAACATCGGTAAGCGTTCTCAACGTGTCCTGTTCTTCAACGTATCCGCCATGCGAACCAGATCCGCCAGCGAGCGGGCCGCCATCTTACGCATCGCCGCACCGCGATGGATTTTGACCGTCACCTCGCTCAAACTGAGTTCGCCCGCGATCTGCTTGTTCATCTTGCCCGCTGTCACGAGCGCCATCACCTCGCGCTCCCGTGGAGACAGGGTGGCATAGCGATCGGCAACGGCGATGGCTTGGCCCTCGCTGGCCCGCCGGGTCCGGTCGCGGTTGATCGCAGCCGTCACCGCGTCGATCATGTCCTGGTCGCGGAATGGTTTTGGCAGGAAATCGACTGCGCCGGCCTTCATGGCTCGGACCGACATCGGAATGTCGCCGTGTCCGGTCATGAGGATAACGGGCAAGTGTATGCCAAGATCGGCCAATCCTTCCTGAAAATCCAGTCCATTGGTTCCGGGCAGGCGGATGTCCAGAACGATGCACCCCGGAGAGTCCAGACCGTCCGACTTCAGGAATTCTTGGGTTGAACCGTAGGTTCGTGCCTCCAGGCCGACAGAGCGGAGCAAGCTTTCGACCCCTTTGCGCATCTCGGCGTCGTCATCGACGATGTGCACGATAGGAAGCTCGTCTGACGGGGTGGGCATGCCTGTTCCGGGCCAATAGCGAGAATAAGCCTTCATAGCACGGCAAGGCCGTCGAGATCATCACACCAACGTATGGTCGAGTGCGTCTCTTTTCTCCGAGGACCGCTCCGGGTCAGGCGCCCTTCGCCCATACCTTGGTGTGATTGCGATCACGCGCATGCACGATTGGCGTTGTTTGGGTCAGGCGCCATCCTTGACGTCGACCAAGGCGAGGACTTCGCATCGTAAGTCGGCGTCAGGTAGGCGGCACAAGACGATTCAGGAGGAGCGGATGTTGAGGGTGACGGACGAGCCGGAAAGCGAAGGTTTCGGGCATTCTTTTCTGCCGGTCATTCTCCAGGCGGAATCTGACTTGCCGGTGCCACAACTGCCGTCCGGCACGATGGTGTCGACGGGATTTGCTCGTGGCGGATTGCCTCCCAGGGTGCTGCGGCGGATTCGTGATTATATCGAGGACCACATCGACCAGCGGATTACCGTGGAGTTTCTGGCCGGATTGGCGAAGCTTTCAGTCTGCTACTTCGTGCGGGCCTTCAAGCAGTCCATGGCCATCACGCCCCACGACTACCTGATCCGCCAGCGCGTGGAGAGGACCAAGCAGCTGCTTTCCGGGACCGAGATGCCGCTATCGCAAATCGCGCTTGCCGCGGGCTTTGCAGATCAAAGCCACTTTGCTCGGCGCTTTCGTCAGCATGTCGGAATGTCGCCACGTGATTATCGGTGGTCGAGTCCCTAGCCGGTGGCCGCCGATGCTTCGCCTTGCTGCAGCACAGGAAGACGGATCTCGAACAAGGCTCCCGATTGCTTGTCGGATGTCGCCGAGATAGAGCCTCCGTGGCTCTCCACGATGGTCCGGCTGATCGAGAGCCCCATCCCCATTCCGTCAGCCTTTGTCGTATGGAAGGGGCTAAAGAGATGGTCGGCTATCTTTGGATCAATTCCGGTTCCCGTATCCTCGATCTCCAGGATGGCCATTCGCAAGCTTGACTGCTCAAACGACGTTCTGGACGTGATGGACAGACGCCGCGTCCGGCCTTCGGTCTGCGACATAGCGTGTATGGCGTTGACAACGAGATTGATGACGACCTGTGCAAGCTGCACACGGTCGCCAAGCACGAACGGCGCGGGCGCCTGAAGATCAAGCCTGAGCGCCACATCATTGTTGTGCATCTCGCGCTCGACGAGCGGGATGACGTCAGTAACGATATCGTTCAAGGTGAGAGCCGTGTGGGACGGATTGCTCTTGCTCGCCAGGGCGCGAAGGCGGGCAATGACCTCGCTCGCACGCCGCCCGTTGCCGATCATCCTCTCGACCGCTCCGCGAACTTCTTCAAGATTTGGCTCGCTGCGCAAGAGCCACCGCAAGCCAGCTTCACCATTTGTCACGATTGCACCGAGCGGCTGGTTGACCTCGTGTGCAATCGACGCGGTCAATTCGCCGAGTGTGCTGACACGGGTGACGTGCTCCAATTGACTACGTGCATTATACAGCGCGTCTTCCGCGCGCTTCTGCTCCGTGATGTCGCTGTTGGTCTCCATGGTGGCGACCGGGCGTCCCAGTTCGTCGCGTTGTACTGCCCAACGGCTGGCAACCCATATTTCATTGCCATCGCGTCGGGTGTGAATGAGTTCACCTTGCCAGCGGCCGGGGTCATTTGGCTGCTCGAGCTGTCCGGTCGACGGTGGGTGCTTTGTCTTCAGCAAAGTGTCGACGTTCTGCCCGAGCGCCTCTTTTGAGGGCCAGCCGTAGAGCTCCTCGGCGCCGGCGTTCCAATAGGTAATGATATCGTTTCGATCCCGCACGAAGATGGCATCATGGGTCAAATCGAGAAGGGCTGCCTGGGCGATCAGGTTTTCCGCGGCTTCCCGGTTTCTCAGCGCGGCTACTGTTGATACGCCGATCGCGCAGAGGCCGATCAACGCGCGCAGCGCTGGTCCACTTCCCAAGGACTCCCCGTGAACGATCGCATAGCTCAGAACAGTCAGCAGGATGCAGACGGCGGAGACAAGCAGGATGCCGCGCCGACCGAGGAAATCCGCTGAAGCAATGACTACGACGGCGTACAGCACCGCGATCGCGATCTCGAGCGGCGCGAAGGTGTCGAATGCGAAAACGACCGCCACGCCAAGAAGCATGAGGGCGACTGGGAGGCCGGTTGGCCTGTTTATGATTCGAAGTAGTTGTTCCGACATCGGTCGAGCAGTGGCGTTCTGAGGGTCTGCCCACGGCGGCCTCCAAGGTACCTGAGGATGGCTGGGACCGCTTGTCCTTGCACGCTTCCAATAGCACGTTCGTGCGGCAACTCGTCGCGTTCGGGCGAGCCGCGACATCGAACAGCAGGAATCTTCAAATTATCGCATGGCTTTGCAAGTCATTGAACTCCGGCGTGGCAAAGCCTCCAGCGCAATAGCGCTGGCGCCGCGCGTTCGGAATCGGCCGACTTGACCTTGGGACGGCCGCCGACCGACTGGAGAATTCACGAACGCTATTCTCCTAACCGAAAGAACAGACAAGCCGACCCAAGGCGATGAAATCTATTGCAGCGCACTTCAATCAAGCTGCCGAAACGACCATCGCCGGTGCGTCGGAGCGTGCGGTCCTCCGCTCCGTTGAGAGGGCCTCCTCGGATCCCCCGTCCCAAGGAGGCCCTCTGGGGTACGTCAAAGGAAGCGCGACCGCGTTCCATACCGTTTCGCATATGGGATAGTCGCCACGCATCTGGCTGGCAGCAGTAGTCGCGCTCTATTGTGGCGTTCTGGCTGCGGCTCGGCGGCGCATCGTCACCCGCGGTAACCGTTACCATTCTCGCGCAGCCCACGCGCGGCAGGGCATTGGCAAAAGCCGTCAACCGGATTGCTGCGGCATTCATCGGCACCGCGATGTCAATCGTGATTGTCGGCGTCTTCCTGGTTGATCCTTCGTGAGGTATCTGTTCTTCGCCCTGGTCATCCTGATCGTGGTTCGGTTTGCCGTTGCCCGCCTTGGATTGCGGGTCGATGTTCGCCCATCCGCCTCTTGCGGAGGCGGCCCTCTAGGTCTGCATGCTCGTCAGCCTTGTAACCTATTGGTAGCACTTGAAGGTGCGTCGGCTCGCTCGTCGATGCCATCGTCCATGGCTTATGTATTTGCAATTGCAGACGATATTTCCGTGTTGCGCTGCAAATTAATGAAGCAGAACACTACTTAACAAGCCAAACGGGATCGTTTGCACCATGGTTCTCTCGGGCCGGGATGCTTGTCGAGGGATTGCCATGGAAGAGTTTCAAAGCACCGCACCCCGTTCTTGGCCGGCTGGTCCCGAGTTCGGCTATCTGGCCGGAAGCCTCGCCGAGCTCCTCGACGTCGCCAAGCGCGAATTTGAGCACGATCGCGAGGTTGCGAAGGCGTCACTGGCCGCCGCTTCGACCATCCTGCAGTCCGAGATCGAGCGTCACTCGGGGGTCAAGCGGTCCAGATCCGCGGGGCTGGCCGGCTGGCAGATCATGCGGGTGCGAATCTTCATCGACAAGAATCTGCATCGACCCATTCATACGCAAGACCTCAGTGCTATCGCCAGGCGAAGCCCCGCGCACTTCTCGCGCTCGTTCAAGCTGACCTTCGGGGAACCGCCACATGCCTATGTGGTCAAGCGACGGTTGGAGAAGGCCTGCAGCCTGATGATCACGAGCTCGGCTTCGCTGAGCGAAATTGCGCTGCGCGTCGGATTTTCGGATCAGGCGCATCTATGCAGACTGTTCAGGCAGGCCTTCGGACAAAGTCCAGCCAGTTGGCGCCGCGAGTACGAGGTCCAGTAGCGAGGTCGACATCGGTCGGCCACCAAGGCTGCACCCGGGTGCGATTCCGAGCGGGCTTTGTCGAGATCGAGCAGAAGGCCGAGGGCATGCTCGACACCTACACACGGCTGAAGAATCCGAACTTTGCCGACGTCGCACGGGCGATGGGCCTGTGGGGCCAAACCGTGTCCAGGGCGGATCAGCTCGAGGACGCCGTCAAGGGCTGGCTGTCCCAGCCAGGGCCGGCGCTCCTGCATGTGCACGTCAACCCGATGCAGCTTGTGATGCCGCCTTTCATGCAGGTTGAACCAGCCGTCGGCATGGCGCTCTATTCAGTGCGCGCCGTGCTGCACGGCCGCGGCAACGATGTCTGGGAAATGGTGAAGGAGAATTTCATCTGAGCGGGTCTCGACTGCTGGTCGAGCGCGTCGCTTCGATAGCCGAATAAAGCGACAAGGACATTCCAGAGATCGCAGCGCCGTTCAATAGGCACTCTGAACGATCCGATAAGAAAGAACGCTGGGAGTGCGTACAACGCGATCGGGTGCATCATTGACCACAGTTCTGACCAGATCCTTTCCGCCGGAAAAACCGGCAGCAGCCAATACGGCTCCCGGCAAGAAGCGCGTCGTCATCGTCGGCGGGGGATTTGCCGGCATCGCGTCTGCGCGCGCGCTGAAGCGTTCCGACGTCGAAATCCTGCTGGTCGACCGGCGCAATCATCATATCTTCCAGCCGCTGCTGTACCAGGTCGCAACCGCGGTTTTGGCGCCGGCCGAGATTGCCGCGCCTTTCCGTCAGCTCGAGGCGAAGCAGAAAAATCTCAGCGTGTTGCTGGCCGAAGTCAATGGCATCAATCCTGTGGCACGCACGATCGAGGCGACATGTCCAGGCGCGGGCAGCCGCAAGATCGAGTACGACTTTCTCGTTGTGGCCGCCGGCATGCGCCCGAGCTATTTCGGACATGATGAGTTTGCCCGGTTCGCACCGGGGCTGAAGAACCTCAACGATGCCGAGACCATCCGAACCAAGATCCTGGGCGCCTTCGAACTGGCCGAATCGACCAGCGACGACGAGGAACGCGCGCGCCAGATGACGTTCGTGCTCGTGGGTGCCGGCCCGACCGGCGTCGAGCTGGCCGCCTCGATCGCCCAGCTGGTTTCGGTGACGCTGCGCAGGAATTTTCGCAACATCGATCCCGCCAAGAGCCGGATCCTGTTGCTGGATGGCGGGACGCGGGTCCTTCCGACCTTTGCCGAATCGCTTTCCAGAAAGGTCGCCAAGCGGCTGAAGAAGCTCGGCGTCGAAGTCATGAACGGGGTGAAGGTCGAGAAAGTCGACGACCAGGGCGTGATTGCTGCCGGCGAACGGATTGCGAGCGCCACGGTGCTCTGGACCGCCGGCGTTGCCGCTTCACCGGTTGTGAAGATGCTCGGCACCACCATGGACAGGGCTGGACGCGCCCTGGTCGGTCCCTTCCTGGACCTCCCCGAGTCACCTGACGTCTTTGTGGTGGGCGATGCCGCCGCGATGACCCAGGACGGTCATCCCGTGCCCGGCGTGGCGCAAGCTGCGATCCAGCAGGGACGCTTTGTAGGGCGGTTGATTGCCCGCCGGGTCAGGGGACGCAAGGAAGGCCGTCCCTTCCGCTATCGGAGCAAGGGCAACATGGCGGTGGTCGGCAAGAACTTCGCCATCCTTGAGGCCGGCTGGCTGCGCACCGGCGGCTTCCTGACCTGGCTGGTCTGGGCAGCGCTGCACGTGCTGTCGCTGCCGCAGCTCCAGAACCGGTTCCGGGTTCAGACCCAGTGGTTCTGGTCATACCTGACCGGGCAGCGCAGCTCGCGCCTGATCTCGGAAGCGCCGCGTCCGCCAGCGTCGCGCTAGCCATCGGCGAGAGGGGCGCTCATGGAAGCTTCGATCACCTCCGCCTTGGCTGCGCTGGCTGGCACCACGATCGGCGGCTTGACGAGCGTGATCGCCAACTGGCTGAACCAGAAGAATCAGGTTCGCGCCCAGTGGCTGCACTACGAGAGGAACCGACGGCAGGTCCTTTACCGGGATTTCATCGAGGAAGCCTCGAAATGCTACATCGACGCCCTCCAGCACGATGAAGCCGACATTTCCGGTCTTGTCGGCCTCTATGCGAAGCTGGGCCGGATGCGCGTCTCGTCCTCGCAGCCGGTCGTGCATTGTGCAGAGGGGATCGCCCGAAAGATTCTCAACACCTATCTGGAGCCGGACAAGAGCTTCGTTGAGCTGCGCGACATGGCGATCAACGGTTCGATCGACCTACTGCACGAATTCAGCAATGCCTGTCGCAAGGAATTCGACGAGTTGCGCGCCAGAGAGTTTTGAATCCCGGCCATTCCAGACCAAACAAAATGCGGGCCCGCCGGGGGAGGCGAGCCCGCATCAAACCAGCACTTGCGTGGTCAAGCGGTGATGGCAGATTTGGTCTTCGTGAAGTCCGGCGCACGCTTCTCCATGAATGCCGTCAGCGCTTCCTTGGCGTCGGCCGAGCTGACCTGCGCGCTGAACTCCTCGTTCTCGGCCTTCATTGCCGCCAGGATCTGCTGACGGAACGGCTGCCTGATCAGGCGCTTGCTGGCTTGCAGGGCGCCGGCGGGCTTGGCGGCCAGCTTATGTGCCGTCGCCGTCGCCACGGACAGGAGATCCTGATCCGGGACGAATCGGTGGCGAGACCCAACTCCAGGGCACGCCTGGCATCGTAGCGCGACCCCAGCATCACCAGCTCGGCGGCGCGGAGATGTCCGACCCTGGCCGGAACGATCGAGCTCGAGCCGAACTCCGGCACCAGGGCGAGATTGATAAAAGGCATCTGGAATTTCGCGCTTTCGCCGGCATAGATGAAGTCACAATGCAGCAGCATGGTGGTGCCGCCGCCGATGGCGGCGCCGTGGACCGCCGCGACGATCGGTTTGTCGAAGTCGATCAGCGCGTGCATGAGCTGCGATTGCGGAGACTCTCCCGGGCCTGGCGGATTCTTCAGGAAGTCCTCGATGTCGTTGCCCGCGCAGAAGGCGTCTCCGGCGCCATGTCAGAGCACGACCCGGGTGACCTCGTCCCTGGCTGCCTCCTTCAGAATGTCAGCGAGGGCCACGTACATGCCCGAGGTCATCGCGTTCAGCTTTTTCGGATGGTCCAATTGGATGCGCAGGACGCTTGCGTCGCGCTCATGGAGGATGTCGCTCATGTGGTCTCCTGTTCAGAGCTGATAGTCGGCGGATGACGATGCGAACTCAGGGGCGGGTGCGCTCGACCCAGCTTGCAAATGCTTCCATGAACTGCCCTAGGAATTTCCGGGTGCCGTCGTTGACGAGCTCGCCGCGTTCGTCGAACAGCTTGTCCGCATGGCCGATATAGGCTTCGGGCTGTTGCAGGATCGGCACGTTCAGGAACACGAGCGACTGCCTCAGATGGTGATTGGCGCCGAAGGCCCCGATTGCGCTCGGAGAACAACTGACAATCGCGCCGGGCTTGCGGTCCCAGACGCTGCTGCCATACGGCCTGGACCCGACATCCAGCGCATTCTTCAGCGCAGCCGGCACCGAGCGGTTGTATTCGGGGCTGACGAACAGGACCGCGTCGGCTGACTTGATGCGCTGGCGAAACGCGGTCCATTGCGACGGCGGATTTGCGTCGAAATCCTGATTGTAGAGCGGCAATTGCCCGATCTCCACAATGTCGAGTTTCATCGAAGACGGCGAAAGCGACATCAGCACCTTCGCCATCATTCCGTTGAGCGAATTGCTCCGTAGGCTTCCAACCAACACGGATACGCTTGCCGGCCTTGCCATAGTCGTCCTCCAGGATGAGCGTGATGAAGCCGTGACTACGTCACCTGCTGCTTCGGCTTCGGGATAGCGCCGCCCGCGCGCAGGGCGTCGATTTCCGTCGCGGTGAATCCAAGCTGGTGCAGCACCTGCTCGTTATGCTCTCCGATATCGGGAGCGCGCTTCGCCGGCACCTTGGTGACGCCGTGAACCTGGATCGGGCTGCTGATCGTCGAGGTCAGCTTGCCGCCGGCGCCTTCGAGCGGCACGACGATATCATTGGCACGAAGCTGCGGATCGTTCACCACCTCCTGCGGTCCGCGTACCGCGCCGAACGTGACGTGCACGCCATTGAAGACCTCGTACCAGTGCGCCATCGGCTTCGAGCAGAAGATTTCGTCCAGAATGGCCGTGAGCGCCGGCATATTCGCCATCAACTTCTTGGGATCGGCGAACCGCGGGTCGGTCAGCAGATCCGTGCGGCCGAGGGCCTTCATGACGGCAGCGAGCTTGTCGGGCGTGACGATCAGCACGAACCAGGTGCCATCCTGGGCGCGGTACACGTTCATCGCGGCATTGGCCGGATGGGCGCGGTCGTGCAGCCCGAAGAACTTGGCATCGCACAGCGCCGCCTGGATCGACACGCTCGCCGACCATACGCCTTCGGCGAGCAGCGAGGTCGTGACGTGGGCTCCCTCGCCGGTACGCTCGCGGCGGTAGAGGGCGGTCACAATCGCGGAATAGAGCCCGACGGCGGTGGCGTTGTCGCCGCTGCCGGCCACCGGCCAGGTCGGCGGCGCGCCGGCATCGCGCGTCATCGACAGCAGGCCGCTGCGCGCCCAGTATGAGGTGATGTCGAAGCCGGGAAGATCCGCATCCGGACCCTTGTCGCCGAAGCCTGAAATGTCGGCATAGATGAGGCGTGGATTCCACTGCACGACATCCTGATATTCGAGCTTGAGCCGCGCACGAGCCGGGTGGGGCGTATTGACGATGAGCACGTCGGCCCATTTGACCAGCTTTTCCAGCACCTGATGCGCACCCGGGGACTTCAGGTCGAGCGCGATACCGCGCTTGTTGCGATTGGCCAGATGCCAGGGATAGGCGTCCTCCGCGACCGGTTGCGGCGGAAGGTGGTTGGCATGCCGCCAGAGCTCGCCGCTCGGCGGCTCCACCTTGATGACGTCGGCGCCGAAGTCGGACAGGATCACGGCGGCGCTCGGACCTGCAATGAAGCTTGCGAGATCCACCACCTTCAGTCCGGAAAAGATGTTGTCGGTCGGCATTGCTGTCTCCTCAGTGTTGAAGTTCGGGTACGAGTAAAACGCGACGATGATCGTCGTTGAGCTTTTCCAGCGTCTTGGATACCCAGCCGAGCAGGCGTTTGTGGACCTCGTACCGGTTGATCTCGTTCAGCATCTCGTGTCGACCGCCTGGATAGGCGTCGATAGCGATGTCGCGCAGCCCGGCATCGGCATAGCGGCTTATCAACGTGTGGATTCCGCGCAGGTGCTGCCCGATGGGATCTTCGTCGCCGCAGATCAGATAAATCGGCAAATCGCGGCGCACCCTGCGGAGCGCGGCCGGATCGTGCAATTGCGGTGCAGCGCCGAGCAGGGATGCAAGAGAGGCGGCGCTGAGGTCTGCAAAGCAGAGGGGATCCGCCAGGAACGCATCGACGGTTGCCCGGTCGCGGCTCAGCCAGTCAAAGGGCGTGCGCGCTGGTTCGAATGCGGCGTTGAACAGGTTGTTGCCTGCGGGCGGCAGCAGCGCGCTGCGTGCCAGCCGATCGAGCGCCCCCGATCCCGAGAGAATCAGGCCGTCAATCTCGTGGCTGTGATCGATGACGTATCTCTGCGCCGCGAACGATCCCATGTTGTGCCCCAGAAGCAGCAGCGGGAGGTCGGGATTTTCTTCTCTGGCGCGCTCGGTCAGGCGGGCCATGTCCTGCACGAGCAGCTCGAAGCCGCCCGTGCCAAACTCTCCCAACCGCATGTGGGCCGAGCGGCCGTGGCCGCGATGATCGTTCGCGTAGACAACGAGACCGGATGCAACGAGGATATCGATGGTGTCGGCATAACGCCCAATATGCTCGCCCATCCCGTGGGCGATCTGAACCGCAGCACGGGCCGGGCCGCGACTCTCCCAGCGCGTGCAGGCGATGCACAGTCCGTCCGAGCTGGTCAGCCGGAATCGCTCCATTGGAGCCGGGGTAGGAAGAGGCGTTGCCATGGCCACTGCCCGGTCTCGTTTGCGCTTTTGGATTTCAGCGTCCGCGAAACTGGGGTGCGCGTTTCTCGAGGAAGGCGGAGGTGCCTTCTTTCTTGTCCTCGGTTGCCGCGCAGATGCCGAAGTAGGACGCTTCGAGCGCAAAGCCCTCGGCCTGGCTTGTGTCCATTCCCTTGTTGGCCGCTTCCAGCGAGAGCTTCACCGCGATCGGCGCGTTGGCGGAGATCTGTTTCAGAATCGCCTCGGCGCGCGGGATCAGATTGGCCGCCGGCACAACTTCGTTGACGAGGCCGATCCGGTGCGCTTCCTGCGCGGAGATGGTCTCGCCTGTCAGGATCAGTTGCAGCGCGCGGCCCTTGCCGACCAGGCGCGGCAGGCGCTGCGTTCCGCCACCGCCCGGCAACAGGCCGAGCTTCACCTCGGGCTGGCCGAACTTGGCGTGCTCGGCGGCGATCCGGATGGTGCAGGCCATCGCAGTTTCGCAGCCGCCGCCGAGCGCAAAGCCGTTGATCGCCGCGATCACCGGCTTGCCCAGCGTTTCGATCAGATCGAGGACGCCCTGGCCGAAGCGACTTGATTCCTCGGCGTCATAGGCGTCGACATGCGCGAGCTCGCTGATGTCGGCGCCGGCAATGAAGGCCTTGTCGCCGGCGCCGGTGAGGATGGCGCCATGCACGGAGGCATCGGCCTTGACATCCTCGAAGGCAGCCTTCAGGTCCGTCCAGGTCGGCGTATTCAACGCGTTGAGCACCTTCGGACGGTTGAGGGTGACATAGGCGATGCCGTTCTTCTTCTCGTAGAGCACGTTTGCAAGCGCCGAGACGTCGGCCATTGTTCTCTCCTGTATTGCGATGAGTAGGCGACGGGCGGAGGTCCGCCCGCCTGGCGTTGCGATCAGACAAACGCGCTGATGCCGGTGATCGCCTTGCCGACGATCAGGTTCTGCATCTGATAGGTGCCCTCGTAGGAATAGAGCGCCTCGGCGTCAGCAAAGAAGCGGCCGATGTTGTAGTCGGCGATGATGCCGTTGCCGCCGAACACCTCGCGGCCCCAGGCGACGGTCTCGCGCGATTTTGCCGTGCAGAACGCCTTGGCCAGCGCAGCCTGGTGATCGCCGAGCTTGCCTTCGTCATCGAGCTGCGCCAGGCGCAGCATCAGGCATTGGCACGCCGTGACATTGCCGAGCATCTTGGCGAGCAGGTCCTGGATCAGCTGGAACGAGGCGATCGGCTTGCCGAACTGCAGGCGCTCCTGCGCGTATTTCAGCGTCGTCTCGAACGCGCCCATCTGGATGCCGGTCGAAGCCCAGCCCACCATGTAGCGCGTCATGCGCAGCACGCGGGCAGTATCGCGAAACGAGTTGCCGCCTTGCAGCCGATTGGCTTCGGGAACGTGAACGTCCTTCAGCGTGATCTGTCCGTTCTGCACCACCTTCAGCGCGATCTTGTGCTCCATCTTCTCGACGCTGAAGCCGGGGGTCGATTTGTTCTCGACGATGAATCCTTTCACCTGGTTGTCGGCGACGTCGCGCGCCCAGATGATCGAGATGTCGCACCAGGGCGAGTTGCCGATCCAGCGCTTCTGGCCGTTGAGAATCCAGGTGTCGCCCTCGCGCTTCGCGGTCGTGGTGAGGCCGCCACCCGTGCCGGAGCCGACCAGCGGCTCGGTCAGGCCGAAGCATCCGATCTTCTCCCAGCGCGCCATCGCCGGAAGCCACTTCTGCTTCTGCTCCTCCGAGCCGTCGAGATAGATCGAGCCCATGGCAAGGCCGCTATGCACGCCGAAGAAGGTGCAGATGGACGCGTCGACGCGCGCCAGCTCCATCGCGACATAGCCGAACAGCTTCTGGCTGCCCCCGGCGCAGCCATAGCCCTCGAAGCCGAGCCCGCCGATTCCGAGCTCCTTGAACGAAGGCAGCAACTCGAACGGAAACGCATCGTCGGACCAGTACTTGTTGACGATCGGCTTGACCTTCGATTCCATGAAGACCCGTACCTTCTTCACCTGCGCCAGCTCCTCGGCGGTCAGGAGCTCGACGAGCTGATAAAAGTCACCGTTCGGTACCGGCAGCGCCTTGGGCGCCTCCGTCATGCGGGCTGCGGTTGCTGTGGTCATGTCGAGGTCTCCTTGGGTGAAGCGGATGATGATCTCGACGGACAATTTGCTGCGAAAGCGGTCGGCGTTCTTGAAGCAGCTTGCGGTCCCGGGGACGTTCTTGCGCTGTTGTCTGCTCTCGCTTTCGCGTGTTGCCGAAGCGCAAGGAAAAGCCCCGAAGGGCGCTCGCCTTTCGGGGCTTTGATCTGCAACGGTCAGGTCTTAGACAGCGCGCTCCCTCAGTCGCGGGGCGCTCGCTTGTTCGACTCTCTTGCGGAGCTCGATGAGGCCCAGCAGGATCTCGTCACGTTCCGCTTCCAGTTCGCTGATCGAGCGCGAGCCGACTTCGGCGTGGACGCCGTCGATCAGCTTCTTTTGCACCTCGGGCGTCAGCTGCGGCGAGCCCAGCACTTTCCACCAGGCCGTCATGGGACCGGTAAACTGCTGGAAGAAATGCTCGATGCCACCCTGGCCGCCGCCGAGATGATTGAGCATCAACTGGCCCATGATGCCCCAGCGCAGGCCCGGTCCCCAGCTCAACGCGGTGTCGACATCGGCGGCGCTGACGACGCCGTCGGCGACGAGATGGTAGACCTCGCGGGCGAGCGCGGCCTGCAAGCGGTTCGCGACATGCCCGGGGACCTCCTTGTTGAGACGCACGGTCTTCTTGCCGAGGTCCGTGTAGAAGGCGGCGGCGCGCTGAATCGTGCTTTCCGACGTCTTCGCGCCGCCGACGATTTCAACCAGCGGAACCAGATGCGGCGGATTGAAGGGATGGCCGATCACGCAGCGTTCGGGGTGTTTTTCGCAAGCCGCCTGGATTTCGCTCATGGTCAGGCCCGAGGAGCTCGAGGCAATGATGACGTCGGCGGGCAGCAGATCGTCGAGTTGCCGATAGAGCGTCCGCTTGAAGTCGATCTTCTCTGGTCCGTTCTCCTGGACCAGGTCGGCGTCCTTCACGGCGGCGGCTAGCGCGGCCGTGAAGGTCAGCTTGTTCTGGGACGCGCCGGACGCGAGGCCTAGCCGTTGCAGCGCCGGCCAGGCCGCTGCGACAAAGCGCTTCAAAGCCGCTTCCGCGTCCGGCGCAACGTCTGTTGCCACAACCTCAAGTCCTTTCGCGAGGAAAAGCGCGGTCCAGCTCGCGCCGATGACTCCGGTTCCGATGATGGCGACCCGGCGAATGGGTTTGGTTTGCGACATGTCACTTCTCCTTGGGGATTTCGGCATAGGCGATGCCGGTGAGGTTGCCCTGGGCGTACAGGAAGTTGCGCTCGCCGGATCCGTCGAGGCGCGCGGAGTAGACCGAGCCGGCGAAGTCGGTGACGAACATGCGGTCGCCGGGCACGTCGAGCGCGATACCGATGCCTTCCATCAGATGGGTCACCACGATCTCGGGCTCAGCCGGCTTGTCGTCGATGGACGCGCGGTTCACGGTGTTGCCGCGCGGCGGATCGCCACGGTCGGTCCAGTACATGACGCGGTTCTCGTGATCGAGCTCGAGGTCGATCGGCTCCGGGAGCCGGTCGAAGAAAACCTCGATGTCGGAGCGATTGGTCGCCGTCTGGCCGGCGGGGATTTCGAGATTGGCGCGGAAGATGGCGCCGCGGCCCGCATTGTCGGGGCCCTTTTGCGACCAATAGATCTTCCGGTGCTTGGGATCGATCGAGAGCCCGACGCACCATTTGGTCGGATCGCGTGCGTCGGCATCGCCGCGTCCCGCTTCGATCAGCGTCTCTAGTCGCGATCCATCGAGGTTGCAACGCATGACGCGCATGCCCTCGCGGTCGCACCAGTAGAGCTTGCCGGACTTTTTATCGAGAACGATCTGCTTCGGGGTGTGGGTCTCGCCGACCGGGACAATGACCTTGCGGTTCTTGCCATCGAGATCGGCGCGCTCGATGGACCCGTCGTTGAGGTTGGGAATGCCCATATTGGTCCAATAGATATGGCCTTTCTCAACATCGACGACGATGCCGTCGGGCAGATGACATCCCGTCACGATCGTCTTGCGGTCGGAACCGTCGGTGTTCATCACGTGAATATTCCCGGCGTTCAGCTCGAGAACGAAGAGGCGAGGGGTCGTTGCTTGCGCGTTGGCGCTTTTGACGACGCTCAAGGCCGTTTTTGGCATGGGTTCACCTTTGTGCTTTCTTCATCCGAAGCGAGGTCGATCTCGTTCCGGTCTTGACTGTGACGCAGCGGCTGGTCGCCTTATTGAATGGGATTGCCGTCGCCGGGATGGTCTTGCTTTGCTTTTCGCCGCGCACCGGAAATGAACGCGGGTTTTCGCTGCGAAAAGTGTGCGGAAGTGAAGACCTGCAGCCAGATCCAGGACGACAGAAGCGGAAAGAGAATCATTGGCCCAACCTTTCGAAAATGAATGCGCCACGGCGGCTGCTTAGCCGCCGCACTTTGTTGCCAGCAGCTCGTTGAAGGTGTTGATCTCCAGGTCGAGTGCGCTGACGCTCGCACCGCCCGGGCATCCAGCGGCCGCCTGACGGGTCGTTACCGACTCATAGAAGGAAGCTGCGTAGGCGCGGCATGCGGTTTCACGATCGGTGGCATTGCTGAATTGACTGCGGACGGCCGACCAGTGCGTCCGGATGGTGGCGATTGTGGACGGCGCCGCGCATTGCGAAGCGGCGGCAGGGAGGGGGGAGGCATTGAGTGCTGCTGAAGCCAGTACAATGGCAAGCCGGATCATCATGGGGCAGCTCCATCATTGAGGGATGCTGCGATGCTATGGCCTCGACGAATTTGTCGCGCGAACGTCTTTGCTGGTATTGGAACAGGTTTGTTGGAATGAGAGATCCGGGACGACGTCCGTGCGCTTCAGGCGTCGTCCCGATATAGCTCGCAATGGCGTCTCAGCGCTGCATATGAAGGTCCATGATCTCCGGCCCCATCATCATGTTGTCGTTCAGGTCCGCCATGATCAGAAGCGATCCGACAACGACGAGCAGCACAATCAGCACGCCGAAGGCGAGGGCCATCACGTTGTTGGTGTTGTCGGGGCCGGTGGTGACGTGCAGGAAAAATACCAGATGAATCCCCATCTGCGCGATCGCCAGCACGATCAGTCCGAGCGCGACGCCGGGCGGCCAGAGCAGCGAGGTATTGGCAACCCAGAACGACATGGCCGTGAGGATCACCGCCAGCGCCAATCCAATGTTGTAGACGAGTGCGCCGGAGGACGTGCCGCGTTCCACATCCGGTAGTGCCGACGCATCACCAGGTGCGCGATCATACTGCGTGTCGGTCATGAAACGACTCCCATCAGATAGACGACCGTGAACAGCCAGACCCAGACGATATCGAGGGCGTGCCAGAACAGCGAGAAGCAGAGCAGGCGACGTTCGACGTTCGGACGAAAGCCCTTGATGGCAACCTGGGCCATCATCACCGCCAGCCAGACCAGGCCGGCGGTAACATGCAGTCCGTGACAGCCAACCACGGCGAAGAAGGCGGAGAGGAAGGCGCTGCGTTGCGGTCCGGCGCCGATCGCAATCATGCCGGCGAACTCCCGTAATTCCAGTGCCAGGAACGCGGCCCCGAGCACGAAGGTGACGAGGGCCGCCAGATAGGTGAGGCCAAAGCGCTGCGATTCGATGGCGAGCGACATCCGTCCGCAGGTGTAGCTCGAGGCTAAAAGACAGGCGGTTTCGATCACGACGGCACGCTGATTGAACAGCTGCGCGCCGGTCGGACCGCCTGCGGTCGCGTGTACGAGCACCGCGTATCCAGCAAACAGCGCCGCAAACATCACGATGTCGCTCAGCAGGAAGATCCAGAAGCCGTAGCCGACCACGATCCGCTTGGTGGCCGGACCAGCTTCGCTTGCGCTCAGCCGTGCCTCGTGCCGGACGTCTCCATCAACTGCAACAGCGATGTTCATGCCGCAATCTCCATCGAATTCGCCTGTTCGAAATGCGCGATCTGATCGGGAGGGACTTCCGTCTCGTCTTCATCGCGGAACGCGAAGGCGAGCATGGTCAGGAAGATTCCGATCGCTCCAACCCCGGCCATCCACCAGATGTGCCAGATCAGGGCAAAGCCGCTGATGACGGCGAAGAATGCGATGACGAAGCCGGCGGGGCTGCTTTTTGGCATCTCGATCGGCTCGAACCCGCTCTGCTTCGCCGGCTGGGGCTCATGCGAGCGTTCGCGCTGCTTCATGTTCCAGAACGCGTCGAGGCTCGTGACCTTTGGCAGCACCGCGAAATTCCAGGCCGGCGGCGGCGAGGCCGTTGCCCATTCCAGGGTGCGGCCGTCCCACGGGTCCGCGCTCGCCTGCAGCTGTTCGCGATTGCGGATCGAGACGACGAGCTGCACCACTTGGCAAACGACGCCCGCTAGAATAACGGCCGCGCCCACTGCCGCAGCGATCAGCCAGGGCTGCCAGCTGACGACGTCGTAATGCTGCATACGGCGGGTCATGCCCAACAGGCCCAGCCAGTAGAGCGGCATGAACGCGAGATAGAAGCCGATCAGCCAGCACCAGAACGAAGCCGCGCCCCATCGTTCGTCGAGCTTGAAGCCGAATGCCTTGGGGAACCAGTAATTGTAGCCCGCCATCAGGCCGAACACGACGCCTCCGATGATGACGTTGTGGAAGTGGGCGATCAGGAACAGGCTGTTATGCAGCTGGAAGTCTGCCGGAGGCACGGCCATCAGGACGCCAGTCATGCCGCCGATTACGAACGTCACCATGAAGCCGATCGACCACAGGATCGGGACGGTGAAGCGGACGCGGCCGCCATACATCGTGAACAGCCAGTTGAAGACCTTCACGCCGGTCGGCACCGCGATGATCATCGTCATCACACCGAAGAAGCCGTTGACGTTGGCGCCTGCGCCCATGGTGAAGAAGTGGTGCAGCCAGACGATGAATGACAGCACACAGATCGCCATCGTCGCGGCGACCATGGAGCGGTAGCCGAACAAGGGTTTCCCGGAGAAGGTCGACACCACCTCGGAAAAGATGCCGAACGCCGGCAACACCAGGATGTAGACCTCCGGATGGCCCCAGACCCAGAATAGGTTGACGTACATCATCGCATTGCCGCCGGCATCGGTCGTGAAGAAATGGAATCCGAGGTAGCGATCGAGCAGCAGCATCGCGAACGTTGCCGTCAAGACTGGGAACGCCGCGACGATGAGCAGATTCGAAGCGAGCGCCGTCCAGCAGAACACGGGCATGCGCATCAGGCTCATCCCGGGCGCCCGCGTCTTCAGGATCGTGGCGACGAAGTTTATTCCCGTCATCAACGTGCCCACACCCGAGATCTGGAGCGCCCAGAGATAGTAGTCGACGCCGACGCCGGGCGAGAATTGCAGCTCACTGAGCGGCGGATAGGCGACCCAACCGGTTTTCGCGAACTCGCCGACCGCGAGCGAGATGTTGGTCAGCAGGATGCCCGACGCGGTCAACCCGAGGGCGACCGAGTTCAGGGTGGGAAAGGCCATGTCGCGGACGCCGAGCTGAAGCGGCACTGCGAAATTCATCATGCCGATCACGAATGGCATCGCCATGAAGAAGATCATGATCGTGCCATGCGCCGAGAAGATCTGGTCGAAATGCTCCGGCGGCAAATATCCTTGCGCGCCGCCTGCGGCAAGAGCCTGCTGCGCCCGCATCATGAGGGCGTCGGCAAATCCGCGCAACAGCATGATCAGCGCCAGGATGATGTACATGACGCCGATGCGCTTGTGGTCGACCGAAGTGATCCATTCCCGCCAGAGATAGGGCACATAACCCTTGAGGGTGACCCACGAAAGGATGGATACGATGACCAGGACCATGCCGCCCGAAGCGCCCATGATGATGGGCTGGTCCAGGGGAATTGCGCTCCAGTCGAGCTTGCCAAGTAGACTCATTTTTCTGCCCTCATTGAGGTGGAATAGGTGCGGCACAACGCATCGTCAGACTGTTGCGTTTGGGAAACCTGGATCGTGTCGAACAGGCCGGGAACGACCGTGCGATAGGTGAACGGCGTCGTCGCAGCACTTGGCTTGACCAGCTCCGCATATGTCGTGGCATTCAATTCGGGCCCGACGCTGCGCGTTGCGTCCACCCATTCCGAGAACTTTTCGGCTGCCACGGCGTCGACATTGAAGTACATGTCCGAAAAGCCGTCGCCGCTGAATTGCGCGGACATTCCGCGGTAGCTGCCCGGCTGGTCGGCCTGCAGGTGAAGGCGCGTCACCATTCCGGCCATGGTGTAGATCTGGCTGCCAAGCTGCGGTACGAAGAAGCTGTTCATCACGCCGGAAGACGTCAGTTCGAAACTGACCGGCGTGCCCACGGGGATCGCCAGATAGTTGACACTGGCGATGCCCTGGTCGGGATAGATGAACAGCCACTTCCAGTCGAGCGAAGCGACCTGGACTCGCAATGGCTTCACTGTGGACACGATGGGCTTGCGCGGGCTGACATCGTGCGAGCCGACCCAGGCGACACCGCCGACCAGAAACACCGTCATCGCCGGAATCGACCAGACCAGCATCTCGAGACGGCCGGAGTAGGTGAAATCCGGCCGATAGCGCGCACGCGTGTTCGATGCACGAAACCAGTAGGCAACGCCCAGCGTGGCGACGATCGTCGGGATCACGATCGCCAGCATGATGCCGAGCGAGTTGAACAGGATTTGCCGCTCGGCGATGGCAATAGGCCCTTTGGGATCGAGCACGCCGTCGCAGCCGCCCAGTGTCGCGGCACCCATCAGGACCGCGGCCAGTAAACCGTATCGCATGTCAGACCTCGCCTGCGCTGATGTTGAGAGAAGGGGATGCGCTGCGAACCGAGCCCTGCAGGTGCTCGGCATGCACCCATCCGACGATGCGGCCGCCGTGCCTGGACGAGGAGGAACCGCCGCCCTGGTCGATCAGGAGCGCCGCAAACAGCACGAACAGATAGGAGATGGAAAATACGAACAGCCTGTGAGCGGCGCGGCGATCCGGCCCGGTGCTGCTGTTCAGTCGGACGGCGAGCAGGAGGAAGATCGCCCCACAGATTGCGGCAATCGCGCCATACGCGATGCCGGCAAATCCCAGCACAAAGGGGAGCTCCGAGGCGACGGCCATCAAGCCGCTGTAGATCAGGATCTGTCGCGTCGTGGCCTGCCATCCCGCGACAACCGGCAACATCGGCACGCCGGCGCGCTCATAATCCTCGTTCCGGTTGAGCGCCAGCGCCCAGAAGTGGGCCGGCGTCCACAGGAAGATGATGAGAAACAGCGTAAGGGATTCGAGCCCGATCTCCCCTGTTGCCACAGCCCAGCCGATGACGGGCGGCAGCGCGCCGGCGGCACCGCCGATGACGATGTTCTGTGGTGTAGACCGCTTCAGCCACGCCGTGTACACGACAACGTAAAAGAGGATTGTTCCGGCCAGCAGCGTGGCAGCCGCGAGATTCGCGGCCAGCGCGAGGGCAGCGACTGCGACGACAGCAAGAGCGACACCAAAGACGAGCGCCTCGATCTTCGAGATGCGGCCGCGGGGAATTGGCCGCATCGCGGTGCGCGCCATCACCGCATCGATGTCGGCGTCATACCACATATTGAGCGCGCCGGAGGCGGCGGCGCCGGCAGCGATGGCGAGAACCGCAACAAGAGCTTGAAAGGGATCGAGATCGCCGTGCGCGCAGGTCAATCCTACGACTGCGGTGAAGACAGCGAGCAGCATCACACGTGGTTTGCCGAGCTCGAAGAAGTCCGACACGCGCCAGCGCTCGATGAGATGCCCCACGACATGAGAAGACGCGGAAACAGCCGGCCTGCGAAGCGGGTCAGCGACGATTTTGACATTCATTGGGTTTGCTCCGCGTTCATTCGAAGTCAAATGCGTTCGCGAGCGGTGGAGAACCGCTGCTCTCACGCGGGTTGTTCGAGGACTGCATCGTTTCGCACCTGCCGACACGCTCTCGCTCAGAGCTCCGCGGCAATGTGATGCGAATGCTGGCTGCGATCTTGGATGAGATTGCCGCCGCTGGGACAGCTTTGCGTTCCAGAAGGACGTTGCGATGCGCGGATTACGAGCGGCCGTTTCGTATGAAACTGCAGGCGGGATGCAATAACGTGGCGGCTCGGACGATTTGCGGCCAGGCTCGGGCGATCAGTTGCTCTTTGCGGGCCACCTCGCCGGGGCGCTGGACCAGAAAGGCATGAATATCGAAAGCGCGGCTTCCGAGCTGTACTTGCCTGTCGCCCGCAAAAAGCAGCTGTCGCTCCACGTGGAGCGAGAACGGACCGAAAGAGATTGCGCGTCCAGGAATTGCAGCCGGGCGTTGATGTGGCCGTCTCTTTTGCGCAATTTAGCGAATTTTGCTCGTCGCGGCAGGAATGGGTAAGTCTTCCAGGCCTCTGCTCTGTAGATCGTGTCAATCGAGGAAAGATTGCGGAAGCCGTTGCTTTTGCTTTGCAATTTCTCAAAGCACCCGAATCGGAGCACATGCTGCTTGACCGGCCGCTTAGATGCGGAGCGAAAAATGGTATTTTAATCCCGAGACCCGGCCGTTAAGATCAAAGTTGAGGCACCCGGTCGCCGCAGCGGTCGGGTCGACCAGACCGTCGCGCCGATCGTTGCTCCCTATAAGAAGTATTTGCCTTGCAGACGGCTATTCCTACGAGCGGCCCTCGTACCCAGGAGGTCGTCTCCTTCGGGCCGTTTCGGTTGTATCCCTCGGAACGCGTTCTCAAGAAGGCCGACGAGACGGTCAAGCTTGGCAGCCGTGCGTTCGATATCCTCCTCGCTCTGGTTCAGAATGCGGGTGAAGTGGTCGGCCAAAGAGAGCTGATCGCCAAGGTTTGGCCCGGGATTTTTGTCGAAGAGGTCACCCTTCGGGTCCATCTCACGGCGTTGCGCAAGGCCCTCGATACCGGTGAGGGTGGCGAGCGGTACCTCACGAATGTGCCGGGCCGCGGCTATTGCTTCGTTGCGCCGACGTCGCGGGAGATGGTTGGTTTGCCGACCGCCGATGAATTTCCTGAAGCTCACTACCCTCTGCCACCGGCGCTCGGGCAGATGGTAGGGCGCGACGAGATCGTCAGCGAAATCTGTCACAAGCTGACGAGCGAGCGGTTCGTGACCGTTGTCGGACCAGGCGGGCTGGGCAAGACAACGGTGGTGCTATCCGTTGCGCGCAGATTGCTGCCCGAATTTTTTGGCGCCGTCTGCTTCGTGGAGCTGAGCCCGGTCGCCGATCCGCGGCTGTTGGCGCCAGCCGTCGTGTCGGCCTTCGGCCTGCCGGTGCAGTCCGGCGATCCGATACCGGGATTGGTTGGCCATTTGCATGGCAAGCCCGTCCTGCTGATTCTTGACGGCTCCGAACATCTTGTTTCGGAGGCGGCGGCGCTGTCGGAGAGGCTTTTTGCGGCGCTGCCGCAGCTTCATCTGCTGGTGACCAGCCGGGAAGTCCTGCGCGTCGGCGACGAAAACGTCTACCGCCTTTCTCCCCTCGAAACTCCGCCCGATGGCTCAAGTCTGACGGCCGCCGAGTTGCTCGGCTTCCCGGCCGTGAAACTGTTCGTGCAGCGCGCGACGACGAGCGGCGGGCAGATCAACCTGGCGGATCAGGACGTGAGGATCGCCGGCAATATTTGTCGCAAGCTGGGCGGCAACGCACTTGCCATCGAGCTGGCGGCGGGGCGCGTCGGCGCCTACGGCCTGCAAGAGATTGCAAGGCTGCTCGACAGTGAATTTGCCTTGCGCTGGCCCGGGCGCCGGACCGCTCCGCCGCGTCATCAGACACTGGGCGCGACCCTCGACTGGAGCTACAATTTGTTGTCGGAGGTCGAGCGCACGGTTCTGCGGCGCCTGGCCGTATTCGTCACAGGCTTCACGCTCGAAGCCGCGCAGCAGGTCGCCGGAGGCCCAGGGGTCGGGGCGGAAGAGGTGTTCGACGCGGTCGGCGGGCTGCTGATGAAATCGCTGGCCTCAGCCGACACGACAGGATCGATCGCGCGCTATCGTCTGCTGGACACGACACGCACATATGCCGCGCTGAAATTGGCCGATGCCGGAGAGCTCGACCAATTCCGGCGCGCGCACGCCGAATACTATTGCTCATTTTTGAAAGTGGCGAATGAGGCGGATTTGCCGACGGATGATCGGCGCGCCCTGGTGACACATCTCGATGACATCCGCGCCGCACTGCATTGGGCATTTGGACCTAGCGGCGATCCACGCATTGGCGTCGACCTGACGAGCCACGCGAGTTCAATCTGGTTGAGCAAAGCCTTGTTTGCCGAATGCCGTGACTGGACGATCCGAGCCGCCGCGGTTGCGCCCGACCGAGAGGATGGCAAGGCGACAGACCAGCAGATCGTGATCCATCTGGCGCTCGCGAGCTCCCAGTTGTTCACGACGAGCTTTTCGGTGGAAGCGATGGTCGCCTGGACCAGGACGCTGGAAAACACCGTTCGCGAAACGCAGGGCAAATTGATACTGCGCTATCTGGCCTCCTGGGGAGGGAATATCCGGACCCGCTACGATGAGGCGCTCGAACTTGCGCAACGTTGTGCCGAAGATGCGAGGAAGCTGTCTGATCCAGGTCCGACCGCCCTGGCGGAGTGGATGCTGGGTCATTCTCTGCATCATCTCGGCAGGCTGGCAGAGTCGCGAACGCATCTCGAGCGCTCGCTCGCTATCGACACGGAAAAGGCGCGGCTCGCGCAGGTCAATGCGATCGGCTACGACCGTCGCGTTGATACGCTCGGCAATCTCGCAAGCACGCTGTGGCTGCAGGGATTTCCCGAGCAGGCCGAGTTGTTGGGTTTGCGCGTGCTCGAAGCGGCGAGGCCGCTTCAATTCGCAATGCCGCTCAGCGTGGCGATGACATGGGCCAGCTTCCACAGGTACTTGTCCGATACCGATATCGACGCCGTCGAGCACGACATCGTCGAGCTGATCGAGCACGCCAGGACTCATTTGATAAAACCGCAGGTGGGGATTGGGAATTGCCTTCTGGCTCTGTGCCAGACCAGGCGGAATGAGTTCGACACGGCGATGCCGCTGGCGAGCGAGGGGCTGCGTCTGCTGGCCGAAATGCAATATGAAGTGTTCGTTCCTCTCATCCTGGCGCATCTCAGCGAGTCCGCAATCGCGGCGGGTCGCCGTTCTGACGCCGTATCGCTGATGGCGCAGCTCGCAGGCAGGGATCTCAACAGGGAGCATTGGTGCACGGCCGAGGTTCTGCGGGTGAAAGGACTGCTCGCGCTATTGGACAATCCCGCCGACGCGGCAGCCGCTCTCTTCCTGCAATCGGCGGCACTGGCGCGCAAGCAAGGCGCGCTCGCCTGGGAACTGCGGACCGCGATGAGTCTCGCCCGGCTGAAGGCCGATCAGGGCAACCCTGGCGAGCCCAAAAAGCTGTTGGAAGAGGTTTATAATCGGTTCACAGAGGGTTTTGAAACTGTTGATCTTCTTGCGGCACGGCGCCTGCTCGGCGAGTTGGCTCGATAAACATTCAGAGCCGTCGGAGTCGGACTTGGTGTCAACTGACAAGCGCGATTGAGGATCGCGACATCAGCTTTGGTTCGCCACCCCGCCGTGGATAAAATCCGACAAGGGAGAGACTCGGTGGCATACGATTATGTTCTCGCAGGCGGCGGCTCTGCCGGCGCGACGCTCGCGGCTCGCCTTTCGGAAGATCACAGGCTCACCGTTTGCCTAATCGAGGCCGGCGGCGAGGGCAGGGGTGTTGTCGTCAGGGCGCCGATCGGCGTGGCGGCAATGCTGTCGGGCAAGCCGAAGATCAACAACTGGGCCTTCGAGACAGAGCCGCAGCCCGGGCTCAACGGACGCCGAGGCTACCAGCCGCGCGGCAAGGCGCTGGGCGGATCGAGTGCGATCAACGGCATGATCTATATCCGCGGCCATCACACCGACTATGACGACTGGGCAGTACTTGGATGCGAGGGCTGGTCGTGGAAGGAGGTCCTGCCTTACTTCAAGCGTGCGGAAGGCAACGAGCGCGGCGCCGATGCTTTTCATGGCGGTGACGGCCCGCTGCGCGTCGCCAACCAGCGCAGCCCGCGGCCGATCGCGTCGGCCTTTGTAGAAGCCTGCGCGGAGAACCAGATCCGTCGCAATGACGACTTCAATGGACCGGAACAGGAGGGGGCCGGTCTTTATCAGGTGACCCAGTTCTGGGACGGCGACAGGAACGGCGAACGCTGCTCGACGGCAGCCGCCTATCTGCATCCGGTGATGAACCGGCCGAACCTCACGGTCATTACGCACGCGCAAGTCACCGGGATCGTGTTCGACGGCAAGCGTGCGACCAGCCTGCGCTACCGCCGCGGCGGGCGCGAAGAGGTCGCCGAAGCCTCGCGTGAGGTGATCCTTTGCGGCGGAACCTTCGGCTCGCCGCAGCTTCTGCTGCTCTCCGGTATCGGTCCGGCGGATGAACTTAGGCGACATGGAATCGGCGTCGTACACGAGCTCAAGGGGGTCGGCAGGAATCTGCAGGATCACCTCGATTGCATCACATGCTATTCATCGAAAGAGACCGACCTGTTCGGTCTCACCCCGGGCGGCGTGGTCAAGCTGGGTCGCAGCATGCTTCAATGGCGCAGAAACGGAACGGGCCTCTTCGCGTCGCCCGGTTCGGAAGGCGGAGCCTTCCTGAAATCGGATCCCAGCCTCGATCGCCCCGATCTTCAGTTGCATTTCATCATCGCCAAACTGGAGGACCATATGCGCAAGGTGCATTTTGGCTATGGCTTCTCCTGCCGCGTCTGCCAACTGAGGCCCTACTCGCGCGGCGAGGTCGGCCTGACCAGCAGCGATCCCCTGGCGCCGCCGCGTATCGATCCGCGTTTTCTATCCGACGCGCGCGATGCCGAGATCATGCTGAAGGGCGTCAAGCTCGTGCGGCGGATCGTGCAGGCGCCGGCGTTGGCGAAGTATCGCCACAGGGATCTCTTCGCCGCCGGGATCACCTCTGACGAGGCGCTGATGGATCACATCCGCAACAAGGCCGATACGATCTATCACCCTGTGGGCACCTGCAAGATGGGTGTCGATGACACGGCCGTAGTGGACCCCAAGCTGCGCGTGCGCGGGTTGCAGGGACTTCGGATCGTCGATGCTTCGGTCATGCCGACGCTGGTCGGCGGCAACACCAATGCGCCGACCATCATGATTGCCGAGAAGGCAGCGGACTTGATCAAGGCGGCATAGCCGGGCTTTGTAGCGAAGGTCGGCTTTCGACCCCTTACCACGCATTCAGCCGTTCAGCGGCGGCAGTCGAGCGGGCCAAAGCTCTGGCCGCGTCGGCATGCGACGCTTTCTCGGCACGCCGCTCATAATCCTCGGCCAGCGCCCTGAGCTGAGCCGCAACCGCGCAATCGGTCATGGTCTGGGCGCTGCGGAACAAGGTCTTTGCTGTTTCCAGATATGCCTTGCCTCGTCGTGAAATCTCGAATGTCATGATACCCTCGCGCGGTTCTCCGGCAGCGGGTTCAGCGCGATCCGGAGCCACGGCAGCCAGCTGCGGTCGCTTTCCCGGCGCGTTCTGAAACGATCGACGCACTTTTGCGAACAAAGCGGTGTGAATAGTGCCGGACGAGACCAGACTTGCCGTCACAGACCGCACATCGCGTGGCACCAACAGTCCTGGAGCATTCCAGACGGCTCTGCATTGTTGTCTCCTTCCGTTCGTCGATGTCCCTCTTTGCCACGGTCGCATCGGATGAGCCGATGCGCTTTCCCATGCATCTAGACTGACTAGGGCGATCGGGCCCGTGGTCTCAATTGCCCCTTCGTAAAGCGCGATCATCTGAAGGGGGCACGGAACCATACGTAGGTATGGCGTCGCGTCGGCGACTACTGAAACGCGAGCTCGTCTACGCGGCAACATGGCGCTCCGGTCGACCCGAGCGAGATCGAGGCGCACGATTGCGCAGTTGCAGACCGTTCTCGGCAAATCTGTTCAATCGGAAAGAGGTGACCAGTCGTAGGGTGGCGGCGTCGCGATCCGCCCTTTCCCCTTGATCGGCGCAACGTGGCACAAGACCTGACGAGCGCCGGTCCTCTCCCGACACGCTCCGAGCCTCGCGGCCGTTCTGGCGCGGCTCCGACCAGGTCGACTTCTGGCCGATGGCGGTTTGCCATCGGCCTTTTTTCGTCGTTGGCGCGTCGCGCGTTTGTCCTTCGAAGAAGCCGGGCGACTGCGAAGAGCATGCCCGTCGCCGGCAAGCCAATTACTCGCCGTGACTAGACGACTGACGTCTCGGACGCGTTGATTCATCCAGCCTTTGCGCGCTCTCGCAGCTGGATTTCACGCTAAGCCATTGATCTGGAGGGGTGGATTCTAACCCAGTTGGAAAAGTTCCGTTGAGATATCAATGCGAATTGGAGGTCTCTTAATCAGCGGGTCCTCTTGTCAGCTTCTGACTTGAAGCAGGGAGGGCGGCTGGATCTAGCTAAGCCCCGCTCTCAGAGGCGGCCCCTGTGGCAGGGCGGCTCAAGAAGATCGTTTGTAGCCCGGTATGGCCCATGCCTTTAGCGCAACGCCTCGGTGCGGCCGCGATCACAGGTTCGAAGTCGCGCTTGAGGACACCGTGGGCGCCGTGTTCGCGGATCAGTGTGCGACGGTTTCTGCCCGGCAGATCATCGTCGTCGATCGATTGGAAGCGGCGGCCCTGAACAAGATCCGCAAACCTGTCCACGAGCTTGCGCTCGGAGACGCGCAATCATTCCAGCGGTCGCACTCCTGTCCAAGATAATGGTCGGCTGTCGCGGCACAGTCGCGGTCGAGTTCTGATCCCCACTTTTGTCAGAGCGCAACAAAGGTGTGCGATATGCCCGAGGCAGTCATAAAATCTTCTGAAAGCGCTGTTGGCAGGGCGGTTGTCCCGCGCCTCTTCGTGCTCGAGCTGAACGCCGGCCGCATTCACTCCATGAATACGGATGGCTCCGACCACAAAACCATTGTGACGGACTGCCGGCTCCCCGACGGCATCGCCGTCGATGTTGAAGCTGGCCACATCTACTGGACCAACATGGGTGTCCCGAACCTGAACGACGGGTCCATCGAGCGCGCCGATCTCGACGGCAGCAACCGCCAGACAATCGTCGCGCCGGGACGGACCCACACTCCGAAACAGATGATTCTCGATAAGAAAGGCGGCAGGCTCTATTGGTGCGACCGCGAGGGCATGCGCGTCATGCGATGCAATCTCGACGGCTCGCGGCTGGAGACGCTCATCGAGGCGGGGCGCGGCGATGCCGATCGCCAGGACCAGGCGCGATGGTGCATTGGGCTCGCGATCGACTCGAAATTGGGGCGGATCTACTGGTCACAAAAGGGACCGGACAATGGCGGGCTTGGCTGTATCTACCGGGCCAATGTCGAGATTCTCGCGGGCCAGACTGCCGCGAGCAGGTCTGACATCGAGATCTTCTTCGATGGTCTGCCGGAGCCGATCGATCTCGAGCTCGACCACAAGAACCGCGTTCTCTACTGGACCGACCGCGGCGACCCTCCGCGCGGCAACACTGTGAACCGCGCCTCGATCGACAGGAAGCCTATCGCGCCGGAGATCGTGGTGACCCATCTCATGGAGGGGATCGGTATCACGCTCGACGTTCCAAACAACTGCATGTTCGTGACCGATTTCGCCGGCTCGGTCTACTCCGCACGGCTCGATGGATCCGGGAAGCGAGACTTCCTCTACGCACAGGGTAACCTCACCGGCATTGCCTACGCCGAGATCCCGAAGGAGAAGTGACATGTCGCAAGACAAACCCATTCGCCGAGTTGCCATCATTGGCACGGGCGTCATCGGCGCAAGCTGGGCCGCGCTCTTCCTTGCCAAAGGCCTTGACGTGGTAGCGACAGACGTTGCGCCGGGCGCCGAAGCGGCATTGAAGCGCTTTGTTGGAGCGGCCTGGCCCGCACTGCAACGGCTTGGCCTGGCATCCGGTGCTTCTCAGAACAGGATGTCATTCACTTCGGTCCTCACCGACGCGGTCAAGGATGCCGATCTAGTCCAGGAAAATGGGCCCGAGAAGATCGACTTCAAGAAGACGCTTTATCGGCAACTGGATGAGCTGCTGCACCCCGGCGTCATTATCGCCTCAAGCTCGTCGGGCTTGACCATGAGCGAGATCCAGTCGGCGTGTGAAAAACATCCGGAGCGTTGCGTGATCGGCCACCCGTTCAATCCGCCGCATCTGGTCCCGCTGGTCGAGATCGTCGGCGGAGTAAAGACGTCGGAGAGCACGATCCAGCGCGTCGCTGAGTTCTACACGAGCCTCGGCAAGCGGACTGTCCGCCTGAACAAAGAAGTCCCTGGGCACGTTGCGAACCGTTTGCAGGCCGCGCTGGCGCGGGAGGTCTACCATCTCGTCGCCGAGGGCGTCGTCAGCGTCACCGATGTCGACACCGCATTATGCTGGGGCCCGGGTCTCCGCTGGGGCATCATGGGGCAGGTGCTGCTCAATCATCTCGGCGGCGGCCAGGGTGGCATCGAGCATTTCTTCCAGCAATTCACCGGCCCCATGACCGCCTGGTGGAAGGTGCTGGGTTCTCCGCAGCTGACGCCTGAGGTTCAGAAGAAACTGATTGACGGTGTCCATGCCGAGGTCGGCTCGCGCTCGATCGACGAACTTGCGGCAGAGCGCGACGAAGTCCTGCTCGGCCTGCTTGAGCTGCGCAACCAGGTTACCTCGAACCAAACGAAATCGAGGGCGCCGGTCGCCTGAGGCCCCTGGCGAGATCGTTCATACGTCCAACCCGTCCGTCAACTCTTTCAGGCTTCCGAGCCGCAGCGAGGAGAGATCCCAAATGCCCACAGCGAGCGCAGCAAGCAAGACCGCAGCACCAAAGCCAGTACCCGTCCCGAATGGCGACTTCTACCAACTGGTCGATCTTCTCACCTCCGAGGAGAAAGCGGTCGTCCGGAAGGTGCGGACCTACATGGAGACCAAGGTTCAGCCCATCATCAACAAATATTGGGCCGATGACGCGTTTCCGTTCGAACTGTTGCCGTCGTTCAATGATCTCGGCATCGGTGGGCTTGGCTACGAGGGGTATGGCTGCGCGGGCGGGAGTCAGAAGCTGTTCGGCTTTGTCGCGATGGAACTGGCGCGTGTTGACGCATCCATTTGCACGTTCTTCGGAGTGCACAGCGGACTGGCTATGGGCTCGATCTATCTCGATGGATCGGAAGAGCAGAAGCAGAAATGGCTGCCGCCGATGGCGCGCTGGGAAAAGATCGGCTGCTTCGGCCTCACCGAGCCCTTGGTGGGATCCGGGGCGAGCGGCGGACTGACCACGACTGCCAAGCGCGAAGGAGACACCTGGATTCTCAATGGACAGAAGCGGTGGATCGGTAACGCGCCGTGGTGTGATCTGTCGATCATCTGGGCGCGCGATGTCGCCGACAACCAGGTCAAGGGCTTCATCGTCGAAAACAAATCCACACCGGGCTTCAGCGTAGAGAAGATCGAGCACAAGATCGCGCTCAAAGTGGTCCAGAACGGCCAGATTACGCTGAAGGACGTGCGGGTGCCTGAGGCGAACCGCCTGCAAGGCGGCAACTCGTTCCGCGACACTGCTCGAGTGCTCCGAATGACGCGATACATGGTGGGTTGGGAGTCAACCGGTATCCAGATGGGCGCATTCGAAGCAACCCTTAAATACGCCCAGGAGCGGCTGCAGTTCGGGAAGCCGATCGCTTCGTTCCAGTTGATTCAGGATCTGCTCGCCAAGATGCTCGCCAACGTGACGGCGTGTCAGTGCCTGATGCTGCGCCTGGCGCAGATGGACGATGAAGGCAAGCTCGGCGACCATCATGCGGCGCTGGCGAAGGCTTTCTGCACGTCGAAGTCACGCGAGACGGTCGCTTGGGGCCGCGAGATCCTGGGCGGTAACGGCATTGTTGCCGACTACAACGTTGGGCGCTTCTTTGCCGATGCGGAGGCACTCTACTCCTACGAAGGTACGTATCAGATGCAGAATCTGATCGTCGGCAAGGCCATCACCGGTCACGGCGCCTTCGTGTGACATCTCGGTGGAGCCGGCGCTATCGACGTCGGCCGCCCCCCATTCAGGAGACATGACCATGGTTTCGGGAGCCGCTTCGCTTACCCCTTCCCTTGCAACGGCACCCAGCGCCTTGCCCAGAGCGACGCTGGCGCTTGCCAACGTTCGGTACGAAAAAAAGGGTCCGATCGCCTACGTGACGGTCAGTCGGCCAAAGGTGCTCAACGCGCTCAATACGCCGACCTGGACCGATTTGAAGGCTGCATTCGAGGATGCAAAGGGCGACGCGTCCGTGCTGGGCGTGATTCTCACCGGCGCTGGTGACAAGGCTTTCATCGCCGGCGCCGACATCAGTGAGCTCGCACATGTCGACGCCTACGCGGCGGAGGAATCCAGCCGGTTCGGGCAGGGTGTGCTGGACCTCATCGAAAACCTTGGCAAGCCGGTGATTGCGGCGGTCAACGGCTTTGCGCTCGGCGGTGGCTGCGAGACGGCGATGGCTTGCACGATGAGGATCGCGGCGGAGCACGCCAGATTTGGTCAGCCCGAAGTGAAGCTGGGACTGCTGCCCGGCGGTGGCGGAACGCAACGCTTGCCGCGCCTGGTGGGTAAAGGTCGTGCGTTGCAGCTGATCCTCACGGGCGAGACGATCTCCGCGCAGGAGGCCTATCGCATTGGCCTCGTCAATGAGGTCGTTCCTGCGGCATGTCTGATTGACCGGGCCGAGGCCATCCTGAAACAGATCGCGGCCAACGCGCCGATTGCCGTGAAGCTCTCGCTGGACGCCGCGAACAAGGGACTGGAGACCAGCCAAAGCGAAGGCCTTGCCCTGGAAGCGTCCTTCTTCGGCATTTGCGGCGCCACCGAAGACAAGAAGGAAGGCATCTCCGCCTTTCTCGAGAAACGCGCGCCGCAGTTTCACGGACGGTGAGGTCCGCGCAGATCGGGAGAGCTCCGCATGGCTGCCATTCTCAGCGCCAAGTTTCGTCTGACGGCCGACGATGGCTTATGCGTCTCTTGCGCGCGCTGGGATAGCCGTGGACCGACGCGAGGCGTGATCCAGATCGCGCATGGCATGGGCGAGCATCTGAGACGCTACATCGACACGATCGACGTGCTGATTTCCGTGGGTTTGACGGTGTATGGCAATGACCACCGCGGGCATGGGCTTACAGCCCGTTCTCCCTCGGATCTCGGGAATTTCCCGGGGCCCGCTACGAGATGGTCAACGAAAATCAACCGCCACGAGATTCAGACGCGCTTGCTCGGCTGGATCTCGAGCGTGGTAGAGCGCCTGGACGCCCACGCAAGCCGGCCCTCGAACGAACACGCACAACAACACTGAGGAAGCAGAGAATGTCCGCTGACAACATCTTTTCTGGACTGAAAGTGGTGGATCTGGCGAGCTTCATCGCAGGCCCCAGCGCCGCGGTCATCCTGTCGGACTTCGGCGCCGACGTCATCAAGGTGGAGCCCCCGAGCGGCGAACTGTGGCGGCACGCGAACCACTTGCCGCCGCAGCCGGTCGCGGACGATGCCTACCCCTGGCATCTCGCCAATCGCAACAAGCGGGGTATGGCGCTTGATCTGAAGTCGCCGAGCGCTCTTGAAGTGCTCAAGAAGTTGGTCAAATGGGCGGACGTGATGGTGGTCAACACGCCGCACCCTGCGCGTAAAAAGCTGAAGCTGGAATACGAGGACGTGGTGCCGTGGAATCCACGGCTCATCTATGCGGACATCACGGGATTCGGCGACAAGGGGCCGGATGCGAATCTCCCTGGTTTTGACATCACGTCGTACTGGGCACGCAGTGGATTGCTGTCGATGACGCGCGATGCCGGCGCGCCGCCAACCTGGCCGGTGGCCGGGAGCGGTGATAATGCCACAGCGGTTGGGCTCTATTCTGCGATCGTCACCGCCCTCTATCGTCGCGAGCGCACCGGCGATGGGGCGCACGTCACGACCTCGCTTCTTGCCGAAGGCGTATGGTCCGCAAGCGTTTCGATCCAGGCCGCACTGTGTGAGGCGAAATTCTTCGGCCTGCACGATCGCAAGCATCCCGCGAATGCGGCGATGAACGTCTATCGCGCCAAGGATGATACCTGGTTCGTTCTCATCGTCACGCCTGATAAGCTGGAGGCCGTGGCGAAGGCGATCGGTCGACCGGATCTCCTGGCGGATGCGCGGTTCTCCGACCCGGCGAAGCTGATGGCGAACATGACGGAGCTCACGGCGATTTTCGACGAAGTGTTCGGCTCGCAGCCGATGGCATATTGGTACAAGGTGTTTAACGGCGTTCACGTGACGTTCGGAGCGGTGCGTGGGCCGCAAGAGGTGATCAACGATCCCCAGCTCCGTGCGAATGACATCATCGTTCCGCTCGACGGCGCCGGCGGCAAGCTGACGTCGACGATCAGCAGTCCGATTCAGTTGCATGGCGTCGCCAAAGTGTCCGCGAAGCGGGCCCCAAAGATTGGAGAACACAACGAGGAGGTTCTTCAGCAACTCGGGTTCAGCGCGACCGAAATTGATGCTTTGCGGGCGAGCGGCGCCATTCCGAAAGCAGGGGAACATGCGGCCTAGCGTGATGACACGGTCGGGGCGGCGCGAGCCGCCTCCGAACCTCGATTTGGAGTGAAATTCACGACAGAGACCGGAACTCTGACGATGGATGAGATCGTTACCGAACACGCTGGAAGCGTCTTGCGTGTCCCATCGGAGTTCGGTCTCGTCACCCAGGTCGTATCCGACAATGAGGTGCTGGATAGAGCGACGGAGACGGCCAGGAAGCTGGCAGCGAAGCCGGCGGACGCGCTGCCGCAAGCCAGAGACTCATGAAGCGGCCCATTTCTCGAGCAGATTAGGGCCACGATGAAGGCCGAGAACGAACAGTTCGGTGCAAAGGTTCGATCTGAAGACGCAAGAGAGGCGCTCAGAGCTTTCCTAGAAGAGCGCAAGCCTGACTTCAAGAGGACCGCCAAACCGCGCTAACGAACGATGGATTGGTGCAGGCGCAACGTCGCGGCGATCAACCGAGTCTCCTATCAGCAGGTGACCTTGTCGAGCGACGAAGGCCCATGCCCGAAACGACTGCGGATGGAGGTAACGAAGCGTTTCTCTGGAAGAACGATCAAACGGAGAAGTGCCGTTACCAGGGATTGAGTCCAAACAGCACCGAGAAAGAGAACGCTCATGGATAAATCGCCGATTATCACCACCTCGTCGGGCGCACCGGTCGCCGATAACCAAAACTCGTTAACCGCGGGGCCGTTCGGCCCGGTCCTGATGCAGGACTTCCACCTATTGGAAGTTCTCGCGCACCAGAATCGCGAGCGCATCCCGGAACGCACGGTGCACGCCAAGGGCTCCGGCGCCTACGGAACGCTGACGGTTACGAATGACGTGACCAAATACACCCGCGCTGCTGCGCTTTCGACGATCGGCAAGAAGACTGAGGCATTCCTGCGCTTCTCGACCGTCGCCGGCGAGCGCGGGGCTGCCGATGCCGAACGCGACGTGCGCGGCTTTGCGCTACGTTGCTACACCGAGGAAGGCAACTGGGACATCGTCGGCAACAACACCCCCGTGTTCTTCGTCCGCGATCCCCTAAAATTCCGCGACTTCATTCACACCCAGAAGCGGCATCCCAAGACCAATCTGCGCTCCAACACCGCGATGTGGGACTTCTGGTCGCTGTCGCCGGAAAGCCTGCACCAGGTCACCATCCTGATGTCGGACCGCGGCTTACCGCAAAGCTACCGCCATATGGATGGTTTCGGCTCGCACACCTATTCCTTCGTCAAGGCGGCCGGTGAACGTCACTGGGTCAAGTTCCACTTCAAGACCCAGCAGGGCATCAAGAACTGGACCAATGCGGAAGCTGCCCAGAGAATCGCCCATGACCGCGAGACCCATCAGCGCGACCTCTATGAGGCGATCGAGCGCCGCGATTTCCCGAAGTGGAAATTCTACATCCAGGTGATGCCGGAGAGCGATGTCGGCAAGCACTGGTACAATCCGTTTGACCTGACTAAGATCTGGCCACACAAAGATTATCCGTTGATCGAAGTCGGCATTCTCGAGCTTAACCGCAATCCCGAAAACTATTTCGCCGAGGTCGAACAGGCGGCCCTCTCGCCGGCCAATGTCGTGCCCGGCATCGGTCATTCGCCAGACAAGGTTCTGCAGGCGCGCATTTTCAGCTATGCGGATGCGCATCGTTATCGCGTTGGCGTCAACGCCGAGCAGCTTCTGGTCAACAAGCCGCGCTGCCCGGTACATACATATCATGCCGATGGCGCCATGCGATTTGCCGGCAATCCGAACCCGGACGCCTACTACGAGCCAAATTCGTTCGGCGGACCGACGCAGGATCCCAGCGTCAAGGAGCCGCCGCTGAAGCTCGCGGGCGACGCCGGTCGCTACAACCATCGCGACGGAAATGACGACTATCGCCAGGCTGGCGATTTGTTCCGCCTGATGAGCACCGACGAGAGGGAGCGGCTCTTCGACAATGTAAAGGCGGCGATGGAAGGTGTGCCGAGGGAGATCGTGAAGCGGCAGGCTGCGCATTTCTATCGCGCCGATCCCGACTACGGCATTGGCGTTGCCACTTGCATGGGACTTGCGGCGAGCGATTTGCCGACCGCGCGGGCCGCCGAGTGATGAAATATGATCGCAGCCAAGTGGGCCTCGTTCCCCAACAACGCTGTTGACGGCGCGCGGCTAGTGTCCCGAGTCACAAGTTCGCAATCATAGATTCGCAGTAGATTCGTGTCGCTGTGCCAAGGATGGAAGCAAACGGCGACGGAGTCTCCAATGGCTTTCCAGCAACTTGCTCCCCTGACATTGAGCGATGATGAGCGGGCCGAACTGACGTCGCTGACGATGCGGCGGAAGACGGCACAGGCGCTGGCTCTGAGAGCCCGGATCGTGCTGACCTGTGCGGAAAGCGGGCAGAACACGGAAGTGGCGGCCAAGCTGGGGCTGGATCGGCAGACGGTAGGCAAGTGGCGGCGGCGTTTTATTGAGCAGCGCGTGGCCGGGCTGCACGACGAGCCGCGCTCCGGCGCGCCTCGCACGATTGACGATGCCCGCATCGAAGCCGTGATCGTGAGGACGTTGGAGAGTTGCCCTGAGAACGCCACTCATTGGAGCTCCCGCGACATGGCGAAGGCCAGCGGCCTATCGGTGTCGACGGTACAACGCATCTGGCGGGCCTTCGGGCTCCAGCCGCACCGGATGGAGACTTTCAAGCTCTCGACCGATCCGAACTTTGTGGCCAAAGTGCGCGATGTCGTGGGCCTCTACGTCTCGCCGCCGGAGCACGCCATCGTTCTTTGTGTGGATGAGAAGTCCCAAATCCAGGCGCTGGACCGCAGCCAGCCGATGCTGCCGATACGTCCCGGCCAAGCGGCCCGAAGGAGCCATGACTATAAAAGGCATGGCACCACATCGCTGTTCGCCGCCCTCGATATTGCGACCGGACGGGTCATTGGCAAGTGCTACGGTCGCCACCGCACCGCCGAGTTCCGCAAGTTCCTGGACGAGATCGAGGCTGCCGTACCACGCGAACTCGACGTCCATCTCGTCATGGACAATTACGTCACGCACAAGACCCCAATGATCCGGAGATGGTTGGCCAAAAGGCCGCGCTGGCAGGTGCACCTGACCCCGACCAGTTCGTCATGGCTCAACCAAGTCGAGCGCTTCTTCGCGCTCCTCACCGATAAGATCAGGCGCGGCGTCTATCGCAGCGTAGCCGCCCTCAGGGCCGACATCGCCTCGTTCATCGAACGACACAACGCCGATCCCAAACCGTTCCGATGGACCAAATCCGCCGATGACATCCTTGCGTCCATCGAGCGCTTCTGCCGTTACAATGCCCCAGCAAAACACGACGCGATGTTGCGAACTTCTGGTTCAGGACACTAGAGCTCCTCGGTCATACACCTCGCACCGCCCATTTAGGGTCTGCTCGCGATGTTTGCTGGCACGCAAAAGCGGAGCCTTGAGCGTCCGCTAGCGATGGTCCGGCCGGGCGGCGGTGCTTCTGCCCGGCCAGCAACGAATGCTGGTATCAGTCCGGAGGCCGAGGTCAGGCAACGTTTCTGTTCGCGCGACAGTCCTGGCGATCGATTCGTACGATCATCGGCAACGATATCAAAGCGAAGCGGAGCAGCGCGGTTCATCCAGCCGGGAAGGGCTCAAGCCTCCCGAAATTGGTAACTCGAATGGAGCTAGAGAAATGCACCGCACCTCGCCCGCAATCCGCGAGACCGCGCCATTTCGCACACCGGCGGACTTGAGTGCCGACGCGAGTATGGATATTTCCGCTGCGCTGACCGGGCTGCTGGCGGACATTTTCGCGCTCTGTCTGAAGACAAAAAACTTGCACTGGCATATGTCGGGACCTCACTTTCGGGACTATCATCTGATGCCCGACGAGCACGCCGCTCAGATTTTCGGGACAACGGATGTAATTGCTGAACGTGCCCGTAAAGGTGGGCGGAACGACCCCGCGCTCCATCGGACATATTCATCGTATCCAGCGTATTCTGGACAACGACGCGCCGTACGTGACGCCGCAAGACATGTTGGCCGAACTGGCGGAGGACAACAGACGGATCGCGACGATTTTGCGGGAAACGTACGCGGTCTGTGAAGAGTAGAATGACGTTGCGACCGCGAGCCTCATCGAGGTGTGGATCGACGAAGCAGAGCGACGGTCATGGTTCCTCTACGAATCGACGAGGACCGGCGGCTAGTTGCGTCCGGTCGGCTGTCGGCCTCAGCCGGCCACTCGCCTCTAAGCAACGAGTCTTGGCAGGAGCGGCCAAGACAACGAACGCGAGACAAGGAGCAAGGCTGGGTCGCAACTGAACCAATTGCTACTGAGGAGAGCGCTACGGTTCGGAAATCAGGCGTGAGCTGCGCTGTCCAGTCAGATACGACCATAGCCATTGCGTCTGGACCCGAAACCGGTTCTGAAGCTGGGGCAGGGTCAAGACATGCAAGACTGCCCACACTAGCCAGGTCAGGAAGCCACTGCTACGCAGATGACCGGCTTCGAGGATGGCGAAGTTCTTGCCGACCACCGCCATATTGCCCTTGTTGTGATAGCGAAAAGGCCGGCCGTCTTTGCGTGCTCGGACTCGGTTGGCAATGAGCCGTCCGATAAATTGTCCTTGTTGGATGGCCGCCTGCGCTACGCCGGGCACGGGCCGGCCATCTTGTGTCACCGAGGCTGCATCGCCTGCCACGAACACGTCGGGCACTCCGGGGACGTCCAGGTAAGGCCCCACCAACGCGCGGCCGGCCCGATCCGTGCCTGTGCCGAGCATCTTGACCACAGGGGAAGCTGCAACACCTGCAGCCCAAAGGACAGTTGCGCTTGAAAGTCGTTCGCCGCCAGCGATCACGCCCTGCGCATCGACTTTCTCGACCTTCACTCCGGTCAAGACTTCGACACCAAGCCCTCGAAGCCGCTTAGCCACCTTCTTCGACAATGACTCCGCAAAGGTCGGGAGCACACGGCTACCGCCGTCGAGCAAAACGATCCTGCTCTTGGTGGGATCGATATTGCGAAAGTTCTTGCGCAGGGTCACTGAGACCAGGTGGGCGATCGAAGCAGCAAGCTCGACGCCGGTAGGGCCCGCTCCAACCAGCACGAACGTCATTTGGCGAGTGCGCTCCTGCTCATCATCAGTTGATTCCGCCAGTTCGAATGCGCTCAGAATCTTGCTTCGGATCGCTTCTGCGTCATTGAGGCTCTTGAGACCCGGCGCGAACGGTGCGAACTCATCATGGCCAAAATAGCTCGGACGCATGCCGGTGGCGACGACCAGATAGTCGTAATCGAACTTTCGCGGCCCCAATCCTGGGCAAATCGCATCGACCGTGCGGGCGTCTGGATTGATAGCGGTGACGTCAGCCAGCGTCACGCTGAGATTTCGTTGCTTCGCCTCGAGCTGGCGGATCGGCGTCGCAATTTCGGAGGGCGCAAGAACCGCGGTTGCGACCTGGTAGAGCAGTGGTTGGAAAATATGGTGATTGCGCCGGTCGATCAGGATGATTTCAACATCGGCTCGGTTGAGCGCCCGCGCTGCCGCGATGCCAGCGAACCCACCGCCAATGATCAGAACACGCTTTTTCTGCGGAAGCTGCTTCGCGACGGGTGGTTTGTCATTCGGGAACGATTTGGTCAGAATCGTAGTCATGGTGCACCGATGATCTCCAGAGCCAGCCCCCTCTAGCTTCAAGATAAAGGCGGAGCTTGGGCTGTTCTTGAACGGTGGTGCGGTGCGTAGAACATCGGTGCCGCTTTTCATGCAGCAATGAGCAAGAAGCACTCGAATAGCATGCGGGAAGGATCAGGTCGAAGGTTGAGGCGATACCTAAGGTGGACGTGCGGACTTGCGACGGCGCCTCGTAGGCCACACGGATCGTCTAAGCACAACTGGTCACAAGCGAGCACCCACGTACAAGCACTGCACTCGCTGAACATGCAGTGTGAGTTCAACGTTAGGCGCGGCGACGCGACATTTCGGTTCGAGCAAACTTGGAGAAGCTTGATGAACGTCAATGGCATTGCAAGTCAGCTTGGCGAAGGCCAGTCTGGCTTTGCGTCGTCGCCTCATAACGCCTTCTCACTAGCAAACCACTGCCGGTTGCCCGGTTTCCTCACGGTCACGAAATCGCGCGTGATGCTGCTTGTCGTCTTCTGCGCCTTCGTTGGATTGCTGGGAGATCTCAATCCGAGCGTCGGCTCTGTCGCAGTTCTTGCAATTGCCGCTGGTGCACTCAATACGATGGATCACGCCGATGTTTGCGAACCTTGACCCTGTCGTGTTGGCAAGAGCGCAGTTTGCGTTCACGATGTCGTTCCACATCGTGTTTCCCGCGTTCTCGATCGGGCTTGCCAGCTACCTCGCGGTGCTGGAGACGCTGTGGCTGTGGACCGGCCGCGCCGTCTTCCTCAACCTGTTCAACTATTGGCTCAAGATTTTCGCGGTCGCCTTCGGCATGGGCGTGGTGTCGGGCATTGCCATGGCCTACCAGTTCGGCACCAACTGGGCGGCTTTCGCCGACAAGACCGGCGCGGTGATCGGCCCGCTGATGGGCTACGAAGTCCTGACTGCGTTCTTTCTCGAAGCCGGATTTCTCGGCGTCATGCTGTTCGGCCTCAATCGCGTCGGCCCGCGGTTGCATTTTCTGGCCACTTCGATGGTCGCGATCGGCACGCTCATCTCGACATTCTGGATTCTCTCGGCCAATTCCTGGATGCAGACGCCGGCGGGCTACGCGGTCAACGCCAGCGGACAGTTCGTCGTGACCGATTGGCTCAAGGTGATCTTCAACCCCTCCTTTCCTTACCGCCTGGTTCACATGGTGCTCGCCGCCTACCTGACCACCGCCCTCGTGGTCGGCGCTGTCGGCGCATGTCACCTGCTGCGCAACGAGGACCAGGGTGGGGCGCGGATGATGTTCTCGATGGCGATGTGGATGGCGGCGCTCGTCGCGCCGATCCAGATCCTCGCTGGCGACCAGCACGGTCTCAATACGCTGGCGCACCAGCCCGTGAAGGTGATGGCCATGGAGGGCCACTACCAGAGCCATCCCGATGGCGCACCTCTCGTGCTGTTCGGCATGCCCAACCAGACTACAGGACGGGTGGACTATGCGGTCGAGATCCCGAGACTGTCGTCACTGGTCCTCAAGCATTCGCTGGATGCGCCATTGGCGGGCCTCGACACGATACCGCGGGAAAACTGGCCGCCGGTGCCAATCACCTTCTGGTCGTTCCGGGTGATGGTCGGACTTGGCTGTCTGATCTTCGGGCTCGGCCTCTTCAGCCTGTGGACACGCTGGCGCGGCACGCTGTTTAGCTCCCGGCTCCTGCATGTATTCGCCATGCTGATGGGACCGGCCGGCTTTGCCGCCGTCCTGGCGGGCTGGATCACCACTGAGACAGGGCGGCAGCCTTTCACGGTCTATGGGCTGTTGCGGACCATCGACGCCGTCTCGCCGCTCGCGGCGCCCGCGGTGGGTTCATCGCTCCTTGCCTTCGTCATGGTGTATTTCACCGTGTTCGTCGCGGGCGCGTTCTACATCCTGCGCCTGATGGCATTACCGCCGCGAGCGGATGAGGAGGGGCCGCGCGCCGATCTACCTTCGCGTGCTGCGGGAATTACCCCTGCCTCCAGCATTGCTACACAGGGACCGCATCCATGACAGCTACGTTCGACCTCGCGACGCTCTGGGCCTTCATTATCGCGTTCGCCATCTTCGTCTATGTGGTGATGGACGGCTTCGATCTCGGGTTGGGCATCCTGTTTCCGCTCTTCCGCGCCAAGTCGGACCGGGACGTGATCATGAGCAGCGTGGCGCCGGTGTGGGATGGCAACGAGACCTGGCTAGTGCTCGGCGGTGGCGGCTTGATGGCGGCATTCCCGCTGGCCTATGCGGTGCTCATGCCCGCACTCTATGCGCCGATCATCGCCATGCTGCTCGGCCTGGTGTTCCGAGGAGTCGCCTTCGAATTCCGCTGGCGATCTTCCGGGCCGCGCAACCCGTGGGACTTCGCGTTTGCTGGCGGCTCGCTCTTGGCCGCGCTTGCACAGGGCATCGCGCTCGGTGCAATCCTGCAGGGCGTACAGGTCGACGGGCGGCACTATGCCGGTGGTTGGTGGGACTGGCTCAGCGGATTCAGCCTCCTGACGGGTATCTCGCTCGTGATCGGCTATGCGCTGCTCGGAGCGACATGGCTGGTGCTGAAGACGGAGGGAGTCTTGCGCGAGCGTGCTTACGGCGTGAGCTGGTACCTGCTGTTCGGCATGCTCAGCGCGATCGTGGCGGTAAGCGTTGCGACGCCGCTTCTCCACATTCAATACGCGCAACGCTGGTTCGCCTGGCCGAACATTCTGGCGACTGCGACGGTGCCGCTGGCCGTCGCCGTCTTAAGCGGGCTGCTGCTCCGCAGCCTGGCGCTGAAGCAGGATTCGCGGCCATTCTTTCTTTCGCTGGGACTTTTCGGCTTGTCCTATGCCGGATTAGGGATCAGCATGTATCCCTACGTCGTGCCGCAGAGCATCACGATCTGGGAGGCGGCCGCGCCGGCGAGCAGTCAGCTCTTCCTGCTAGTTGGCGTCGCCGGGTTGATGCCGCTCATTCTTGGCTATACTGGCTGGGCTTATTGGGTGTTCCGCGGCAAGGTCACGCAAGGGAGCGGGTATCACTGATGCATGACACCAGGAAACTGCCCCTGCTCGGGTATCGTCTGCTGTGGTTTTGCGCGCTTTGGCTTGGCGGCGTCGGGACTGTCGCCGCCCTATCGCTCATTCTCAGACTATGGCTTGCTCCCCGCTAGGCCGGCGAGCCGCTCAAGCACTGCCGGAAGGCCCCGTGGCGTGACCCATCCTCCGCTGTTCGAAAAAAGGGGGCCGGCGAAAGCGAGAACCAGAAAATGCCGACTGCTGCTATCAAATTCGTGTTGGTGAATCATAGGAGACCCCGCAGAGCGTCGGCCTGCTCAGCATGCGCGCAACCGCTGGAGCTGAGTTATTTGCGTGATCTGTCCACTCACAATCGGTACTGCGGGACCGAATGTTACCACCGCCACGCGGTGGGCGGTTTGATCCGATCGTTCGCGACCGCTAATCCTTTCGAACTGGTCCTGGTATGGCCGAGGTTCACCATCGATATAGCGTCTGGGTAGTGTGCGGAAGGTTCTGCAAAAGCTGAGAGGCTGAAGCGGTCATGGTAAGTCCGGTGATTGCGAAGATCACCGCTCGTAGAGGAGCTTGGACCCGCCATGACCGTGACGAAGATTAGGACGGACGTCTCTGCAGTCAAAGAGTTGTTGAGGTCGGACAAGGAGTTCCTGAAGCCGCTGCTCCAGGGTGCGGTGCAGGAAATTCTCGAAGCCGAGATGACGGAGACGCTGGGTGCGGAGAAAGGAGAGCGCAGCGAGGGACGGCTTGGCTATCGCTCCGGCTACTATCCGCGCTCGCTGATCACCCGGGTCGGCAAGATCGAGCTGAAGGTGCCGCAGGACCGTCAGGGGCGGTTCTCGACCGAGCTGTTCGAACGCTATCAGCGCTCGGAGAAGGCGCTGGTTGCGGCCTTGGCCGAGATGTAAGTGCAAGGCGTCTCGACGCGGAAGGTCAAGCAAGTCACCGAGGAACTCGTGGGGCATGCCTTCTCGGCCTCAGCGATCAGCGCCATTAACAAACGGCTGGATGCGTCGCTGAAGGCCTTTTGCGAGCGCAAGCTCAAGGAACCGTTCCCCTATCTGATCCTGGATGCGCGCTATGAGCGGGTGCGCGAGGACGGCATCATTGCGAGCCAGGCGGTGCTGATCGCGATCGGCGTCGACTGGGAAGGCCGGCGTCAGGTGCTCGCGGTCGAGCTTGCCAACCGGGAGAGCCGGTCGAGCTGGAAGGAGTTTTTGGAAGCGTTGAAGGCGCGCGGCCTGCATGGCGTCGAGTTTGTCGTCTCCGACGACCATCCCGGCTTGAAGAAGGCGATCGCCGAAGTGCTCGCCGGCGTGTTCTGGCAGCGCTGTTATGTGCACTTCCTGCGCAACGCGCTCGACTATGTGCCGCGCAAGGTCGACGACGATTGTCTGCTCGAGCTGCGCTGGATGTACGACCGGCGCGATCTTGGCGAGGTGCGGCGCGATCTCGCGGCGTGGCTTGCCAAATGGGGCGGCAAATACCCCAAGCTCACCGGCTGGGTGGAGGACAACATCGAGGAGACGCTCACCTACTTCCGTCTGCCGCTGGTGCACCGCAAGCACATGAAGTCGACCAACATGCTGGAGCGCCTCAACGAGGAGATCCGGCGGCGCACCTACGTGGTGCGAATCTTCCCCAACGCCGAGAGCTGCCTAAGGCTGGTGCGGGCGCTGACCGTCGAGCGCCACGAGGCCTGGCTCGAGGACCATCGCTATCTGAACATGGATCTCTTGAAGGAGCACAAGAAGGAGACGCTACGCCGGGCGGCCTGACGATGCTCAGGCCCACCAAAGGGATGGACGCCACCCCTCTCCGCCGCCGTCGCTCGCCAGCGCTGCGCTTGGGCCGAGCGAGCGACGGCGGCTCCGAGGGGATGGCTTGGCCGGACCCCATGATCAATTTTGCTGAACTTGACGCACAGAACTTAGCGTCTGCATTGACCGCATCCGCTTGGCTTGATCACCGCGGATGACCCGTTCCCCGCGTTACGCTTGGGCCCGCTTGCTTTTGAAAACTGTCGCAAAGCGCCAATAGGAGATCGACGCATGCTGCTGGCTGTGGCAAAAGCCGAAGTGCATCGAACGTCGAGATCCGCAGCCAAGCGGGTCGGCACTCCTTCATCGCGTTTTTCTGGCTAGATGGATACGGAGTAGAGGTCCCACTTTTCAGGGAAGCCCTTCAAGTCGGAACGCCCTGTGCGACAATCGGAAATCGCCTCCTGTAACAAGATCCTTAACTAACTACTCTTGAGATCAGGATTCATCAGCGTCGGCCTGCCCCAAAACCCGTGCAGCCGCATGAACCGCGACTCCTATAACGTGTCCATCAATCAGCTCGATTTCTCCCGCATGCACTCCCGCTCGGATCCGCACCCCACGCTTAGCAACAGATACTTCGGCCTCGAGTGCGGCCCGGATCGCGCGTCCCGGCCGTCTCTAATGGCTTCTCGCCTTCGTCCAACTTGGGTCAATCAGGCCACGGCGCGCGTTAATGACTCCCACGCCCTAATCGGAGCATGCATCGGCCAGTTTCGGAAGTGACTATGTTAGTACCTATAGACTCCTCTTCCTGACCGTTGACCAATATAGCCGGCCGCGACCATTTCCTTGAGGCTGGGCGCTGGACGGTATTTTGGATCACCAAGATCTTCATGAAGTGATCGGACAGCTGATAGGACCACGTCGAGTCCAACGCTGTCAGCAAATTCAAACGGTCCAAATGGGCAGCTGAATGCCAGCCTGACTGCTTCATCGATGTCAGACGCACAGACGTCGCTTTCGCCAAGAATGAAGAAGGCTTCGTTGAGCATCAGTGCAAGGATACGAGCAACTATGAAACCTGGTGTGTTCCTGACAGCGATGGGCGTTTTGCCCAACATGGAAGCCAGAGTTTCCGCGATAGCACAGGCCGCGTCACTGGTTTGCAAGGCTCGAACGATCTCAACCAACTGACACGTCCCAATAGGTTGAAGGAAGTGCATCCCAACAAAGCGGTCCGGCCGAGAAATAACGGATGCCAAGCGCGTTATACAAGCCAGGCAGGTTGTTGATGCGACGACTGCATCCGGAGCCAGGAACGGATCGATTCTCCTAAGTAACTCTGCGCTTGCCTCCGGACCGGTGGTGCTGACGTCGAACACGACGTCCGCCGCTATGAGAGCCTCATATGAGTCCGAAACGCTTAAATGAGAGAGAAGCAGATCCAATTTTGAAGCTGGTATCGAGCTGTTGCTAACGAGCTCACCAAGGGCTGCTCTGATCAGTTCCGAATCCCTGGTGACAACGGACCGACTCGGGCCAACCAAGAGCACACTCAGACCTGCTGTAAGGGCGAGCTTACCCAGCTCCGTGCTCAGAGATCCGGTACCTACTATCGCAACAGTCTGCATCGACACGAGACGCTCCCCCTCGCTTCATCAAGCTGATAGAACACGCGCCTCGTCAGCCAGCAGCACACGCCGGTTTGTACCTCGGGCTCTTGAGGAGTAACGCGTTGGAGTGCTCTCGGAAACAGAAGTCTTGGAAAGAAATCCAAAGGATCGCAAATCTTCCGGAACGCCGCCGTGCGAGACTGGTCGCGCAATCCAAAGCGAGAACGTTGAGGGAATCCGGATCATCGAGATGATGCTAAGGCACCAGGTTACAGCAAATTCAAACCATGCTGGATCCCGGGGGCTCTACGAACGACCTCCGTTTGCCGCCTCATCGATCACCTGACTGAAGGCGCGTTGCGCGTTCGTTTGAAATACTCCTGGCGAGGAGCCAGTCCAGCGGCGAAATGCTTGTCGAAAGTGTGTTGGATCACTGAACCCGAGTGAGGTGGAAATATCTTCGACCGAAAGCGTTGTGTCGCGGAGGTACCTTATTGCAACCTCCATTCGCAACTCGTCAATCAGATCGCGGAAAGACGTGCCTTCCAGCTGCAATCGACGACGCAATGTTCTGTCAGACATTCCTAGGCGAATTGCCATCTCGGAAAATGTAGTTGGTCTGGCCAAGTCCGGCAACAGAGCGTGACGCACTTTCCCGGCGACGCCAGTCTTGAGCCGCATATCGTCAAGAAGGTCAATACAATGCTCTCGCATTGTTTCATAAGTAAGCTCGTCGCCGTATTTTGGTGTCTTGTCCAGCCAATCCCGGTCGAACGAGAGCGCATTCTCTGGCTGATTGAAGAGCAGGGGGTAGCCAAAGGCGCTTTGATATTCATGCTCCTCATAGGCCGGGGAATATGTAACGCGCAGATCTCGCGGTTCAAACGATGGTCCCATGATGTCGCGATGAAGCGAGATCTGAATGCCGAACTGCTGCTCGACAATAAATCTGTAAAGCGCGATATCGACCTGGGGAAGGAACGCCGGCGTGACGGCCCAGTTTGCGTTTTGACCGCTCTCGCTGAAGCAAATATCGGCGACCGGACACGCGAGCTGATGGTATTGCACGGTAAACCGCATGGATCGCCGGAAGCTCGTGCTGCTGAAGATCGCGAACCCATACAATCCATATGTGCTGACGGTGCAACGTAAGCCGGTGCGAAACGCGAATCCTGGCTTTGAGCAGCTACCAAGAGCGTTTTTGTAGCACTGGATCACTTGATTTAGGGAAACGCGCGTCTTGGGTGAGCGCAGATCCGCTGGAGAGACAAGAGTGCCGCTGAGAGCGTCGCGCTCGGATATGCCTTCCGCTACAAGGGAATCAACGACCGCCTTTATCTTTATGACCGAGAACAGCCGCTCGTTCGGTCCCGGGAGGCTCATTTCAAACCTCCAATTGCCTATCGCATGGGGACGATTCTCAGTGGAGCGCTGGAATTCGTCCTGTATCGCCGTGCTGGGATTTGGACGAAAGGAGCTTTGAACGTGGCCCCGCGTGCGGAGCAGTCGAAACGACCAGCGGCCGCTGCTGGCGGAGAGGGGCAAGCCATAGCCCGGCGAGAGCGCTTGATGGATGAAGCCATCGTTGCAGGAATGTCAATGTCAGCACTCGCCCGCGAGGCCTCGTGAAGCTCGCGCCGCCGATGTCCTTGGCACGCTGGATCGCGCCGATTCTGCCCGAGTTGCTTCGCCGGTATCCTGACATGACGGTCGTAGCCCGCGTCTACGAGCACTCACTCAGAAATTGTCTTGCAGACCGAAGGTCGACTGCATCGAAATCCTCACAACGCACATAAACGGCATCAAGAAGGGCACGCGCCTCCGCGGTCTGCCCGCGATAACGCAGGAGACGCGCCAGGCTTAGCGAAGTGCGCAGCTCGAAAGAAAGAGCTTGTTGGGCGCGGGCGGCGTCAAGCGCGCGCAACAGAAGCGTCTCTGCCTCTTCTCCGTCGCTCTCGTCCAGGGATGCGAGTATGTCGGCCTTGGTTCGCATGGCTTCTGGAATCCACCAAAGTGCCCCTTGTTGCTCTGTTCGCAAAAGCGATTCCTCGGCAGCGATAAGTGCTTCGCCAAGGTGTCCCGCTGCCGCAAGAGCTTCGGCCAGATAGCTGAGGAACGGCGTGTAGAGAATGCCATAGTGACGTGACCGAAGACGCGCTAAGGCGGCCCGCATCAATCCTACGCCATCATCGTGTTGTCCGCGATCTGTCGCCATTTTTCCTTCAAATCCGAGCGCGCACCCGTAATAGCTTGCAAGTGAATGACGCTGAGTATGCTCCTTCAGCCGGGTAATCCAGGATCCGTATGAATGGAGATTGCGCCCGAGCGAGATGGTCAAGAGACACCAAGTCACGCCAACTCCAAACGATACTGAATGTTCATAATCCTCCGCTTCATTAAGCACGTTGTCGATCGCGCTGGCCGACTGAGCGAGCTGGCCAAGATGCCAGTGCGATTGAGCCAGCACAATTCGCGCTTGGACAGAGTGGTCCAGGCCAGATCGTGCAATCTGAGCGTCTCGAACAGAAGTCGTGCTTCCTTGCAGCGCGCGCTCGGCGTGCTTGATGGCCTCTGTGGGCTCGCCGTGGCCCGCTGAGATCGAGGCGAGCATGGCGTCGGCCGTCGAGATCGCTACCGGATCGGCCGAATTGGATGCGACCTCGGCGAGACGCCTTCCCAGCGCACGAGAATGGCGCCATTCACCGCGACGAATATTGAAGAGGGTGAGGACCGCGAGCGTTCGTAACTGATATTCGGTATCCCCGAGGTGCTCGGCTAGCTGATTTGCCCTAAGGAGTGCGGAATGAGCTTCCTCGCTCGTTCCATGGGTAAACATCTGCGAGATGCCGAGAGCCGCTTGCAACATCATTTCTTCGCGGTCATTGCTTTCGAGGGAATCCAGATGTGCGATGGCTGCTTCGGTCCACTTGTGGCATTCCGTCAATAGAGATGATCCCAGCCAGATTGAGCGCGAAGCGATAGCAAGAAGCACGCCAATGGCGTTGTCGCCTTGTTCCGAAAACGACCACTCCAGCGCAGCACGTATATTGCCAATCTCCGACCGGCGTAAAGTCGCAACTTCGGTTGCCGTCGTGCGGATCGATGTCGTTCCAAGCAAATCGCCATAATGTCGTGCATGACGTCGTCGAAGGGAATCTAGCTCGGCAGTTGAGAGTTTAGCGAGCGCGAAAGCTCTCGTGGTCTCGAGCAGGCGGAACCGCGCGCTCCCGTCAGCGACATCCGCAGCCACAAGCGATTTAAGAACAAGGTTGGCGACTATTTCCGGGATATCTGCAATAGTGCCGTCCGCGAGTACGGTACTCGCGGAATCAAGCGTGAATCCGCCGACAAAGACCGCCAAACGCTTGAGCACGATTTGTTCATCAGGCCCCAGAATTTGATAGCTCCAGTCGAGGGTAGCCTCAATTGTTCGGTGTCTGCGCGGAATAGCGCGGTGCGAACGCCCAAGTAGGAGCAGCATATCGTTCAATCGACTTCCGACTCCGCGAACGCCGAAGGCTTCCACCCGAGCGGCCGCGAACTCGATGGCGAGCGGAATCCCGTCCAAATTCCGACAGAGGTCAGCGACGAAGGGAGCATCTGCGTCGGACAATTCAAATTCAGCCACGGCTGCTGTTGCCCGATCGACCAGCAATTGAGCGGCAGGAAACTTCAAGATCTCGGCCACGGTCCGACAGCTCGAGGGGGCGGACCACTCTAGACTCGGCAGACGATAGACCCGCTCACTAGGCAACCCCAGAGGCTCCCGACTGGTTGCCAATATCTTGACGCTGCTTGCGCCACTCAGCACGCTTGAGACGAGGTTCGCGGTTGCTTCTATCACATGCTCGCAGCCATCAAGGACGAGCAGCATCGTCTTGTTTCTGAGCGCTGAGACAAGGCTCGGCAACGGATCTTCGGACCGGATCTCCAATCGCAGAGCTGTAGCCAACGCTGTGGGTACGAGACCTGGATCGGCACAAGAGGATAGATCAATGCACCAAACGCCATCCGAAAACTTCGCAATGAAGCTCTCTGCCAGGCTGAGGGCAACGGTGGACTTGCCAATGCCGCCGGCTCCGGTAATCGTCAGGAGCCGGTGCGTGGTTAGCCGCTGACCGAGGGAAGCGATGATCTCGTCACGTCCGATAGGCCGTGTAAGCTGGACCGGGAGATTGTGGGGCGGGGCCGTCGGCGTCTCTCTCAACGCCGAGGACTCAAATTTGTCCTCAATGGTGACCGGCGCTACAAATCGATAGCCCCGGCCGGACACGTTGAGGATATAGCGCGAACCGGCTTGCCCATCGCCTAGTGCCCGACGTAGTGCGGCGACGTGGACCGTAAGGTTTGCCTCGACGACCGAAATGTCCGGCCACACGGTTCGCATGAGCTCTCGCTTTGTGATCAGTTCACCCGGCCGATCGAGAAGAGCAATCAGGATGTCCAAGGCGCGGCTACCGAGGCGAACAGCTCTGGTGCCATCCAAAAGTAGACGCTCAAACCTAAGCAGGCGAAATTGACCGAAAGAGAGGATCCTCCGCGGCATCCGGTCACCTGCCCCTAGAGGCTGCGCCTCATCCCGCGTGTTTTTGCTTTCGGATCCAGCTACTCCGATTTTTCCCGACGACAGAGACCGCATCGTTGTTCGCTCTGACGGCCCCACCACCACTCTAGGGTTTGCCTACCAGCGGACATCCCCATACCAAAGTCAAATTAGCCTTGCTATCGGCATTCTTTCGGACGTTCCACTCTTATCCTGCTAGGCGCTGCCCGGCTCGTCGGTCCCGCGGCGGAGTTGCGACGCACTGTCTGGCGCGGCAACCTGCCGCTCCTCCTAGCACTTGTGAAGACGAGAAACGGTCATTGGCGGGCTTGCTAATGGCCACTTCACTACTCGAGATAAAAAGTCGCCTTTACCGGATTTGCGTCAACTTCGGCCCAGCCGTATCGCTCTCCTTAGTTCGCTACCTGAGTTGCGTATTTGGCAATGCTGCATCGTCAGGTAGTATGCGGGTGCTTCGGCGATCGTGCAGCTCACATCATTGTCTCCATGGGGCTTAGGGGCTCGCTCCCAGATTTGCGAAAATTTGTAGGACTTCGGGACTCAAAGCAACGCTTTGGCGCGGATTGAACCATTCTTTCGGCGTCTCTGAACAAGAAGATGGTGCCGAGATTCGACTATGAAAGCTCTTCAGGTAACAGCACGGGATTCACTCGCTCCAACTGGTTTGCAATACTGTCTGGCGAACAGCCTGGCCCGGTTGCTTGAGATAGCAACACGTGAGCTCGAGCACGATAGGGAAGCGGCGAAAGCGTCACTCGCCACAGCATCGTCCATCCTGCAAATGGAGATGGAGCGGCACTTGGGCGCTGACGGCTCAAAGCCGTGCGCATTGGCTGGCTGGCAGGTCACGCGCGTGCGAAAATTCATTGAGAGGAACTTGCATCGCACGATCCATATCACGGAACTTGGTGTTGTCGCGCAGCGGAGCCGGGCTCACTTCTCGCGTTCGTTCAAGCAGGCGTTTGGCGAAGGACCGCACGCCTATATCGTGCGAAAGCGGTTGGAGGTGGCTTGTCATCTGATGCTAACGAGCTCCGCGCCATTGAGCGAGATAGCGCTAAGCGTCGGCTTTTCAGATCAGTCACATCTGTGCAGAAAGTTCAGGCAAGCCTTCGGTCAAAGCCCGGCGAACTGGCGTCGCGAACGCGATGCGACAACGACCGCGACAGCCGGGCCGTAACAGCGACAACCGTTGCAAGCGCTCGGCCAAACGAGCCACTGTGTCCTCGTCCATTTGGTTGCCTCGCAGCGGCGAGCCGTCCCGAATACGCAGTCCGGTCGGCTTCGCGCTAGCCACCTCGGCCAAGCGAGCGGTGATCGAGCGAATTCCCGTCGCCGAAGATCCAACCGGAGAGAGAGTTTCCATGAAGTGTCGTCTTGTCCTAGTTCTGCTGAGCGCAACGATCACGCCGGTCCTTGCTCAGTCCGGGTCGAGTGAGGCTGTCCAACGGGAGGCGTGCATGGGCGATGCCCTGCGCCTCTGTGCCGCCTACATTCCCGACCGCGCTCAGATCAGGGATTGCATGGCCGCTCAATTGGGTCAGCTCAGCTCGCAGTGCCGCGCGGTCTTCGATGCATCCAAGCAGCCGCAAAAATCGCCGCCGCCGCGAGGCCGCTAGCCTCTTAAAAAGCTCGAAGTTCTGCTCCGCCTTGCGTTGGCTCCAGATCATCTTTCGGTTCACCGGGATCGCTGCCGCTGTTTCGGCAACGGTTTGACGACTTTGGCGACGGCTTCGTCGATTGCAAGCGCCAAGCGGTTGTCGATTTGCCGCGCAGCATCAGCGTGGTCAATCGTCGCCGTCACAGGCTGACCGAGATTGCTCAAATCGCGGGCGCTGTTGGCTGTGCCCATAGCCAGGTATTTTGTGGTTGTCGGAAGCGCACTTGCCGTTCTTCTGTTGATAGCCGGCTGGGGCGTGCCGGAGCCCCAGGAGAGTTCTCTTGATCGGTCGGCGATCATCGAAAGTGCCACTATCCGGATCAGATCCGCGCACAAATGGCCGGATAAGGTCGTCTTTGACACCAATCAGCCAACGTTCTCGTTCTCACCACCGCCATTGAGGCGGCGCCGGCCCAGCAGTTGGTCGAGCAGCTACCTCGTGAAATATCAAATCAAACGAGCGCTGACGCCCAAGCGAACTACCCCATAGTAAAGCCAAGACCTGATGCGCGACCAGTCGTCGTCTATCGCCCGCGCGCGCGAGCCAATCGTGAGACAGCCAGGGCGTTCCATCTACTCAAGTGGCGAGATCTTATACACCCAACAAGCGACGGAGATTGGAAGCGGATGAGGAGTGTTGTCGGTTTGAGTGGACGGATGGGCGAACAACGTCGAAAGCTGCATCGCGTAAGCACGTCGCGCGCCGTAACTCTTGGATAGGATGGCATTTCCCGGAGATAAATTGAAAGTGAGGCCGCCATCTGTCGGCCTTATCTTTTTGTTCTTCCTCGATTGCCGGGATCTCACGGAACGCAAGAGCATGCCAAGCAGCGGTAAGGTTGCGCGCCGATAAAGGGCCATTGTCAGGCATCGCGGTTGTCTAAAGCGGAGGCAAGCGTATCGATTGCTCGGCTGGACCGGTTTGCAGGGCGTGTTAAACGCTTCGGCGCTCGGTTGCGGGCTCATGGCGCGCCGATCAACACGGCAGATTCTCAGAAGAAGCGGACCGCGCAATTATTGGTAAGGTCCGCTCGTCACTCGGAAGGATGTTGGTGGGAAGCCGTTCCTCGATGCTGCACGCGAGACACCCAAGCAACGAATTTAGGATGCGGCTGAAATGTCGCTTTCATGATGGGCCATTCTCGACGGAACGTTGGAGACGTCAGCAGCCGTTGTATGTCAGGTTCCCAGATGCGCCAGATGCTAGATCCCACGTATCCGTGATGCCTTAGGGCGTGAAATTCGAATATCAGATAGAAGGCTTCATGCACCAATCTGCGCTCGTCGTCGGTTAGTGCGCGCGACGCCAGCGTCTCTCCGCTCAGATACGTTGGTGTAAGAAAACCTCGGCGGAGCGAGTCAATCCTCTCGCTGTAATTCAAGAAGACTTGAGCACCTAGCTGTCGATTGTGCGTCCGAAGCGCCACCACGATCGCAATCAAGCTCGTCACCACGCTTCCCAACGTGACGAACCGCAAGATCAACTCTAGGACCACCGCCGCCTCAGCTGCGTCATACGAAAGATCATCGAAGGTACTGTCACGAGCCTGCAAGAAGAGGCAACATTCGGAGCCGAAATACAATGGCGTACCGAACTCCGGTCGAAGTCAGCCCATTCACTTCGCGCACTTCCGGCAAACGAAGCGATCCTCAAGGATCGCAAGCTCTCGAGCCAGTAATCGGCGTCCGTCATGATCGAGTGGCTACATTTGCAGTCGCGCAATAGACCAGCACCGGGGCGGACGCTGGAGCGCGCTGCTGCACCTTCGCAAAGCGAACCTCGTGCAACCGCTCGCCGGGCGCGCCGAGTGGGCGTTGGTTATCTTGGCTGACCCGTCAGCACCGGCGTCTTGGACGGGGTTCCGGTTCGTGAGGGATCTTCCGAGTGCGCCAATGTGGCTGCTTCATTGGCGCGGACATCTATCACCGTCTCGCCTTGTGCCGCGACGATCGCAATTGGTCTTAAGGTTGTTAAGAACGCCAGGAATAGTAAGGCTACGATCGCGACCGTACCGAGACTAGCAACCTCTTTCACCTTGCTCTCCAGCTCAAAGTTGTCCCAGCCCTCATCTGAAGCATACGAGGCGGCGATCACCTCGCGCATATCGCTGCGACAGGCGTTGTGTGGGATGAAGACGCGATACCTTGCTGCAGAATACTAGCGGTGATCCCACTCAAGTAATTGAACAAAAGTGCCGCGGCGTGGACATCAGTGAGCAGCCAATCGAAGACGGGGCGCTGTGAAGGACATCCTGAACCCGAATTGCGGTGTTGTGTCGGTCTCGAGGGCTGGACCGGACGTGGTCGCAGCGCGGCCTGATCGATGCTCCTACCCCAGGCTCACCTCCACCGGTGGAGTCCACCGCGGACCAAAGCTGGGGACTCCAAAGCGACGCTCAGATGAACGCGAACGTCAGCAAGTTCGAGCAAAGCAGCACGAAGCCCGCGGTCGTTAGCAAAAGGAACCCGCCAGACATTAAGTCATGGTTGCCCATGATACACTTGGCTTTGGCGTTGCTGCGCGACATGAGTCCGGATGTCGCCCGCAGTTGACCAGATGCTACGTCGGCTTGACGTCGGCTCATTGGCAGCAAGGCGGGCTCGTCGTGCTCGGAGACGTAGATTGGCTCTGAGGCGGCGCCGGTCACCCCCGCAGCTCACGCATCGGAAACAAATCAGAGCACAAACGAGCAATAAGTCCGCACGCGGGCAAGCCATCGTCACGTGAGTTGAGCAAGGGCAGGCATTCACCGAAAAGGCAGTAAGGGATCTGCATGTGCGGCTTGGTTGGGGCAGCATCTTCGTGCGGCTAAAGAGCGTGTTCGACAAGGCGGAAATGGGCATCTCGACCCGAAGCGGCCCGCTGATCGCGTTGGCAATTGCGACGTTGATGTTGATCAGCCTCGGCGGACCTGCCTCGGCACAGTTCTTCAATTTTGGCGGATTTCAGCAACGGCCGCCGCAACGCAGTGGCGACGGGTCCGGTGGCGGCTGGTTTGGTAACGACGCTTTTGGTCCGTTTCAGCAGCGCGCGCCGCAGCCTCAGTGGCATAGGCGGAGAGCCGCGACGCCCATGCGCGAAGATTCTTCAAGGGCCCCACCGCCTGGAAGGCGCGGCACAGTGCACGAACGCAACGTGCTCGTGTTCGGCGACGGCATGGCCGACTGGCTCGCTTACGGCCTGGAGGACGCGTATACCGAGCAGCCCGACATCGGCGTGATCCGGAAGGTGAAGACCATCTCCGGCCTGATCCAGTACCAGCCCAAGGGCGCGCCTGCCGATTGGGCGGCCGCTGCGAGCAACATCCTAACCAAGGAAAAGCCCGACGTCATCGTGGTGATGCTAGGCCTCAACGATCGCATGACGATCCGCGAGCCAACTGCCGAGAAGGGCGAGAGGCCGGCCGACAAGAAGAACGACAGGAATGTGCGAAAGCCAGACAACAAGCCCGGAGATGCGAAGTCGAACGACAATCCGGACAACACCGTGGCCAAAGCCGACGACAAGGCGGCCGACAGCGAATTGCCTGGGGACGATGTAGAGAATACCGACGCACCGCGGGTGGCGACCGAGAAGAGCACGCGCTCGCCAAATGACATCTACCAGTTTCGCGACGACCGCTGGGTCGAGCTCTACAGCAGGAAGATCGACGAGATGATCACGGTCGTGAAGTCGAAGGGCGTGCCGGTGGTCTGGGTGGGACTGCCTGCGATCTTCGGACGGAAGAGCACCTCTGAGATGCAATTTCTCGACGCGCTCTACCGCGCCGCCTCGGGTCGCGCCGGGATCACCTACGTCGATACCTGGGATGGATTTGTCGACGAGGCCGGGGCCTTCGTGCAGAAAGGGCCCGATCTCGAAGGCCAGATCCGCCAGTTGCGCACTTATGACGGCGTCTATTTCACCAAGCCCGGCGCGCGCAAACTCGCCCACTATGTCGAGCGGGAGATCATCCGTCTTCTTGCCGGGCGCTCGGAGCCGATTGCGGTACAAACTGAGCCTGCGAGTCGCGACACCAATGCGGTCCCCGGTCAGCCCGCGCCGCGTCCGCTGGCGGGGCCGATCGTACCGCTGGTCGCCGCCACCGTTAACAGCGACCAATTGCTCGGCGGCCCGGGTACGCCGCCGGCTGCAGTCGACGCGCTCGCTGCGCGGGTCATGATCAAAGGTGAGGCGTTGTCGGCGCCGGCTGGTCGCGCCGACGATTTTACCTGGCCGCGCCGCGAAGTTGAAACGCCAGTGGCGTCGGCATCGCCCGACGGCCTGCGCGAGGTCCGCGCTGGCCGGATCGCTAGAGATGAAAAGCACAACCGCTGAGAAGTGGCGCGACCCGACAGCAGGCCACCGCACGACTCGCAGATCAACACTCTGGCCGCTCGGGGTGCCGACGTTTTCTCAGATCGACGACCGCCTCTAACGCGCCAACATCATGGCGACGGCTTCAACTACGATGGCGGCGACCTGCAAATCGTCTCCTCCATATCCAGGCTCCAGAAGTCCGGCCTGCTTCGATTCAAATCACATCTCGCACACTTGCGGCTCGACGAGATTGGTCGGCTATAAGGACCTCGTATTCGCGGCGCCAACTGTTTGGACTTTGCCCATAGGCTCGCTTGAAAAGCCTGCACAAATGCGATTGATCCGAAAGCCCGACGCTCAGCGCTATTTCACTTAGGGACGTCGCGCTGGTCATCATCAGGTGGCACGCTTTCTTCAGACGCCTTCTCACGACGTAGGCATGTGGCGGCTCGCCGAATGCCAACTTGAATTGTCGAGCGAAGTGCGCGCGGCTCCGACGCGCGACCGAACTGAGATCCCGGATATGAATGACGCGATGTAAGTTGCTGTCAATGTAAGTTCGCACGCTGGCGATCTGCCAAGCCACCAGACCGCCTCTTGCGCAGCCATTAGCGCCATAACAACGCTCGATCTCCACGTGCAAGATGCGCGATGCCTTAATCAGTGACGCCTTGGCCACCTCTCTGTCGCGCTCTAGCTCTCGCCTTGCAGTTTCGAGCAGTTCGGCCAGGCCGTGTGCAACCAGGTGGAGCTGTTGATCAGCTGCAAAGGAGGGTTCTGGTATTGTAGTTTGAAGCCCGGGGTGGAGATGACGAGATAGTGCCAAGCGTTCGGAAAGTGCGATCGATTCTGATGCGTGCATTATATCCTCGCGTGCGTGGAGGAGGGCAATTCCCTGACGAAACCGACAAGACAGGTTTTGACGGTTTGGCGTGCCGCCGTCGATTGCGCGGTGGTAGTGTGAGGTTCGCTTGTGGCTGTTTGTGCTAAGCCATCGCTTAGAAGCGATGCGGGCGCGAGATCTCCAACCCCGAGCTTTTCCATCCGTTGGCCGGATGAGCACGTAATGCCCGAGGTAGATGGCAAGTAGCTCGCAGAGACAGTACCTTCGTGCGAAAACGCTTGAGGCGGTACCTTCGGGCCGACTTAGGAGTCGTGTGGCTGCTGTGCTCTCACGTTGAGGATGTCCGCCATCCGGCTGAGCTCGGGAAGCGAACGCGCCTTCATCTTTCGCATCAGGTGGGTACGATGCACCTTCACCGTAGACTCGGTGATGCCGACAGCGTTGGCAATTTGTTTGTTTAGGCGGCCCACCACGACATGGAGCATGACCTCACGCTCGCGGGAGCTGAGCGTGTCGAAGCGCTCCCTGAGCATGGCCAATACCCGTTCACTCTCCTGACGGACACGGTCGCGAGCGAGACCGATCTCGACGGCGTCGAGAAGATCCTGATCACGGAACGGCTTTGTAAGGAACTCTATCGCCCCCCCTTTCATCGCCTGCACGGTCATTGGCACGTCGGCATGAGCTGTGATGAAGATGATCGGCACTTGCCTATTTGCGGCGGCAAGATCGCGCTGAAGGTCAAGACCGCTTCGCCCCGGCATTCTCACGTCGAGCACCAGGCAAGTCGGGCCCTCCGGCGGATCGACCTCGAGAAAATCGTGAACAGACGAAAATTGGCGGGTATGGATGCCGACCGTCCGCAGCAGCCGCACGACCGAGTCGCGAAACGCGGGATCGTCATCAATGACCGAGACACTGGGATTTGCGTTACCCATTCCCGGTATCCTGCGTTAGAGGAACCGCATTCTTCCTATTGGAACGACGCCATTCTACGCACAATCTGTCGAGATGAATAGTATTATTGCCTAAGCGGATGGCCCAAAGGCCTAAGCCATCGCTTAGGGGCGCCGATATTGCATTGTTGGGGAATGTCACTGATAGTACAAGTTGCACGCTGCGCGAGATATTAGACTGCCGGTAGGTGGAGCGCAGAAGGTGAAGTTGCAATGTCGAACCGTGCGCTGATATCCATCGTCGATGATGACCAGCACTTTCGCGAATCAATGCGAAAACTCGTAACATTGCTGGGCTACACTGTCGAAGCGTTTCCGTCAGCAGCCGATTTCCTCGCATCGCGTCTCGTGCCTGAAACCGCCTGCTTGGTCGCCGACGTTCACATGCCTGGCATGACTGGAGTTGAATTGCATAGGCATTTGGTCAACAGCGGGTACGCGATCCCGACGATTATCGTTACTGCATATTCCGATGAAGTCGTCAGGGATCGGGCCCTAAAGGACGGGGTTGTTTGCTACCTCAGCAAGCCAGTGGACGACGACCATCTGGAGCGATGCCTGCGTTCGGCTCTGCAGCCCGGTACGCCGATCGAAGACAATTCATGAGTCCTCTTGGGCCGCGGGCAAGGTGAACTGAAATACAGCGCCGCGCGGCTCGTTTGCCTCTGCCCATAGCTTGCCCCCATGAGCATCGATGATGGACCGGCAGATCGACAGCCCCATTCCTGTTCCACCGGATTTGGTAGTGTAAAAAGCCTCGAAGACGCGGTCCAATTGCGTCGCATCGATGCCCGGCCCGGAATCGCGCACGGCCACGAGAACGCCTGTGTGGTCTTGCTCTGTGCTGACCATTAGCTCTCGTGCTCCCGCCTCAACCGAGCCCATTGCTTCAACCGCGTTGAGGATCAGGTTCAGCAAGACTTGTTGCAGTTGAACGCGATCCCCATGAATGGCGAGCGCACCCTCCGCGAGGCGAGTCTTGACCGAGACACTGTTGTCGGCGATTGCGCTTCGTACCATAACAACCACCTCGTTGATCGCTTCATTGAGGCCAAAACACTCTTTTCGCGGCGGCGCTTTCTTGATGTGATCTCGCATCCGTCCGATGATATCCTTACCTCGGTCTGCGTCCCTGACAACACAGGCGAACGCTTCCCTGGCCTCATCCAGATTCGGCGGATTCATTTCCAAGAAACGCATTCCTGCACGGGCGTTGTTGCGGGCGGTCGCGATAGGATGCAAGATTTCGTGAGACAGCGATGCAGCGAACTCTCCCATCGTGCTCACGCGATTGGCGTGCGCGAGTTCCAGTTGCGCCTTGCGCAGAGCTTCCGAGGCGCGCATACGCTCTGTCACATCTACAGCCGTACCAATAAACTCGATGAGCTTGCCGTCTTCATTGAGAACCGGATGACCCGAGGCATTGATGTGCCTGACTGTTCCGTCTGGCAGAAGAACCCTGTACTCGGCGTAGGTATCGACTCTTTCGCGAATCGACTTCTCAAATCTCTTCCTTACCCAATCGCGATCCTCGGGGTGAATTTGCTGTCGAAAATTGTCTCGGGAAGGTGAGCTCTCCCGCGGATCTAATCCGAAAATTCGGAACATTTCCTCGGAGCAGTACAGCACCTTTTGGGTGCGGGGATCCCAAGCCCAACTGCCCGTATGCGTCAGCTTCTCCGCTTCGGCCAAATAGCCCTCGCTTCGCTGTAAGGCCTCCTCGGCGCGCTTGCGCTCGATGAACTGACCGATCTGGCTGCCGATAACGGCCAGCATCTTGAGCAGCTCCTTATCGGGTTGCCCGATCTTGCGGCTGAAAAACTCGACCACGCCCAAGACTTCCCCGCCGAGCAGGATAGGAAAGCCGAAGGCCTCGTGTAGTCCTTCGCGTTCGGCGATGGGTGCGCGCGGAAAGTTTTCGTCAGAAACGACATCGGGAATGTATTCGGGCTCAAGGCCGGACCACACCCGGCCCGGTAGTCCCAAGCCCGGAACGAAAGTAAACTCCCGGCTGGCTCTTTCAAATTCCGGGACTCTTATCGACGCTTTATGCCAAAACTCCACACAGCGCAGCGCCTCGGCCTCCCGGTCCACGCGCCAGAGCACGCCCACATCCCATCCCAGACACTCGCCCATGGCCCGCAGTATTCTCGGAGTGGCCTCTTCGATCGTGGCCGCTTCCGCCAAAATCTGCACAACAGTGTGCTGCACGCGGAGGCGTTCCTCTGCGCGCTTGCGCTCCGTCAGATCGAGCACGAATGCGATGCCCTGGTTACCGCCCTCTTCAAACGTTGCCCCACCGATCAGTATCGGCACACGACTACCGTCTTTCCTGCTGAATTCCTTTTCGAATGGTTGGAACCGACCGCTGGCTTTTTGCTGTTCGATCCTTGCGTTATTCCTGTCGCGCCAGTCGGGCGGCGTCATTTCCGACCACCAGACGCTGCCCGCGACCAGGTCTTCGCGGGCGTAACCCACCATGCGAAGAAATTCGTCGTTGGCCCCAAGAATGCGACCGTCGAAATCCCAAATGAAAATTCCGATGATGTTGGAATCGACCAGACGCTGGAACCTTGCTTCGCTTTGCCGCAATGCTTGCTCGGCGCGCTTGCGCTCTGTCACGTCGACGCCCGTGGCGACAATCTCAACAAGCTCTCCGTTTGCCGAGAACACAGGGTAGTTAGTCGCTTCGACATGTTTTACTGTTCTATCGGGTAGTATGATTCTGAATTCGTTCGAGAAGCTTCTCTTTTCGCGCAATCCTTGCTCGATGTTTTGGTTCACCCTGTCTACGTCGTCTGGATGGATCCGTTGCCATACCGCTTCCCGGCTCGGAATACCTTGCGGCGGAAGCCCCCAGATGCGGGAAGCCTCCTCGGACCAATAAAGAATTTCCGTCGCATTATAGACCGCGGTGCCGGTGTGGCTCAGCCTCTGTGCTTCCGCCAGATAGGCTTCGCTGCGGCGCAGCCGGTCTTCGGCCTTCTTGCCTTCATCGATATCGACAGACAGGCCATACCACTGGATGACGCGTCCCTCCCGATCGCGCAGAGGCTCTCCGCGAGTATCGTGCCAACGAAACTCGCCGTCCGCCCGCCGGAGACGGCTCACGTGCTGATACGAACTGCCAGTCTCAATTGCGTGAGAGAAGGCCCGCAAAGTTTCCGGGAGGTCGTCAGGGTGCAGGAGCGCGCGCCAGCCACCTTGCTTGAGATCCTCAATTCGCATGCCGCTATAGTCCAACGTGCGCTGATTGATATGGGTCGGTTCGCCGTTGGGGTCCACTGACCAGAGCAAGCCTGGCACTGTTTCGATGATTTGACGCAGTTTGTATTCGCTTTCCCGAAGGGCTTCCTCGGCGCATTTGCGCTCCGTCAGATCGAGGACAAACGCAACGCCCTCGTCGCCGCCCTCTTCAAACGTTGCCCCGCCAATCAGCGCGGGCACACGGCTACCGTCTTTTCTCAAGTATTCTTTTTCGAATGGCTCAAACCGTCCGCCGCATTTTTGCTGTTCGATCTTCGCATTATTCTTGTCGCGCCAGTGAGGCGGCGTCAGGTCCGCCCACCTTATGCGGCCCGACACCAGGTCTTCGCGATCGTAGCCCACCATGCGAAGAAATTCGTCGTTGGCCTCAAGTACGCGACCTTCGAAGTCCCAGATGAAAATTCCGATGATATTGGCGTCGACCAGGCGCCGGATCTTTGCCTCCCGCTCCTGAAGATCCCGGTAAAGACGTGAATTCTCCAGCGCGATGGCTGCCTGCGACGCCACCAGCTTCAGTACGGCGATGCGGGCCGGCGCGAAGACGTGGGGGGTGAGATTGTTCTCGAGATAGAGCACGCCGATAAGCTTGGTCTGGGTGATCAGGGGCAGACAGAGAATGGACCGCGCTTGGCGCTCGCGGACATAAGGATCGGCATCAAACGGGGATTGAGTTGCGGCATCACCAAGGATGAGGCTTTCACGGCTGCGCAGCACATAGTGAATTACGGATTCGGGCAGCACCGCAGCGGTTATGGGCTGGCCGCCCTGCTGCAAGATGATCGTATTGCCGCTGCTCGTGGCTTCCGCTTCGATCTGCGGCATAGCCCCGCGCGCAACAATCAGCAGACCCCGCTCGGCGCCCGCCTGCTCAAGGGCCATGCGCATAAGCGTATCGACTAACGGTTGCAGCACGATCTCACCCGAGATCGCTTGCGAGACTTTAACGACGGTCGCGAGGTCGAGATGCTCAATGGGCGCTCTGATTGTCCTCGTCACACTGGGCGTCGGTTCGTCGTCCCTGAGGTGGGGATACAACTCGTCCAGTTGCCTGACCTTGCCATTGGCTCCCCAGCACAGATAGCAGTGGCGCGCTTCGCGGAAATAGGCATGCGCCGCATGCTCGAGGCCAGAGGCCAGACAACACTGCCCCGCTAACTCGTTTGCCAACGCTTGGTCCTGAACGAAGCCATGTTCGGCCGCAGTCCTAGCGGCACGCTCATAAAGCTGCATGGCTTCTATGGCGCGCCCTTCCACGCGGGCCAGCTCTCCACAAACGAGAAGGTGCTTCTGGCTGAAAGTCACAGGGCAACTTTCGGCCCAGCGTTCGAATGCTTGAGCATTCGAGGAGAGCTCCGAGCGGATTTCAGCCCGTTTCTCGGGCGAAGCCGTGCCATAAACTGCCGCAAGCGCGAATGCCTTATAGAGGCAATAGTTCGCGAACTGAATGTGGCAACGAGCGGACCAAAGGAGTGGTTTGGCTTTCTCTGCATACTCAAGCGCCCTCTCGGGATTGCCAAGCAGCAGGTGCCGCTGAATCTGCAATATCCAATGGAAGCAGAGGACAACCGCAACGCCATTTTCCAGCAGCCGAGTTTCAAGAGCTGATTCCGCCACAACGGCAGCGCCATCCGCTTGCCCCCGAAGCTTCTGGACGAAAAGCCGAATGCTGCACACGATATCGGCCACATGGCGGAACTTGAATCGCTCGATAAGCTCCACTGCCTTCCCCGATTCGGACCAAATCTGGTCGAGGTGATCCCCGCGGACCAAGCAATCCGTCAGGCGGTGTTCCAAGCTGTAGCAGGCCCAAATGATATCTCCAGTCTCTTGGGCAGCGGCGATCGCGTCATCGAGGCACGTCAGGGCGACCTCGATGGGCCGCGTCCAGACAACCGCCATCTGCTTTAGGAAGTTTGCGGCCGCTTTTTGCTCCTTAAATCCATGCTTTTCCGCCACCGCAAAGGCCAATTGAGCGAATTCCTCGCCTTCCTTGTAGCGCTGGAAAAACGGCCCCAAAAAAATGGACAGAAATCCATAAGCCGTGCCGCCCGAAGCCGTCGTGCCGTGGTCCAGTGTCACACGCACCATTCGGCACACGATCGTTTGGCGGAGATTGCTATCGATGAAATAGGCAGAGAGGAATAGCATGGTGAAGACGTTCATGACCTCGCGCATATTTGGATTTTCCATCATCGGGAGGTCAAGAAGGCTTCCAATCGCACGCGCGCCCAGGTTGGACCACATCGCGTCATACTCGGCCGTTACCTGATCATTCGTTGGGCGTTCCGGTAGTTGAATGCCAAACGTCTGCAAACACTCGACCCCTGTTCGGATTGCCGCTGCATTGTCGGCATGCACCAACTGGAGCACCATTCTGAGCCGATACGTCTGGGCGCGCTCGACTTTTGAACGTGCGCGGATCAGCAGCTCTTCGATCCACCGAGCGGCTTCCTCGAAATTGGAGCTTAGGACCTCACATTCCGCCAGTTCGATGCACACGTTGAACGCCAAGTCGTAGCAGTCCAACCACCCTTGCTGGCCCAGATTCGCCCTCGCCGCTGCTAGATAGCGGCACGCCGAAGAATAGGCGGTCGAGGCCTTGGCGCGCCTGCCAGCGATCAGGTTCCGTTCGGCGAGGCGCTCGCGCTCCTCCCGCGACGTGATCAAAGCCGCGCCGCGGTTGAGCTGGTTGACGATCTCGAAGATCGCCTCCTCCTGCTGTTCGGGAGGCATCTGGCTCGCAAGCAGCCTGCCAATGCGAAGGTGCGCCTCGGGACGTGACGCTTGCGGTATCAGCGAATAGACGGCTTCCTGAATGCGATCGTGGGCGAACTGATAGGCGAACGCGCGCCGATGGACCAGTTCCTGGCGCGCCGCCTCCCACAGCAATGCGTGGACCTCTTCCTCAGACGTCCCAAGGACGAGCGAAACTGTCGCGATATCAGCGGTGTTTCCGAGACAGGCGAGCTGCTGCAATGCCTCCTGGGTTTTGGCGGGCAGGCGGGCCAGCTTCCCAACCATGAGATCGACGACATTGTCGGTGTACCCCTTGGCGTGAATGCCCTCGAGGTTCCACGACCACCGCGCAGCGTCGTGATCGAAGCTGAGCAGTTGCTGTTCGGCAAGCGCGTAAAGAAACTGAATCGCGAAGAACGGATTGCCACCGGCCTTCTCGTGCACCAGCCGCGCCAGCGGCGCGGCGCGTGCCGGCTCGCAACGCAGCGTATCCGCTATCAAATGCCCGAAATGCTCACCGGCAAGCGGCGCAAGCGTGATCTCCTCAACCCTTCCGCCGGCGCTCGTAATGGCATCGAGCTTGCGCCTCAGCGGATGGGTGGCGTCGACCTCGTTGCTGCGATAGGCGCCGATCAGCAGCAGGTTCGTCAGATCCGATCCAGTTAGCAGATTGTCGAGCAAGTCAAGCGTCGCTGCATCCAGCCATTGCAGATCGTCGAGGAAAAGCGCCAGCGGATGCTCCGGCCGGGCGAACACGCCAATGAAGCGCCGAAACACCAGCTGGAAGCGCCGTTGCGCGTCTTGTGACGGAAGCTCTGACACTGGTGGCTGGTCGCCGATGATGAGCTTGAGCTCGGGAACGAGGTCGATCATGAGCCGCCCGTTCGAGCCGAGCGCCTCCAGAAGGGCGTCGCGCCAACTCGCTAAGTCGGCCTCACTTTTGCCGAGCAGCAGCCGCACGAGGCTCTGAAAAGCCTCGGCGACTGTCGCATAGGGAATGTCGCGCTTGTACTGGTCGAACTTGCCGGCGGCGAACAGTCCGCGCGGCGGCACGAGCGCCTTATGCAGCTCGTGCACGACGGCGGACTTGCCGATGCCGGAATAGCCGGAGACCAGCACCAACTCCGGTCCCCCGCCGCTAACGATACGGTCGAAAGAGGCGAGCAAAATCTCGACCTCGCGCGCCCGCCCGTACAGTTTTTCGGGGATCAGCAACCGGTCGGGCGTGTCGTGCTCGGCAAGTGGGAAGGCGTCGATCCGATGCTGAGCCTCCCATGAGGCAAGGCAGTGCTTGAGGTCGCTCTCCAGACCAGAGGCCGTCTGATAACGTTCCTCGGCAGTCTTGGCGAGCAGCTTCATGATGATGGCCGAGACGGCGCCGGGCACTTCCTTTAGCCGCTCGCCGGGCGCGTCCGGCCGTCTGGCAATATGACAGTGTACCCATTCCATCGGGTCGGACGCGGTGAACGGGAGCTGCCCCGTAAGCATCTGATACAGCGTGATGCCGAGGGCGTACAAATCACTGCGTGAATCGATTGACCTGTTCATTCGTCCGGTCTGCTCGGGCGCCATATAGGCGAGCGTGCCGGCGATGACCTCTGGCGGGGCAGGCGCCTGGCGCTCGCGCGGTAGGCGCGACGCGATGCCAAAGCCCGTCAGCCAGACTTGTTCGGTAGCCAAATTGACGAGCACATTGGCCGGCTTGATATCCTTATGAATGATACCGCGTTCGTGTAACCCGCGAAGCGCGGCCGCTAAGCGGATTGCAAACCGCAAGAACTGCCCTACCTCCATCGGACGGCCGAGATGCCGATCCAACGGCTGGCCGCCGGGATCCTCGAGGACCAGCACGGTTCGTCCGCCTTCGCGGACGAGCTGAAGAGGCTGTACCGCCCATGCACGGTCCAGCTGGTCCTTCAATCCATATTCATGAGCGAGACGATCTAGAGTAGCAGGTGCTGGATGTTCAGCTGTGGGCAGCACGACCAGCACACCGGCGTGATCAGAGTCAGCGTGACGTTCTCCTCGGCAGAAGAGGCGTTCGCCGTCCTCCCATAGGATATGCAACTTGCTAGTCTCATCCGCGCTGAACAGCTTGGCGGAATCTTGTACTCCGCCCGCAACCGGCGCGGCGCTTGCAGGCTGAGAGGAGGTCAAGGACATTCCTGCGCCCCCGGCGATAGAGCCAGCTCCAAGGCTGCTTGAATGGGGGCCAAAGATATATCACTGGCCCCTCCGCCGAGCGGAACGACCCCGCTCGCCCTCTTGAGCGAGCGCTCGGCGACCGTCAGTTCTAGGGCGCCCAAAGAGGATTATCATTGGCCCGGCTAGAATAATAGGACTGTCTCCCTGCCCGTTTGAGATGAAAATCCCGGCAGGCGGGGCGCAATCATTCATCACTTCGGCATCCGCCCAGATTGGAGGCCGCGCCCTTCGATATTTTTGTCCTGTTGTGGTCGCGCGCGCCGGCGAAGTGGTCGGCAAGGAGGAATTATGCCCAAGCCTGGCGGAAACATACGTGGAAGAATCTTTGATTCAGATAAGCGCTCTGCGCCGTCGTGGCGACCATCTACACTACCGTTTCATGGCGAGCTGCAGTTTCGTAGCCCAGGCGCGACGGGCCAAAAGTTCATGATCGTGCCCGGATCATCATGATGGCCTTGGCCACTGTGCGCGGATTCAGGCCTAGCGCGTGGATCACTTCCTTCTTCTTGCAGCCGAGATTGCGCTCAAGGTAGCCGCGCACCCGCTCGACGTTGAATGCTTCCAGCTCCTTGGAGCCGGGACGTAGGTTCAGCGCTTCAATGGTGCAGAATTCGAGAAGCATGCTCGAGGCTACCCATCAGGTCATGTACGCCATTCACGCTCAGAGCTGGTGGCCGAGCGAGCCGATGCTTTGGCCGCATCAACAAGCGAAGCCTTCTCAGCTCGCCGCTCGTAGCCGTCGGCAAGGGCCTTGAGCTGACCCGCAATCGCATGGTCGGTCACGGTTTGCGCAGCGCGGAGCAAAGTCCGTGCTGTCTCCAAGTATGCCTTGCCTCGTTGTGATATCTGCACCATCACAAAGCCCTCGTACGGTTTTCTGGCAGCTGGTTGAAGGCGGTCAGGAGCCAGCCTACCCAATTGCGGTCACTTTCCCTGCGAGCTCTGAGGCGATCGACGCACTTCTTGGAACAGAGCGGGGTTCGCCACGAGTAGTGCCGGACGAGACCAAACTTGCCATCACAAACTGCGCACCGCGCGGCTCTGCCAGATCTAAGACTTTCGGAGCAGGTGGGCATTGTAAATCTCCTCTTGGCTTTATCGCAGCTGTTCGTCGATCATCCTATTTTCACTGTCGCAGTTCATAAGCCTGCGTGCTTTCCGGACAAATGCAGCCTAGGACGATCGCGACCGGCGGTTCAATTAAACCGTAGGTAAACGTCGAGCATCTAAAGGGATGATGGAGTTATGCGAAGGCTTAGCGCGCTCGCCCTGAAAAGCCGACCTCTCCCGTAATGGGTCTTGGCCGCGTGAAAACGTTTCAATGCGGGGGCGGCGCTTTGAACAGCCCCATGGGGTCGCGGATTGGCGCCGAAATGGCATAATTTCCGGCGAGGCCCCGGAAGCCAGCCCAATGGCTTGCCCGAGCCACTATAATCGATGATGAGGTTGGTGGCACGCGCGCGACAGCGCTCCTGGCTCACGCCTGAATCGCCGCGATCAACGCACCAGCACCCATGATGTTCATCACGCGCGTGAGATTGTAGGCGAGCACGTGCAGCGCCATCTCAGTGGCGACCTTCGGCAAGCGCTTCGTCAGGAAGTGCGTCGCGCCCATGCGCATCTTCAGCGTGCCGAACGGATGCTCGACCGTCTCGCGACGGCATGACCACGGTGTTCGGCAATCCGGGGTCGACGGAGCTGCCGCTGTTCCGCAATTTTCCCGACGACTTCCGCTATGTGCTTGGCCTTCAAGAGGCGGTTGTGGTCGGAATGGCGGACGGCTACGCGCAGGCGACCCGCAATGCCGCCTTCGTCAACCTGCATTCGGCGGCCGGCGTCGGCAATGCCATGGGCAACATCCTCACGGCGTTCAAGAACCGCACGCCGATGGTCATCACGGCCGGGCAGCAGGCCCGCTCCATGCTTCCCTTCGATCCGTTCCTCGCTTCGCGCGAGGCCGTCGAGCTCCCCAAGCCCTATGTGAAGTGGAGCGTCGAACCAGCGCGTGCCGAGGATGTACCGCACGCGATCGCGCGCGCCTATTACCTTGCCCTGATGCCGCCGCGCGGGCCCGTGCTGGTCTCGGTCCCGGTCGACGACTGGGATCGTCCGGCAGACTTCCTGCCGGTCCGCCTCGTCAGCCAACAGGTTCGGCCCGATCCTGCTGTGCTCGATCAGATCGCGCGGGCTCTCGACGCCGCGACGCGGCCGGCGTTCATCGTCGGTGGCGCCATCGATCGGGACGAGGCATTCGAAGAGGTCGTGCGCCTTGCGGAAGCGCACAATGCCGGGGTGTTCGTCGCCCAGATGACCGGCCGCTGCAGTTTTCCTGAAGACCATCGCCTGTTCGCAGGATTCCTGCCGGCCATGCGTGAGAGGATCGTCGGCCTCCTCGCCGGCTCGGACCTCGTCTTCGTGATCGGCGCGCCGGCGTTCACCTATCACGTCGAAGGATTCGGGCCACACGTACCGCCCGGCGCGAAGCTCGTCCAGTTGACCGACGATTCCCAGACCGCCTCGTGGACGCCGGAGGGTATGGCCGCCGTCGGTAGCATACGGCTCGGCCTGATCGATTTGTTGGCGCGGACGAAGCCGCCGGTACGTGCGTTGCCGCCGGCGCGCGCGGCTGCGCCGAGGGCACGCCCGACAGCGCTCCTGTCGACAGCCTATGTCCTGCAGTCGCTCGCGCAGATGAGACCGGCCGAGAGCATCATCGCCGAGGAGGCACCCAGTGCCCGGCCGGTGATGCAGGCGCATCTGCCCATCCTCGTCAGCGAGGGGTTCTACACGATGGACAGCGGCGGCCTTGGCTATGGCATGCCGGCGGCCGTCGGCGTCGCGCTGGGAAAGCCGGGCAGGCGGGTGATCGGCATCATCGGCGATGGCTCGAGCCTTTACTCCATCCAGGCGATCTGGAGCGCGGCGCGACTGGCGCTTCCGATCACGTTCGTCATCCTGAACAATCGCCGCTACGCCGCTTTGCAGGATTTCGCTCCGGCATTCGGATTTGCGGCGCAGGAGCCGGTTCAAGGCACCGACCTGACAGACCTCGACTTGGTGTCGATCGCAACCGGAATGGGCTGTCTCGCGGTCCGCGTGCAGGATGGCGAAGCTCTGCACAAAGCTCTGGACTCCGCCTTCGCGTCCCATCGGCCGATGCTGATCGACGTCGAAGTCGACGACCGCCCTTCGTCCAAATGAGTTGAGAAAAGTGGGGAGAGAACCATGAACGCGATTTCCATGCTGATCGACGGGGAGCCGCGGCAGGCCGTCGGCGGTGCGAACTTCGAGCGCAAGAATCCGCTCGACTCAACCGTCGCGACACGGGCCCCTGCGGCAACGGCGGCAGATGCTGTCGCTGCAGTCCATGCCGCGGCACGCGCCTTTCCTTCCTGGTCCGCCATCGGTCCCTCCGAGCGCCGTGCGCTCCTGACCAAGGCTGCGCATCGGCTCGAGGCCAAGGCCGACGCCTTCGCCGCGGCAATTGCCGCCGAAACTGGGGGCTCGGCGCTGTGGAGCGGCTTCAACGTTCACCTGGCCGCGGGCATGCTGTTCGAGGCAGCCGCGATGACGACGCAGATCGGCGGCGAGGTCATTCCGTCCGACGTGCCGGGGAGCTTTGCGATCGGCGTGCGCCAGCCGGCTGGCGTGGTTCTCGGCATGGCGCCGTGGAACGCGCCGGTCATCCTCGGAGTGCGCGCGATCGCATTGCCGCTGGCTTGCGGCAATACGGTGATTCTAAAAGGCTCGGAGCTCTGCCCAGCGACCCACGGCCTGATCGTCGAGGCATTTCGCGAAGCCGGCTTCCCTGCCGGCGTCGTCAACTACGTGACGAACGCGCCGAAGGATGCAGCCTCGGTCGTCGAGGCGATCATCGCCGAGCCGGCGGTCCGGCGCGTGAATTTCACCGGCTCGACCCGTGTCGGCAAGATCATCGCCGGGGTCTGCGCCAAGTATCTCAAGCCTGTCGTGCTCGAGCTCGGCGGCAATCCGCGCCTTATCTATGCCGATATCACGGGGTTCGGCGACAAAGGTCCGGATGCGGATCTTCCGGGCTTCGACATCACCTCATATTGGGCCCGAAGCGGGTTGTTGTCGTTGACGCGTGACGCCGGCGCGCCTCCGACCTGGCCGGTGGCCGGCAGCGGCGACAACGCGACTGCGGTCGGGCTCTATTCCGCGATCGTCACGGCTCTCTATCGTCGCGAACGAACCGGGCAAGGCGCCCATGTCACGACATCGCTGCTCGCCGAAGGCGTCTGGTCGGCGAGCGTGTCGATCCAGGCCGCGCTGTGCGAGGCTAAGTTCTACCCCCTGCACGATCGCACGCACCCGGCGAACGCGGCGATGAACGTCTATCGCGCCAAGGACGGCACCTGGTTCGTGCTCATCATCACCGCCGACAAGCTCGAAGCCGTGGCGAAGGCCATCGGCCGTCCGGACCTCTTGACCGATCCGAGGTTCTCCGATCCGGCCAAGCTGATGGCGAACATGCCGGCGCTCTCGACCATCTTCGACGAAGTCTTTTGCGCTCAGCACATGGCGTACTGGTACGAGGTCTTCAGCGGCGTCCATGTCACGTTCGGCGCCGTGCGCGGGCCGCAGGAGGTGATCGACGATCCGCAACTGCGCGCGAACGAGATTGTCGTTCCACTCGAAGGCGCCGGCGGCAAGCTCACCTCGACGATCAGCAGTCCGATCCAGCTCCACGGCGTCGCCAAGGTACCGGCCAAGCGGGCTCCGGCGCTCGGCGAGCACAACGAGGAGGTTCTTCAACAGCTCGGCTTCAGCGCCGCCGAGATCGAGGGGCTGCATGGCAGCGGCACTCTCCCGAAGGCCAAGCAATACGCAAAGCAGTGAGCTGAAACCGCTTCGGCAGCCCGCAGGCTATTCGGTTCTGATCTCGCTCGGTGATTTCTTCGTCCAGCGGCGAAAGGCGCGGCGGAAATTTGCCGCGTCGCTGAATCCAAGCGCCAGCGCGATATCCTCGTTGGCGAGCTTCGTCGTGCGCAAATATTTCAGTGCCATGTGGCTCCGAAGCTCATCCAGAAGGCCTCGGAAGGAAATGCCCTGCTGTCGAAGCTGGCGCCGCAGCGAGCGATCGCTGATATCGAGCAGCTTCGCGACGTCGGCGAGCGTCGGCGGGTTGGCGATATCCCGCAGCAGAAGTGCGCGGATCTCGCCGGCGAGCCCAACCCGCAATTTCAGCTCATCGAGAAGCTCATCGCAGAGCGCCACGATCATCGGATAGGTCGTCTTGTTGCCGAGACGTGCGACCTGGTCCAGCCAGTCCGAACGAAAGACAATCCGATTGGATCCATTGGAGAAGCGGATGGGACATCCGATCTGATCGGCGGGCAGGCGGAAATCGTCGGCTTCCGGATAGGTGAGGCTGATATGATGCGGGACGAACGCCGCGCCCATGATGTCGCGCATCAGCGAAATGTGGATGCCAATCTGCATCTCCGTGATGAAGCGGTAGACCCGTGGGTCGATCGCGTTGGGCTCAATTGTCCAGCTCGCGAATCCCTTCTCTTCCCTGAACTCTATCGTTGCAAGCGGCGCGGCAAGCGAGTGATAGCGCCATGCAAAGGACATCGCGTCGCGAAAGTCGGGGCAGCAGAGAATGGCAAACCCATACATGCCGTAGGTCGAGATGTGGATGGAGGCGCCGATGCGGTAGGGCAGGCGCCGGTCGCTCGAGAGCCGAATGGCGTTCTCGCAAGCCGTCATCAATTCCGTGAGCGAGATCCGGGTCTTTGGAGAGTGCACCTCCGGCACCTGGAGTGCGATGTTTCTCAGGATCTCGTTGGCAGGTGTGCCCTGAGCCGCCAGCACATCGAACACAGCCGCGAGCTTGGTTGATTCATAGACGCGTTCGTCCATTCCGACGACGAGCACGTTCTTCGCATCGATCGTCTTGCCGGGCTGCCTGGAATCGCTCAACTGAACCTGCCTATGGACACCGTCGTGGCGCGCGAGCCGGCATGGCTCGAAGATCAGCATATGCTGCATTGTTGTCGAGACAGAATAGCGGTTTTTCGATCGTCTAAAGGCTCGCCGGATCGCCCGTTGTGCGGCGCAAAGAGACGGCCTCTCCTGGTCAAATAGCAGCGGTTTTGTTCAAGACGCATCAGGGTTCACGGCGCAGCCTGTCCGGCCCGGACCGGGCGCCGTCCGTTCCGGACCTTCACAAGGACGAGGCCGCGCGCGAGGCTTGTGCCCGTGTCGTGCGACGGGTTCGTCGTGAGGCAAGCCGGCCTGGCGATCCGCGCGTTCAGAACTGCGGACATGACCAGGGCCGCGGGGATGAGACGTCGATGGAGGCCGCCATGGTGGGAAGGCTGATTCAGACCGCCAAATCCGCTTATCAGTTCCCTTTGATCTTCAAGCAGTTGTGGCACACGCCGCGGGTACAGGCACCGGACCAGGAGATCGTGTACCGCGATCTCAAGCGCTTCACATATCGCCAGATCCGGGAGCGCATTGGCCGTCTGGCATCGGCCCTGAGCAAAGCGGGCGTTGAGCCTGGCGACACCGTCGGCGTCCTCGACTGGGACAGCCATCGTTTCCTCGAGGCGTTCTTCGCGATCCCCATGATGGGGTCCGTGCTCCAGACGGTGAACGTCCGGCTGTCGCCCGAGCAGGTCGCCTACACGATCGATCATGCCGGCGCGTCGACGCTGCTGGTGAACGACGAGTTCGTCGGACTGTTGGAAGGATTGAAGTCCCAATTGCCGAGGGTTAAGCGGCTGATCGTAATGTCGGACGGGCCAGCCCCGCGGACGGGCGTCCTGTCCTTCATCGGCGAATACGAGAGTCTGCTTGCTGCGGCATCGCCCGACTACGATTTTCCAGACTTCGACGAGAATACGCAGGCGACCACCTTCTACACGACCGGAACGACTGGTCTACCCAAGGGGGTCTATTACAGTCACCGGCAACTCGTGCTCCACACGCTGGCCGGGCTTGCGATGTTCGGGATTGCGGGAACGCAGGGCCGCTTCTCGCGCGACGACGTCTACATGCCGATCACGCCGATGTTCCACGTCCACGCCTGGGGTTTCCCCTGGTCGGCGACACTCGCCGGGGCCAAGCAGGTCTATCCCGGGCGCTACGAGCCGGCGATGCTGGTCAAGTTGATCAAGGACGAAGGCGTGACCTTCACCCACGGCGTGCCGACCATTTTGAGGATGTTGCTCGACGCCGCCGCCAAGGCGAATGTCGATCTCAAGGGTCTCAAGATGGTGATCGGCGGTTCCGCCTTGCCGAAGGCCCTGGCCAAGCAGGCGCTTGCTGCAGGCGTTGATATCTTCGCAGGCTATGGCATGTCGGAGACCGGCCCCCTTGCTGCGGTGTCCCACGTCAGATCGAAGGATCTGTCCGGTGACGCTGAAGGGGAAGTCGAATTCCGCACCAGGGCCGGCATGGCAGGGCCGCTGGTCGATTTGCACATCGTGGACGACGACATGAAGGACGTGCCACATGACGGCAAGTCCGCCGGTGAGATCGTCTTGCGCGCGCCCTGGCTCACGCAGGGCTACTTCAACAACCCTGAAAGCTCCGAGCAGCTCTGGGCCGGGGGTTATCTGCACACCAGCGATATCGCGGTGGTGAGTCCGGACGGCTATGTGCACATCACGGATCGCATGAAGGACGTCATCAAGACCGGCGGCGAATGGGTGTCGTCGTTGCAGATCGAGGACCTGATCTCGCAATGCCCCGGTGTTGCCGACGCGGCCGTCATTGGCGTCAAGGACGACAAATGGGGCGAGCGCCCGCTGGCGCTCGTGGTCAAGCAGGAGTCCGAGACGAACGGCGTCAGCGCCGCGATCATCAAGGATCACCTCAAGATCTTCTCGGACAAGGGCGTCATCTCGAAATACGGCATTCCAGAGCAGATTCTCTTCATCGAGACGATCCCCAAGACCAGCGTCGGCAAGATCAACAAGAAGGAGCTGCGTGAGCGCTACGGGAATATGTAGCCGTCCGCTGTAGCCACGAACGAGGAGGAGACCGTGAGCAATCTCACTCTTGCTGGCCTGAACGAGATGGTGGGACGGGAACTCGGTGTCTCGGCCTGGGTTCCGATCGACCAGGCGCGCATCGACACGTTTGCGTCCTGTACCGGCGATCGGCAATGGATTCACGTCGATGTCGAGCGGGCGAAGCGCGAAAGTCCTTTCCGTGGTCCCGTCGCCCACGGCTACCTCACGCTGGCGATGGTGGCTCCGCTCGCCATGGAGATCGGGGTCATCCCGCGGGACGCCGCGGCCGGGCTGAACTACGGGATCGACAAGGTTCGCTTCCTCGCGCCGGTGCCGGCCGGCGCGCGCGTGAGGCTGCGCGTCGTACTCACCGGAATTGAGCCCAAGGACGGCGGGCAGGTGATTATGAGAACCCAGAACACCCTGGAAGTTGAGGGATCGGACAGGCCGGCTCTTGTCGCCGAGACGCTGGCGCTTCTGATCCCTGCGGCCGGAGCGCGACCACAATGAACGCCGAGAACCGTCAGCCAATCCCGTCTGTCGAGGGCATCTCCGAGGATGCCTCTCGGAATACCCTCGCGCTCAATCCGCTCGTCGGCATCCGGGGCGAGGATCTCCTCGACAGCGCGGGCGTCCTGTTCAAGGCCGTCGTCAACGAGCCGAAGGTTGCAACCGAGCAATGGCTGTCCTTCCTCGGCGAGCTCGGCTCGATCGTTGCCGGCAAGTCCGAGCGTGCGCCGCGGGCAGGCGACCGGCGCTTTTCCGATGCCACCTGGAAGGAGAGCGCGCTGCACAGCGGCTTGCTCAAGGCCTATCTCGCCTGGGGCGAGGCCGTCAGCGGCTTCGTCGACAAGACGAGCCTGAGCGACATCGACAAGGCGCGGGCGCATTTGGTCACGGAGATCCTGATCGACGCGGTCGCCCCGACGAATGCAATGCTGACCAATCCGGCCGCGCTGCGCAAATTCGTCGACACCGGCGGCCGCAGCGTCTGGCACGGTTTGAAGAACTATGTCGACGATCTCACCCGGAACGGCGGCATGCCGTCTGTGGTCGATCGCGACGCATTCAAGGTCGGTGAGAATCTCGCGACGACGCCGGGCGCGGTGATCCTTCGCAACGAGCTGCTGGAGCTGATCCAGTATGCACCGATGACAGCCAAGGTGTGGAAGCGCCCTTTGGTCATCACGCCGCCGCAGATCAACAAGTACTACGCGCTCGATCTCTCTCCCGACAAGAGCATGGTCCGCTTCCTGCTCGAGAGCGGCATTCAGGTGTTTTGCGTGAGCTGGCGCAATCCGACCGCTGCCGATCGCGACGTCGGCCTCGACAGCTACGTCGCTGCGCTCGACGAGGCCGTCGACGCAGCGCGCGAAGTCACCGGCAGCGACGATATCTCGATGATGGGATCCTGTTCCGGCGGCATCACGTCGACGGCGTATTTCGCAACGCTTGGCAGCGCCGCGCAGAAGATCAGGAACATGGTGCTGGCCGTCTGCCTGCTCGATCCCAATACGGCCGACGAGAGTGCGTTTGGCTGCCTGATGACCCCGGAGACCATGCGGGCGGCCAAAGAGACTTCGCGCCTCCGCGGTCTGGTCGACGGTCACGAGCTGGCGCGGATGTTCGCCTGGATGCGGCCGAACGACCTGATCTGGAACTATTGGGTCAACAACTATCTGCTCGGCAATCAGCCGCCCGCGTTCGACATCCTGTACTGGAACGCTGACACGACGCGGCTTCCTGCCCGCCTTCACGGCGATTATCTCGATCTCTATTTCACGAACCCGTTCGTCAATGCCGGAAAGCTCACGCTGAACGACAAGACGATCGATATGAGCAAGGCCAAGGCCGACTGCTATGTCGTTGCCGGTGTTACCGACCACATCACGCCGTGGAAGGGGGTGCATAGGACGGCGCAGATCATGGGACCGGGCACGACTTTCGTGCTCTCGAACAGCGGTCACCTTCAGAGCCTTTTGAACCCGCCGACCAATCCGAAGGCGTCCTTCATGATCGGGTCCGTCAATGCAGGCGGACCCGACGCGTTCCTGGCCGCCTCTGAGAAGCGGAAGGGAAGCTGGTGGCTCGACTGGCGGGATTGGCTTCACGCGCGATCAGGTGAGGACGTGGATGCGCGGACGTCCCTCGGCAGCACGCGCCATCCCGTCCTGGCTCAAGCTCCGGGAACATACGTCTTTGAGTGAGATGATGACGAAGGTGCACCCCGCCAAGGAATCCGCGACCGGGCAGCCGGGCGAGTTCGAAGTGCGGCAAATCGTGATCAACGGGCAATCGCTTGGGGTTGCGATCAGGCATTGTCGCGCACGGCAGCCGCCGCTGTTGCTGTTCAACGGGATCGGTGCCAACTGGGAGCTGGCCAAGCCGCTTATCGAGGGATTCTCGACCACTACGGCAATTATCTTCGATGTGCCCGGCGTTGGCGCCTCGCCGAGGCCAGCTTTTCCGTATCGCCCATCGACGCTGGCGCGGCTGGCGGCCGGCCTGGTCGCCGAGTTGGGGTACAAAGAGGTTGACGTCGCCGGCGTGTCCTGGGGCGGCGGGATCGCGCAGCAATTCGCGTATCAATATCCGAAGCTATGTCGCCGGCTGGTGCTGGCCGCGACGGCGCCCGGTTTCACGATGGTGCCGGCGAGCCCGGCGGTGTTGTGGAAGATGGCGACGCCCCGGCGCTATACGGACAAGCTCTACATGAACCGGATTGCGGCCGACATCTATGGCGGCGCATTTCGCGACGACCCGTTGCTGATCGGCCGGCACGCTGCCGCGATGCATGGCACGCGAAATCTCGGCTATTTGTATCAGCTCCTCGCCGTGGCCGGGTGGACCAGCCTGCCATGGCTGTGGTCGCTATCGCAGCCGACGCTCGTGCTGATGGGCCGCGACGATCCGCTGGTGCCTCCGATCAATGGTCGCATTCTGGCAAGGCTGATCCCGAATGCCGAGCTGCGCATGATCGATGACGGGCACCTGTTCATGGTGACGCGACCGGCTGAGACGGCCGCTCTGATTGAGGCGTTTCTGGCCGATGAAAGCGGGCAGGGTGAACCAGCGTCGCGTTCGCGGACGGCCGGTCGCACCGGAGATATCGATCCGACATCCGAAGATGGAGGCCGTCAAGCCTAAGCAGACGCGCAGCAGGGAGAGAACCATGGCGAACCCGCAGGCGACACGAACGGGGCGGCCCGACTATGTGCCGCCGCCGATCGACGGCGACTTCTATGCGATTGCGAAAGTGGTGAGCGAGAGCGAACGCGGGTTGCTCAAGCGTGTGCGCGCGTTCACGGAAGGCGTCGTTGCGCCCGTGATCGAGGAATATTGGGGGCGGGACGAATTCCCTTTCGCAATCATTCCGAAGATGGCCGAGATCGGCATCGGCGGCGTCGGCTACCAGGGCTATGGCGCGGCGGGCGGCAACTGGCTGTTGAATGGCCTCGTCGCGATGGAACTGGCCCGGGTCGATGCCTCAGTTGCGACGTTCTGGGGCGTACACACCGGCCTGTCGGCGGGCTCAATCTATCTGTGCGGCGACGAGGCGCAGAAGCAGCGCTGGCTGCCGTCGATGATGCGCTTCGAGAAGATCGGCTCGTTCGGCCTGACCGAGCCCTTGGTCGGCTCCGCCACGTCGGGCGGCATGCTGACGACCTGCCGCCGCGAGGGCGACGTCTGGACACTCAACGGCCAGAAGAAGTGGATCGGCAATGCGACCTTCGCCGATATCAATGTAATCTGGGCACGCGAGGAGGGATCGAACCTGGTCAAGGGCTTCGTCGTCGGCAAGGACAATCCGGGTTTTTCCGTCGAGAAGATCAGGACCAAGATGGCTCTCCGCGTCGTGCAGAACGGGCTGATCACCTTGAAGGACTGCCGCGTGCCGGAGGCGGATCGTCTCCAGAACGCCAACTCCTTCAAGGATACCGCCAGGGTCTTGCGCATGACCCGCACTGGCGTGGCCTGGTTCGCGGTCGGATGCCAGATGGGCGCATACGAGCACGCGCTGCGCTACGCGACCGAGCGCGTCCAGTTCGGACGGCCGATCGGCGGATTCCAGCTCGTCCAGGATCTCCTGGTGCGCATGCTCGGCAACGTCACGTCGACCCAGGCGATGATGCTGCGCCTCGCCCAGCTTCAGGACGAAGGCGTGATGCGCGACGAACATGCCTCGCTCGCGAAGGCATTCTGCACGGTCAAGTGCCGAGAGACGGTCGGCTATGCGCGCGAGCTGCTCGGCGGCAACGGCATTCTGCTCGAGAACCACATCGGGCGTTTCGTGGCCGATGCCGAGGCGATCTACTCCTATGAAGGCACCAGGGAGATGAACACCCTGATCGTCGGCAAGTCGATCACCGGGCTGAGCGCCTTCGTCTGACGTGCTACAATTCGAGGCATCGCAGCGGGGGGAGATCAACAGCAGGACGGGGAAGCAGCATGAATGGCGCAGAGAGTCTGTTGCGGACGCTGGTCGGATCCGGCGTCGAGGTCTGTTTCGGCAATCCCGGCACATCGGAAATGCACTTCGTCGCCGCACTCGACAGGGTCGATGGCATGCGGACCGTGCTCGGCCTGTTCGAAGGCGCGGTAACCGGAATGGCCGACGGCTATGGTCGTATGGCGGAGAAACCTGCCGCGACCCTGCTGCACCTCGGTCCAGGGCTCGCGAATGGCCTCGCTAATCTCCATAACGCACGTCGCGCGGCGACGCCGATCGTCAATATCGTAGGTGACCACGCGACCTATCACGCTCAGTACGACGCGCCGCTCGCCTCCGACGTCCATGGCTTCGCGCGGCCGGTCTCCGGCTGGGTGCATTCGTCGGCCAGCGCCAGGACGGTTGCCGCGGATGGTGCGCGAGCGGTGCAGGCCGCGCTGCAATATCCGGGTCAGATCGCGACGCTGATCTTGCCTGCTGACACGGCCTGGATGGAAGCCGACCACCCGGCGCCCGCACTGCCGAGGTCCATGGCGGCGACGGTATCGACCGAAGCGATCGACCAGGTCGCGGCGTCGCTCAAATCTGGTCGCAAAACCATGCTGCTGATCCGCGGAGCCGCACTGAGGGAAGCTGGACTCAATGCGGCGGGCCGCATCTCAGCGACCACCGGCGCCAGGATCGCGTGCGACACCTTCGCGCCACGCTGCCAGCGCGGCGCCGGGCGCGTGGCGGTCGAGCGCATCCCGTATTTCGCCGAGCAGATCGTCGAATTCATGAAGGGAACGGAGCAATTGATCCTGGTCGGCGCGAGCCCGCCGGTGAGCTTCTTCGCATATCCGAACAAGCCGTCCTGGTGCACGCCCGCGGACTGCAAAATCAGCTACCTTGCTCATGCGCACGAGGATGGTCCGGCTGCCCTCGAAGCTCTCGCCGACGCCGTGAAGGCAGCCAGGCAGCCGTTGCATGTGGGTGCGTCGAGCAGGCCCGACATTCCGACCGGACCGCTGACTCCGGAGACGGCCGGACAGGTCGTCGCGCATTTCCTGCCCGACAATGCCATCATCTCCGACGAGGGCGCGACGGCAGGCGGAGGTATGCATCGATTTGCAGCCACGATCGCGCCGCACGACCACCTTGCCTTGACCGGCGGCGCGATCGGGCAGGGTATTCCGGTCGCCACCGGTGCCGCAGTGGCCTGCCCGGACAGGAAGGTCATCTGTCTCCACGGCGACGGCGGAGCGATGTACACGCTGCAGGCATTGTGGACGCAGGCGCGGGAATCGCTCGACGTCACCACCGTGATCTTTGCCAACCGCTCCTACGCGATTCTCAATATCGAGCTCGCGCGCGTCGGTGCCGGCAAGGCCGGTCCAAAGGCGTTTTCGATGCTCGATTTGCACAACCCCGTGCTCGATTGGGTCAAGCTTGCATCCGGAATGGGTGTCGAGGCGAGCCGAGCGGGTACGGTGGAGGAGTTTGCGAGCCAATTCGGCAGCGCAATGAAAAATCGCGGTCCTCGTCTCGTTGAGGTCGTTTTGTAAGCCGGCCGGAAGGTTTGACCCCGCTTCTGGCCGGCGATATCGTTGGCTCGCCGGTGCCCTTTTGCGATTGCAGCTAGTTCGGGGTGCTCATGGAATGGTCGACCAGGCCGCGACGCGCGGATCAGCCCTTTGGAAGCTGGGCGGACGACCTTGCCGAGGCCTTCGTACGCCTTGAGCCGCGCAGGATTGCTGACCAGCCCTTCGAAGGTGCAATTTCCAGGGCTGATGCCGCTCCGATCCAGATATCGCTGGTGACGGCGACCCGGCACACGGTGCTTCGTCTTGCCTCGCACATTGCGCTGAGCACCGACGATCTTTGCTTCGTCAATCTTCAGCTCGAGGGGCTCGGGCGAACCACGCAACGCCACCACGAGCAGACCTGTGCGCCCGGTGACCTCGCTGTCGCGGATACGACGGAGCCATTCGAGATCGCCAACTGCCACGACTTTAAGCTCTTCTGCTTCGCCGTTCCGCGGCGGCTGCTGCCGAATGAGCTACTGAATCGTCCGCGGCTCAATTTGTCTCGGACCGAAGCCGGCCGCGCGCTCTCCAAGACCCTTGCCGGCTATGCCGAAATCTGCCTGGCCGACCATCAGCGCTCAATGGCCTCGGCCCTGATCGGTACGCACGTGATCGATCTGATCGCGCATGCGTCCGACGTGCTCACTGACTTATCCGCGGAGCGCGTGCACATCCCTGTGCTGCTGTCGATGATGATCGACCATGTCGAACGCCACAGCGAGGATTCCGGGCTTGGCGCGGCGGCGCTTGCCGTGAAGTTCCGCTGCTCCGAGCGCTACGTCCACCGTCTCTTCGCAATGACGGGCCGCTCGGTCAACGAACACGTCAATGATCGGCGGATTGCCGCATGCGCGCGCCGGCTGCTTGATCCCGATTCCGCTCACCGGACTGTTGCCGAAATCGCCTTTGCCGCGGGCTTTCGCGACATCTCGCATTTCAACCGTTTGTTCAAGCGCAGTCATGGCCTGGCTCCGCGAGAGTTCCGCCGTGCGACCACCGCACGCTGACTGACCTGGTTCACTCCACGCCAAGAGATCGGACGCTGCCGTCCAAGATTTTCTTTGAGTCCCGGGATAGCCATGCTCCGACGGCTGCCATCCCGGACCAGAGGACATCGCCATGGCGATCGATTTCACGCTCACGACCCAACAGCGGGATCTCCAGCGCGCTTCGCGCAAATTCGCCAAGGAGGTGCTCAGTGAGGCCCGGCGGGCCGAGTTGCTGGTGACACCGGAAGAGCGCTTCCTTGCGACGAAGCCCACTTACGAAGCGATGGTCGCTGCCGGCTATTTGCGCAAGTGCATTCCGGCGCCGGCGGGTGGCGATAATGCAGGCTTGATCGATATGGCGATCCTGGCCGAGGAATTCTACAGCGTGAACGCCAGCGTGACGCTCACGATGCTCGGCACGGTGCTTGGCCTGTTGCCGATTTTGCTCGGCGGCACGCCGGATCAGTGCAAGCGCCTGCTGGTTCCGTTTCTGAGGGCGAGTGGTGCGCCGCTGGCAGGATTCTGCTCCAGCGAGCCGGGTGGCAGCGCAAATTCCGGCTCGCCTCCGCCCGGCGAAGGTGTCCGCACGACCGCGAGGCGAGAGGCTGACCATTGGGTGATCAACGGCCGCAAGAAATGGGTGTCCTCGGCCACGGGTTGGAACCGCGAAGGCGCCGATGTCCTGTGCGTCGTGTGCCGAACCGATTCCGCCGCGCCTCCCAATGAAGCGATCTCGATCATTGCGGTCGAAGGACCGGTCAGAGGGCTTGTTTTCGAGCGTGCCATCGACGCGATCGGCCATCGCGCGCATCTCGTGCCACAGTTCGGGTTGCAGAATGTTGCGACACCTCACCACAATCTGCTGGGCCAGCAGGGAGCAGGGCTCGCGCTGACAGCGGCAGCCTTTACCGGAACCGCAGCGCTCGTCGGCATCTTTGGCGTGGCGTTGATGCGCGCGGCCTTCGAGTTCGCGCTTCATTTTGCCCGTACCGAAAAGCGCGGCGGCGTCCACCCGATCATCGAGCATCAGGCGGTCGGATACGCTCTGGCCGATGCCAAGACCACGATCGAAGCCGCGCGCTATCTCAGTTGGCGCGCCTGTCACGCGGTCGATACCCAGTCGCCGGGGGCCGACGAGCTTGCCATCGAGGCGAAGATCTATGGCTCGGAGGCCGCGGTGCGCGTGATCACCGATCTGATGCGCGTGGTCGGCGTCGACAGCTACGATCATGAGGCGCCGTTCGCTCGCCTGCTCCAGGACGCGCTCGCGCTGCCCATCTTCGACGGCGGCAACATGGGCGTCAGGCGGCGGCAACTGCACATGATGTTCCGGCAAGGAGACTACGATCCGCTTGCGGCAAGCGGCGCGATGTAAGCGAGGTGGTCATGAGCGCAGAACAGAAAGTCGTCGTCGTGACGGGGGCATCTCAGGGAATTGGTGCGGGGATTGTCGAGGCGTTCCGGCAGCGAAACTATCAGATCGTTGCGACGTCGCGATCGATCAAGTCGACCACCGATGGCGACCTCCTGGCGGTGCCAGGCGACGTCGGCGATCCCCAGACGGCGCAGCTTGTGTTCAGCGCTGCGATCGAGCGTTTCGGCCGGGTCGACACGCTCGTCAACAACGCCGGCATGTTCATGGCAAAGGCGTTCACCGCCTACACGCGGAACGACTACGAGGCCTACCTGTCGACGAACGTCACGGGCTTCTTTCACATGAGCCAGTATGCGCTCGACATCATGGGCAAGCAGGGGCGCGGCCACGTCGTCACGATCACGACGAGCCTTGTTGACCAGCCTATGAATAGCGTCCCGGCCGCCCTGGCGTCTCTCACGAAAGGAGCCCTGAACGCGGCCACCCGGGCGCTCGCGATCGAGTATGCGAGCGCGGGAGTGCGCATCAACGCGGTGTCGCCGGGAATCATCAAGACGCCGATGCATCCGCCGGAGGCCCATCAGGCATTGGCCGCACTCCATCCCATGGGCCGGATGGGGAAGATATCCGACATTGTCGATGCGGTGCTCTACCTCGATGGCGCAGGCTTTGTGACCGGCGAGATCCTCCACGTCGATGGCGGGCAGGCCGCCGGCCACCATCGGATCTAGATGCGCCGGAGCGTGGGGACGCTCAGGACCACGTCGCAAACGCAATACCCGTCCCGGTCCCAGCCGGCGTGCGATAGGCGGGATAGTAGTCGGACCAGTCATTCGTCAGGTGTTCGGACGCGCCTGCCGTCATGATCCAATTGAGAATCTCGGACGAGCCGGAGTTCAATTCGCCTCGCGTCAGGCCGCGCAGAACTTGCGGATGCTTGCAGCGAATCGCGTTGAGCACCTTGCGATCGAGCTGCTCGTCGACGACGAAGTGGCTCAGGCCGCCGCTTGCGGCCACAGCTACGCGCAGGTTGCTCGGCGAGCTCTCGATAATGCGCGCGAGCTTGGCACCGACGTCGTAGCAGCGCCGCGCGGTCGGCGCGTTCGGCGGATAATAGGTGTTGAGCAGCACAGGCACCACCGGAATCGCGCGCCCTCTGAACAGTCGCTCGATGATGAAGCCATAGGCGTGGCCGAAGCCGGCCTTGAGCGGATCTTCCACCTTCGCAGCGGCTCCGATGTCCACGTCCTGATCGATCAGGCCGCGGATCAGTTCGAGCGCAAGTTGAGGATGCCCGGGAAAGCTGTGGACCGCATCCATGGCGTAGCCCTTCATGACCGTTCCAACCCAACCGGGCGTCTGCGGCGTGAGGTGTTTTTCATGGGTCAGGATCTCTTCGCCATAGAAGATCGAGATCGCGGGCATGTTGGCGTGGCTGAATAGCTCGGCCTGATCGTCGCCGATGATGATGACGACATCAGGTGCGGCAGCCGCAAGCCGGTCGGCGATCCTATCAAGCGCCTTCTGCGAGGCCGCCTCGATTTCGAGAAATTTGGCTTCCGTAGCGACGTTGCCGTAGGGCGCGCCGTTCTCCTTGGCTAGATCGTCGTAGCTGACGTACCTGCCGTCAGACAGGTTCAGCGCCTTGTTCTTCTTGTCGTCTTCCGCGCGCTCGCTCCAGCGTTTTCCTTCGAGCGCCAGCATCGGCGTGTGCGACACAGCAAAGCTGAACACGATCTCGGCCATCGGCGATTCTCCCAATATTTAATTTGACCGTATGGACAATATTGCACGTCGGCGTCGGGGCTGCAATCGGAACCAGGCGAGGGACGGAGCGAAAATCCGCTTGCAAGTTTGTCGATCTTATATATACCAAGTGGACTAATTAATAATCAGGCCCCTGGCCCAGGGAGAGATCGCGCCCATGATCATCGACGCCCATGCCCATCTCGTCGCGCCTGCCTCGCTCTATGCCCATCGCAGCAATCTGGTCGTCGCGCGCGGTCAGTACGGCAAATATCCGGCCTCGATTTCCGACGCGGAGCTCGAGAAATCCGCGGCTCAAAACGTCGCCATCATGGATGGCGTCGGTACCGATTTGCAGGTGCTGTCGCCGCGACCCTTCATGATGGTGCACGGCGAAAACCGCTGGGAGGATGTGGTCACCTGGGCCGAGGACAACAACGACATCATCGCCCGCACGGTGAAGATGCATCCCAGGCGCTTTCGTGGCGTCGGCGGACTGCCGCAAGCGGTCGGCGCTCCCGTCGAGACGATGTTCGACGAGATCAAGCGGTGCATCGAGAAGCTTGGGTTCATCGGCGTCCTGCTCAACCCCGATCCGTCAGAGGGCATGGGGAAGAGCCCGACTCTCGCCGATCCCTATTGGTACCCGCTCTATGAATTTCTCTGCAAACACGACATTCCGGCGCACATTCACAGTTGCGCCTGCTGCGGCCGGGAAACCTATGACGAGCATTTCATCACCGAGGAGAGCCTCGCCATCACTGCGATCACCCGCTCGGATGTGTTCAAGCGCTATCCAACGCTGAAGCTCATGGTCAGTCACGGCGGGGGATCGGTTCCGTTCCAGGTCGGACGCTGGCGGTCCAACCGGCAGATGGCGATTGCGGCCGGCCGCCTGCCGAAAGACACCGAGAGCTTCGATGCAAGCCTGAAGCGCTTCTGGTTCGATACGGTCGTGCACAACAAGAAATCGCTGGAGCTGCTGTTCGACGTGGTCGGAATAGATCGCTGCATGTTCGGCACGGAGCGGCCGGGCAGCGGCGGCGGCATCGATCCGGAAACAGGCCGGCCGTACGATGATCTCAAGCCGGTGATCGAATCCATCGCCGAGCTGACGTCGGCTGACAAGAAGGCGATCTTCGAGAGCAACGCGCGCAAATTCTTCACCCGTCTCGACGCCTGAGCAGGAGGGAGATCAGCATGGGTGCACGACGAAGCATCGAGGTCGAAGGCTTCAGTCATGGCGGGCAGCCAATTCCCGCCGCTGCACGGGTCGGCAACATCATCATGACCGGCGGCGTCTACGGATTAGATCCGGCAAGCGGAAAGATCCCCGACGACGTCGGCCGGCAGGCCGAGTTGATGTTTGCAAATCTGAAGCGGATCATGGAGGCGGGCGGCGCCAGCCTCGACCAGATCGTCAAGATGACGGTCTATGTGAAGGTGCCGGAGGCGCGGGGGGCCGTGAACACGCAATGGCTCGTCGCGTTCCCGGATGCGGCGTCGCGTCCGGCACGTCACACGTTCCAGAACGATCATTTGCCGGCCAACATGCTCGTGCAATGCGACGCCACAGCCGTTCTCGACGGTGTCTGAGGTCGTGCCATGGACCCTCTGATTGTGCGGCTCGCCGTTCTCGACACCTGCGCGGTGTCGGACGCTCTCGACAAGCTCGGGCTCCCCGGCGCGGTTGTCGGCATCTCCGCACTCACCGGTCCTGCCAAGATCGCCGGACGTGCGGTCACCACGAAATTGGGAGCGCCGTTGCCGGGCCTGCCGAAACGGCATCTCGGCGCGGGTGCGGTCATGGCGTCGACTCCGGGGGACGTGATCGTGGTCGAGCACCGTGGCCGCGCCGACGTCTCGGGCTGGGGCGGGCTCTTGAGCCGGGGCGCCGTTCGCCGCGGCGTTGCCGCCGTGCTGGTGGATGGCGCCTGCCGGGACGTCGACGAGAGCCGCGCGCTCGGTCTGCCGGTCTTCGCGCGGACGGCGGTGCCGGTGACGGCACGCGGACGCGTTGCCGAACACTCCTGCCAGGAGCCGATCACCTTCGCCAGCGTGGCCGTGAAACCCGGAGATCTCGTGATCGCAGACGGCAGCGGCATCGTGTTCGTCGATCAGGCGCGCGCCGAAGAGATCATTTCGACCGCTGAAGACATCCATGCGCGCGAGCAGCAGATGGCCAAGGCCATCGACGCGGGCCGCGCGATCGGCGAGGTCTTGAGCGGCGACTATGAAGACATGCTCAAACGGGAGGCCTGAATGTCATCCGCGATCGCCGATGAATTGAAGGAGATCGGCACCACCACATTGTCCGATGCGCTCGACCGTCTCGGCATCGAGGGCCAGTGCCTGGGCATCAAGCCGTTCGATCACCAGATGCGGCTTGCCGGACCTGCCTTCACTATTCGAATGCTGCCGGTCGGTGTTCATGGCGGTTCGGTCGGGGACTACATCGACGACGTTGCCCCCGGCCAGATCGTGGTGATCGACAATGACGGGCGGCTCGACGCGACCGTCTGGGGCGATATCCTCACCATGGTCGCCTCCCGCCGCGGCATCGGCGGCACCGTGATCGACGGTGTCTGCCGCGACATCGATCGTAGCCTCGAGCTCGGCTATCCGATTTTCGCGCGCGGAAACGCCATGCGCACTGGCAAGGACCGCGTAACCGCCGACGCCATGAACGTTGCGGTCCAGGTTGCCGGCGTCCGAATCGCGCCGGGAGACTGGTTGGTCGGTGACGGGGACGGAATTGTCGCGCTGCCGGCGTCCCGGCTCGAGGAGATCCTCGCCACGGCCCGTCAGATCGCGGCCGCCGAGGCCAGGATCAGGGATGCGGTCGTCGCCGGCGAACGCCTGGACAAGGCGCGCGAGCGTCTGCGGTATCACGCCCTCCAATCCAAGCCGGCGCGCTGAGGTTCTTGCGCCCTCGCGCGGTTGACAAATCCGGTGACCGGGCGGATAGCCTTTGATCGGATATGGCTTGCCTCGCGGGGATGCTTTGACAACGGATCTCACCAAGGAAACTCTCGACGAGATCGTCAACCAGCGGCGGCGCCAGCAGCGATCGCTCGACACGCGGGAGCGGATCCTCCAGGCGGCATTCGAGGAATTCGCCGAGCGCGGCTTCGAGGGCGCCTCGACACGCAACGTCGCGGCGAAGGCCGGGGTCCAGCATCCGCTGGTGACCTATCATTTCAAGAGCAAGGAGGGGCTCTGGCAGGCGGTCGTGACGACCACGAGCTTCAACTTCGGTCAGCATTTCCAGGGTCACCTCGCCGGAATGACCGAGAAGGACGAGGTTGCGCAGCTCAGGCTGCTCCAGGAGCAGTTCATCCGCTTTGCGGCCGCCAACCCGAACTTCCACTGGCTGATGTCGCATGAAGGCAAGCGCGAGAGCGATCGGCTGACCTGGCTGGTCGAGGAGCGGGTGCGCAGCTATTTCGACGTCGTGGCCAAGTTGATCCGGGCGGCGCAGAAGCAGGGGCGTTACGTCGAGGGCGATCCCTATCATCTGCAATATCTGTTCATCGGCGCCGTGACCCGTATCTTCATGCTGACGGCGGAAGTCCAGCAGGTGATGGGACGTTCGCCTTTTTCCAAGAAATTCGTCGATGAGCACGTCCGGGCCTGCTGTGCCTTGTTTTTCCGCGAACCGCCTGAGGTGCCGGCACGCGGCAAGCGGGGTAGACGTCCTACCAAGCGATAGGCAAGCTCCTGAAGCCGCGCACCATCAAGTGACGAACACGCTCGGCTTTTGTGACGTCGACATCGAAGTCGCCCAGCGCCGCGAGCAGGCCGGGCAGGATCGCGCGCAACATGGACCGCGTTGCGCTGGCGCCCAGGCAAATATGCGGTCCAAATCCGAAGCCGAAATGACGGACCTTGCCGCGCATGATGTCGAAGCGATCGGCATCGGCAATCGCCGTCTCGTCGCGATTGGCCGACGCGTAGAGCAGGGCGACCCTCGCGCCCGATGGAATGTTCATTCCCGCAATCGCGGTCGGCGCTGACGTCGTCCGGGCGAAGCACTGCGTCGACGTGTCCCAGCGCACCGCTTCTTCGATGGCGGCATCGACCAAAGCCGGATCGGTCGTTACGCGCGAGCGCTGATCGGGATGGCGCCACAGCGCATGCATCAGGTTGGGCAGGAAATGCCCGATCGAGGCATTCCCTGCCAGCAGCACGGTCATCATGTTGGCTACGATCTCGGCGTCGCTGAGCGGCGCACCTGCCGTCTGGGCCGCGATCAGGACCGAGAACAGGTCATCGTCGCGCTCGACGCGACGCCGCGCCAGCTCTTCCGTCAGCAAGGCAATAACCTGGGCTCGCTCTTCTTCCTCGAGTGCGGGACCTGCGGGACCGGCTTGTCCACGGAACAGCCGCTCCGAAAGCGCGCTGGCCTTCCGCGCAGACTCGAGGCCGAGACCGAGCATCCGGCCCAGGGCGCCGAACAGCAGAGGGCGGCTGATCTCAGTGACGAAATCGCATTGGCGGCGAGGCTGTAGCGTTTCGAGCCGCCGGGCAAGCTCGGCTCGGAGCCAGGGGAGAACCAGCTCGATCCGCGCCGGCGTGACGCCGCGGATGATGATGCGCCGCAGCTCGTCATGGCGGGGCGGATCGATCGAGCCCAGCGTCTTGCCGACGCGGAGCGGAGAATCGCTGAGCGCGTTGCCGGCTGAGGACGAGAACATATGGGGCCTCGCCAGGGCATCCGCGATGTCGCGGTGCCGGCTCACGAACCAGAGACTGGTCTGCGGGCAGTAATAGGCCGGCTGTTCGGCTCGCATCCGCCGATAGGTCGGATAGGGGTCATCGAAGGAGGCATCGCTGGCGAGATCGAATGCGGTCATCGCCACCTACCAGCGGATCGTCAGCTTGTAGAAGCCGCGCACCATCATGTGCGCGACGCGCTCGGCGTTCGCGATGTCGAGTTCGTATTCGCCGAGCGTCGGCAACAGCGGAGTCATGATGGTGCGCATCATCGCGCGCGCGGTCGGCGCGCCGAGGCAGATGTGAGGACCAGAGCCGAAGCCGAAATGGCGCGTCTTGCCGCGGTCGATGTCGAACGCATCAGGGTCCGAAATCACGCGCTCGTCCCGATTGGCCGCGCCATAGCAGACCACGAGCCGGCTGTCGGCGGGGATCATGACCCCATGCAGGGAGACGTCCTTCGTGGTCTCGCGCGCAAATGACTGCGTCGAGGTGTCCCAGCGAACACCTTCATTGACGGCAGCGTCGAGCTTCGCCGGATCCGCCAGCAATTTCCGGCGTTCGTCCGGATTGCGCCAGAGCGCATGGACGAGGTTCGAGAAGTAGTGGCCGATCGAGGCATTTCCAGCCAGCAGCACCGTCGACATGTTGCCTAGGATTTCCGGGTCCGAGAGCGGCGCGCCGGCCTCCTGCGCCTCGAGCAGGAACGAGAACAGATCGTCGCTGCGGTCCTTGCGCCGGCGCTCGAGCTGTTCGCCGAGCACGGCGAAGACGTCCTCCATCACGCCCGGCTTCGACACGGGACCCATCGCGCCGGTCCCGGCATGGAACAGATCTCGCGACAGCTCGGCTGCGCGGCGCGCGGCATCTCCGTCGAGGCCGAGCATGCGGCCAAGGGCGGCGTAGAGAATGGGACGGCTGATGTCGGCCATGAAGTCGCATTCGCGGCGATCGCCGAAATCGCGCAGCAGGCGGTTGACGTCGCGTTCGATGGCAGGCTGCATCGACTGGATTCGGGCCGGCGTGAATCCTTTCATGACGACGCGTCGCAGTTCGTCGTGACGCGGCGGATCCGTGGTGCCCAGCGTTTTGCCGACCCGGAGCGGCGAATCGACCAGCGTATTGCCGCGCGATGACGAGAAGGTCTCGAAATCATTGAGGATGCGGGCGACGTCCTCGTTGCGCGTGATCACATAATAGCCGCTCGGCTCGTGCCGGTAGACCGGGTGCTCGTCGCGCAGGATCTTGTAGGTGGGGTATGGGTCATTGACGAAGTCGCGGTCCTCGGGGTCGAAGCGAAAGCCCATGCGGTCCTCCCGGTTCTTGTCGTTTTCTGTTGATTAAATCTACCATATGGAAAATATAATGGGCAAGCCAATCGTCCGTGCCGGTACCCCTGTTTCAGGCGGCGCGGACCGGCTTTCGGATACCTACGTATTGCTCGAGCGCATCGCGGTCGGCGGCGACTGCGCTGCTCGTCCCGGATCGGACCGCCACGCCTCGTTCGAGGATGACCGCATGCCGGGCCAGTCCCAATGCGAAGGCGGCGTGCTGCTCGATCAGGACGACTGTGATGCTTCCACTTTGCGTGATTCCCGTGATGCAACGCGCGACGTCCTGCGCGACGACCGGCGCGAGGCCTTCCAGCGGTTCGTCCAGCAGTAGAAGGCGCGGATTGGTGACCAGAGCGCGCCCGATGGCCAGCATTTGCTGCTCGCCTCCGGACAATTGATTGCCGAAATTGGTGCGCCGCTCCTTCAGCTTCGGGAACAGCTCATAGACGCGGTCGAGCGTCCAGGTTCCCGGCGTCGCAGCGATCCGCAGGTTCTCTTCGACGGTCAGCGGCGCAAACACTTCGCGCCCCTGGGGCACCCAACCGATGCCCATGCGGCAGCGCTGGTGTGGCGGCATGGTCGTGATGTCCTGGCCGCCGAAACGAATCCGGCCTCCTCGCGGACTGAGGTGACCGGCGATCGCGAGCATCAGGGTCGACTTTCCCGCGCCGTTGCGGCCCAGAAGCGCGAGCGAGCCTCCACCCGCGATCGTCAGCGACAGGCCATGGACGACGACACCCTCGCCGTAGCCGACGTCGAGGTTCTCGGTCTCCAGCAAGGGCTCAGTCACTGCCGACTCCCAGATAGACCCGGCGGACCTCAGGATCCCTTGCGATCTCGCCCGGCGTCCCCTCGCACAATACCGTTCCTGCGACGAGCACGGTGATGGTCTCGGCAAATCGAAAGACCAGATCCATATCGTGTTCGATGAAAAGGATCGCGACCTCGCGGGGCAGCGCTTCGATCGCCTGCATCAGTTCAAAACTCTCGCCGGCCGGAACGCCCGCAGCCGGTTCATCCAGCAGCAGGACCCGTGGCCGGCCGGCGAGGGCGAGCGCGATCTCCAACAGGCGTTGGCGACCGTAGGCGAGCTCCGCGGTCGGACGCAGGCAGTCTCGGCCGAGGCCGACGGAGCAAGCCAGCGCGAACGCTTCATCGGTGGTTTCGGACTCTCCGTGCAGCGCCTGGAGAGGCCGGCCGAGGCGGCCGTTCCGCCGCGCCACCGCCAGCATGATCGATTCCAGCGGCGACAGATGTGGAAACAGCGCGTTAATCTGGAACGTTCTGCCGAGGCCCAGCGCGACACGCTGATCGGTGGTCAGGCGATTGATCGGCGCGCCCTTGAGCAGAATGCTGCCGCTGCTTGGCGCCAGCACCCCGGTGAGCAGATTGATCAGTGTGCTCTTTCCCGCGCCGTTCGGTCCAATCAAGGCTTGGCGTCCGCCTACCTTCAGCCGCAGGCTGACCTCGTTGGTCACCCTGAGGGCGCCAAACTGCTTGCAAAGGGCTCTGGTTTCGAGGGCTGGAGCAGTCATCGTGGATGCCTCTTGCGCGCCAGGTAGTCCGCGAGCAGCGCCAGAGTTCCGACCAGGCCGCCGCGCGACGTCAGCACGAGCGCGATCAAGATGAGCCCGAGCCAGAACATCCAATACACGGGGTTGAGTGCGGAGAGCACATCGCGCGCCCAGATGAAGGCCGCAGCGCCAATGAAGCCGCCGATCAGCGTGCCGAGTCCGCCTACGATCAGCATGACCAGGGCAGCCACCGACCGTTCGAAGCTCAACGTCTCCAACGCGACGATTTGGGTGGTCTGCGCGAGCAATGCACCGGCCATGCCGGCGATGGTCGCCGAGATCGTGAAGGCGATCATCTTGCGGCGGGCGGTCGATACGCCGAGCATGGGAACGCGATCGTGGTTCTCGCGTATCCCCTTCAACGCGAGCCCTTCGGGCGAATGAACATAGCGCCGGGCCGCCAGATAGAGCAGGAAGGAGACGGCGTAGGCGTACCAGAACGCGGTCCGGCCGAAGAGATCGAATTCAAAGAGGCCCAGCAGCGGCCACATGTCGATGCCTTGCAACCCGGTATCGCCGCCGGTTAGCCACGGCATGCGGCTTGCGGCCTCGAACAGCAGCAGCCCGATGCACAGCGTGACCATCAGCACCGCCGCGCCACGCACCTTGGCGATCACGGAGCTGAACGCAAGTCCGAGTCCGCCGGCGGCCAGCCCGCCGAAGAGAACACCGGAGAGTGGTTCGCCCCAGCCGTGGGCGGCGAGCAGTCCCGCTGCATAGGCGCCCAGTCCGAAAAAGGCGGCATGGCCGAACGACGGGATCCCGCCATAGCCCAGCAACAGATCGAGCGACATGGCAAAGAGGCCGCCGATCAGCATCTGGGTCAACAGGACGAGCTTGGCCGGAAAGAGAAAGTAGCAGGCCGCGGCCGCTACCCAGAACGCGATCTCGACGGCGGTCCACCGCGCGCGGCGCGCGACCATCATTCGCGCGAGATCGAGCGTGATGTCGGTCATCGCGGACGCCCAATGAGGCCCTGCGGTCGTACGGTCAGCAACGCAAGCGCAGTGGCGTAGATGATGAAGGCCCCGATCTCGGGCAGCAGGTACTTGCCGACGACATCGATGATCCCGAACAACATCGCGGCGAGAAACGTTCCGCGCAGCGAGCCCAGCCCGCCGACGCTGACGACGATCAACAGCTCGGTCAAGAACTTGATCGGGAAGTTGGGATCCAATCCGAGCAATTTGACGCTAAGCGCGCCCCCGATCCCGGCAAGCGCCGATCCGAGTGCGAAGGCCAGCGCATAGAGCTTGTCGACATCGATACCGCATGATGCCGTCATCCGGCGGTTGAAGACGGCCGCCCTGATCTTGGCGCCGAACGTGGTGTGATCGATAAGGCGGACCAGCGAGACGAGCAGCACAAGGCCGGAGACGATCAGGAAGAGGCGATAGCGGTTGAGATCGACCGGTCCAAGGTGGAGATTGCCGTCCAGCCAGGCGGGCACCGCGATTGCCATCTGCTCGGGCCCGACGAGGAAGGTTGCGGCTGCGATCGCGACGTACACGACGCCGATCGTGAGCAAGACCTGCTCGAGCTCGGATGCCTGATAAAGCCGTCGGAACAGGGTACGTTCCAGGATCGCCCCCGTCAGCGCCGCTGTTGCACCTGCCGTGGCGACGGCGGCCAGGAAGGGCCAGCCGGCCTTGCCGATCAGCAACGCGGCCGTGTAGCCGCCAACCATCGCCAGCGCGGCGTGGGCCATGTTGGCGAATCCCATGAGGCCAAGCGTGATCGAGAGTCCGCCGGCCATCAGGAACAGCACGAATCCGTAGGCAATGCCGCCAAGCAGGATATTGACGAAGCCAAGCATCGCGTCACCTAGCGTGCCGAACCTGGATCCTTGACGTCGGCTGTGGATGCGAATTCGACGTTGACAACCTGTCCGTCGCGCTTCTCGACCTTGCGGAAATAGACCGTCTGGACGATGTCGCGGGTCGCAGGATCAATCGAAATCGGCCCGCGCGGACTCTCGAACTTCGTCTGTTTCAGAAGCTCCATGGTCCGGTCGGGATTGAGGTCGCCCTTCTGGGCTTCGACCACCTGATAGATAGCCCGAAGCACGTCGTAGGTGACGACCGGCACGAAACTCACGGGACGCTCCGGTGCGATCGCCTTGAACGCCTGGGTGAATTCCTTGTTGGCCGCTGAATCGTGGGTTTGCGTATAATGGAAGGCGGTCACGACATCCAATGCTGCGTCACCAGCCGAGGGGAGCGAGGCTTCGTCGGTGATGTCGCCGATGCCGATGATTTTCGCGGGATCGAGCCCGGCCTCCTTGAACTGGCGAAGGAAGATCGGCGGGAGCTCGCTCGCGGTCATGAACACGAAGACCGCCTCGGGATTGGCGTCCTTGATCCTCTGGATGTAGGCCGAAAAGTCGGTGGCCTTGAGCGGAGCTCGCACGGAGCCTGCAATGGTGCCACCCGCCGCCTTATATTCGCGAATGAACATCGCCTCGGCATCAAGGCCGGGTTCGAACTCCTGCACGAACGTATAGACAGATTTCACCCCTTGTTTGCTCGCATAGGCCGCAAGCTGCTGCGCCATTTCCGTCGTCGTGAAGCCGAACCGGACGGCATAGGGATGTTTGGTCAGGATGCCAGAGGTCGCGGAATTCACGATGAGGAGTGGCACCTTGGCGGAGGTCGAGAGCGGCGCTACGGCCATCGTATTCGGCGTAAAGTCCATTCCGGCGAGGAAATCGACCTTCTCACCCACGATCAATTCCTGAGCGAGACGGCGAGCGACGTCGGGTGCCGGGCCCGTGGTATCGCGCTTGATGATCTCGACCTTGCGACCGGCGACCGACTTGCCGCACTTCTGGAAGAACACCTCAATTGCCGCATCGGATGCGGCACCGGCGGCCGCGCCCGGACCGGTATAGCTCATGAGCCAGCCGATCTTGAGCGGCCGGTCCTCTGCACGAGCTGAAACAGTGGCGGCGAGCATCGCCGCGGCGACGATCACGAATCTGGCGATCATGCCGTCAATCCTCCCTGGAAGGTGACTTACTCGAAGTCTCTGGCGGACCTCTTGATACAAAATAGACCATATGGAAAAATTATGCAAGACGTGGAAAAAGCCGACCTGCGCCGAACCGGCGAACAGGCAAGGGAACAGTCAAGAGAAGGGAGCTGGAATGACCCAAGACCTCACACGGATCATCGCGAAAGCCCGCGAGCATTCGATCGGCGATCTCCTGCGCCGCTCCGCGCAACGCGAGCCGAACAAGCTCGCCTTGAGCTGCGGCGCCGTGCGCTGGACCTTTGCCGAGCTGGATGCGATCTGCAACCGGCTCGCCCGCGGCCTGCTCGGCCTCGGCATCAGGAAAGGCGATCGTCTCGCCGTGCTGTCGCGCAATTCGCACGCCTTCGCCGCGCTTCGTTTCGCTGTGGTGCGGATCGGCGCGGTGCTGGTGCCGATCAATTTCATGCTCAATCCGGATGAGATCAATTTCATCCTGAAGAGTTCCGGCGCAAAGCTGCTCGCAACCGGTCCCGATTTCGTCGATGCTGCGCGCGCCGCAAGCGGCAAGGATTGCGCGGTCGAAAAGCTGATCTGGCTGCCGGGGGAGGATCCGGCGCCGCCGCCGGCGGGGCTCACGACCTTCGACGACCTCCTCGATGCCGACAGCTCGTTCGTCGATGCCTCCGTCGACAGCCGCGATCTCGCGCAGATCGTCTACACCAGCGGCACGGAATCGCTGCCCAAGGGCGCGATGCTGACCCATGAAGCGGTGATGTGGCAGTATGTGAGCTGCATCATCGATGGCGGCATGAGCGCCGACGACAACGTGCTGCACGCGCTGCCGCTCTATCACTGCGCCCAGCTCGACGTGTTCCTGGGGCCGCAGATCTATCTCGCGGCGTCCGGTGTGATCACGGGCAAGCCGACCGCCGACAATATTCTCGCGCTGATCCAGGCCCACAAGATCACCGCCTTCTTCGCGCCGCCGACGATCTGGATCGCCATGCTGCGTTCGCCCAATTTCGACAAGACCGATCTGTCGACCCTGCAGAAGGGCTATTACGGCGCCTCGATCATGCCGGTGGAGGTGCTGCTCGAATTGCAGCGGCGGCTGCCGAATGTGAAGTTCTGGAACTTCTACGGCCAGACCGAGATCGCGCCGCTCGCGACCGTGCTTCAGCCCGAGGATCAGCTTCGTAAGGCAGGCTCCGCCGGCAAGCCAACGATCAATGTCGAGACGCGCGTGGTCAACACCGCGATGGAGGATGTGAAGGTCGGTGAGATCGGCGAGATTGTGCACCGCTCGCCGCATCTTCTGTCCGGCTACTACAACGATCCAGTGAAAACGGCGGCGGCGTTCGCCGGCGGCTGGTTTCACTCCGGCGATCTCGCCACCGTCGATGCGGAGGGCTACATCACCGTCGTCGACCGCGTGAAGGACATGATCAAGACCGGCGGCGAGAACGTCGCCAGCCGCGAGGTCGAGGAGACGATCTATAAAATACCAGCAGTCTCCGAGGTCGCGATCGTCGGCCTGCCCGATCCGCGCTGGATCGAGGCGGTGACCGCGATCGTCGTGGTGAAGACCGGCGAGCGGCTCGACGAGGACGCGGTCATCAAGCATTGCGCAGGTTCAATGGCGCATTTCAAGGTGCCCAAGCGCGTCGTCTTCGTCGACAGCCTGCCGAAGAATCCGTCCGGCAAGCTGCTAAAGCGCGAGTTGCGTCAGCGCTTCGTTGGCGGCGGGACGCTCGACAAGGCGATCCAGAAGAATTTTCGGATGTGAGTACGGGTTTGCGTTCGGCGCCGGGCACGCCGGCTTGGCGGATCTCGACCGTCGGCTAGTCGTGGCCGATGGCTTTGCCGCCAAGCGCTTGCGTTGCGCTCGTTGCAGCGGCAAGCAGTGCTTTCACCTGATCGCTCGAAGGCTCTATCTTCATCGAAGCCCTGGTGCCGGCCAGACTGAGGGTAAAGCGAACATCGCCGTTCCAGTCGAGAACCGGGGCGGCGATGGAGACGTAGCCGGTCAGGTCGGAGCGGACGATGGTCGTATAACCCTTTCGCTTCAGCTCACGCGCTGCATCCTCCCTGAATTTTGCGACGTCTGCCTTGCCACCGATCACCGCGGCCCATTCCCGCTCGATCAGGGGCGTCGTCAGGTTTGACGGCAGTCGGGCCGCATAGATTTTCCCGGCCGCAGAACCCAGCATCGGGATCAGCCCGGTACGAAATTCAAAGGCGCCGCGCTGATCGCCGTCCTGCTTGAACAGGCTGAGCGGGCCGTCATCGCTCCAGGTGGTGACGGCCGCGCTTCGCTTCGTCGCATCGCGCAGGCTCGTGACTTCGCGCCGGACGATCTCGAAGCCGTCGATCTGCTGTATCGCGCTGACGCCAAGCGACAGCGCCGCGGGGCCCAGGCGGTAGTGCCCCGGTTTGTCGTCGGCGGCAGCAAGCCCGGTCCTCACCAGGCTGACGAGGTAGTTGTTTGCGGCGCTCGCCGTCAGGCCCGCCAGCGGCGCGATGTCCTTCAAGGCCATCGCATGCTGGCTCGTTTGGATGACGCTCAGAATCCGAAAGGCGATTTCGACCGACTGAATGCCTCGGCGCGGCTGCTTCTCCTGCATGTGCTTCCTTCGACTGATCACATCATCGCGACCCAGATTGACACAAACGTACAACGAGCGCAGTATACAACAATAAGCTATGTATTCAACTATATTGAATATGAGGAAACGATGTCCCTCGGCACAATCCGGACCGTCTACACGGTCGCCAACGACATGAATTTCATGCAGGCCTTCTACGCGAGCGCGCTCGATTTGCCGTTGGCATTCCGGGATCGCGATAACCGGTGTCAGTTCAGGGCCGGGCAGGTTTCGTTTGCGCTGAGCTCACGCGCCGAGGCTGCGCAAGGCGCGCGCGGCAGCATCGTCGTTTTCAATGCGGTCGACCTGACCGCGCAGCGGATCGAGCGGCTCGGTGGGCGCCATCTTGCGACCCGCGACATGGGTTCGCACGGCAGCGTCGCAACTTTCGCCGATCCCGAGAACAACCTGTTCCAACTCCATGTCCGGCAAGGCAGCTAAGTCCCACGGCCAGGTCCAGTCATGCGTCAATGGTGCCACGCGAAAGGATGCTCATCATGAAATTCGGTGTCTTCGACCAGAACGACCGTTCCGGCCTTCCCTTGGCAGAGCAATACGAGAAGCGGCTTGCTCTCGCCGAGCTCTACGATCGTCTGGGTTTTCACGCCTTCCACATGAGCGAGCACCACGGCACCTCGCTGAGCATGACGCCCTCGCCGAGCGTGTGGATGGCGGCTCTGGCCCAGCGGACGAAGCGATTGAGACTCTGCCCGCTTGTCTACCTGCTGCCGACCTATCATCCCGCGCGGCTCTATGAAGAGATCTGCATTCTCGATCATTTGAGCGGTGGACGCTTCGAGTTCGGGATCGGCCGTGGCGCCTCGCCCCACGAGCTCGATGCGCTCGGGATCGATTCCACGAAGGCTGCCAGGATGTACGCCGAGGCATTCGACACGATCCAGCGCTGTTTCACGCAGGAGACCGTCACAACCACTGGGGAGTTCTGGAGCCTGAACGACTACGTCGTGGAAATGAAGCCGCTTCAGCGGCCGCGCCCGCCCATGTGGTACGCCGTCGGCTCGCCCGATTCAGTCGTCTGGCCGGCGCGCAATGGTGTGAATGTCGTCTGCGGCGGGCCGGTGTCCCGCGTGCGCGCGATCTCGGATCAATATCGCGACGAAGTGGCCGCGGCCGGTGTGCAATCGAACCCGTCACCGCTCATCGGCATCAATCGCTACATCATCGTCGGCGAGACGGATCGCGAGGCGCACGAACTGGGTCGGAAAGCCTGGCCGGCCTTCTACGAAAACTTCATCAAGCTGTGGCGCAAGCACGGAACGCAGCCCGTCAACGCCAAACTGCCGCCTGCTTTCGATCAGCTTGCCGAATCCGGCCATGCCATTGCTGGGTCGGCCAGAACCGTCGCGCAAGCGCTTTCCGATCAAGTTGCGGCCGGAGGGGTGAACTACGTGATCGGCAGCTTCATGTTCGGAACCATGCCCCATACGGAGGCCGTGGCCTCGGTCCGTCGCTTCGCCGAGAACGTGATGCCTCATGTCGCGACCGCCGAAGCGGTTGCCGCATGACCGCGCAACAGAGGCGAATACCGGGAGGTGAAAATGTCCGATGACCGTCTATTCGACAGCCGCGACCTGCGGCGCGTGCTCGGCACCTTCGTCACGGGCGTGACCGTGATCACCACGGCCGATGATGAGGGCCGGTTTCACGGGGTCACCGCCAACTCGTTCAGCTCGGTGTCGCTCGATCCGCCCTTGGTTCTCTGGAGCCAGGCGGTCAAGAGCCACAGCCATCCGGTGTTCTCCGGAGCCGAACGCTTTGCAGTGAACATCCTCGCCGAGGACCAGATCGAGCTGTCGAAGCGGTTTGCGAAATCCTCACACGAGAAATTCTCAGGCGTCGATGTCGACATTGGCGACGGCGGCGTGCCGCTGCTACGCGATTGCAGCGCCCGCCTGCAATGTCGGGTCATCTCCCGCGTGCCGGGCGGCGACCACACGATCTATGTCGGTGAAGTCCTTGCGATCGATCACGCCAATCGGAAGCCGCTTGCCTTCGGAAACGGTCAATACCTGTCGACCGCTCCCCACGATCTCGCCGACGGCGCACAATCGTCGAGCCATGCTTCCGAGGCAAGGCGCGAGCCGGCCGCGCGGCTTGAGCTCCAGGCTGGAGCCTGAGCGATGGCCGGATTGTCTCTGTTGGATGCCGAGCTCCTTGCGCAGGACTTGCCGGAACTTGCTCAGGTGAGCGTTACCTCGCCGATCTATGAGGGGCAGCGGGGAGTGGTCGAATATCGCGCCGCCGGAAGCGGAGGCAATCCCGTGGTGCTGATGCTTCATGGACTTGGATCCAGTTCGGCTGGATACCGTGCTCAATTCGCCGGGCTGTCGCGCGAATTTCGCGTGGTCGCCTGGAACGCGCCGGGCTTCGGTGGCAGCTCGCCGGTCGCGGGGCGCGATGCGCGCATCGAGGACTATGCGGACGCACTCGAAGTCCTCGTGCTCGCGCTTCGCGTGAAGCGGATTTCCGTCCTGGTTGGCAGCTCGTGGGGAAGCGTCGTCGCGCTGGCTTTCGCGAGGCGCTATCCGTCGCTGCTCGGTAGCCTGGTCTTGTCGGCTCCTAATGCCGCCAGAGGTCATCTCGTGGGCGAGGCGCGCGACGCCGAGCTCGCTGCATGGCTGAGTACCGCAGATACCACGATCCCAGTCTCGCGTGCAGCGATCGCAGACAGGCTCCTCACGCCAGACACTCCGAGTCCCGTCCGGCAGCATATCGAGCCGTTGCGGGACGCAATGACGACCGACGGCTGGCACCAGGCGATACGGTCGCTCTTCACCATCTACACCCCTGACGTTATTTCCGAGGTCAGGTGCCCGATAGCCATACTCTCCGGCACGCGCGACCAGGTCGCGCCCCGTCGGGACCACGCGGATCGGCTCCTCGCCGCGGCGCCCTGGGCAACATGGCATTCGTTCGAGGATTGTGGCCACATGCTCAAACTCGAGGCTCCCGCCACATTCAATTCCATCGTTCGTCAGATGGTGGCCCAAACACAAACCCAGACGCCTGCCGCAATCGGCGCCTGACACAGGGAGGTCTAGATGCAAGTCATCAGGTTCGAGCAGCAAGACACGGTCGGCCATATCGTGCTGGCCAATCCGCCGAAAAATCTCATCGCCTCGAACTTCTCCAATTCCCTCAAGCAGGCCGTCCACGAGGCCAGCGAGGCCGACATCAGGGCCCTGCTCGTGCGTGCGGAGGGGCCGAATTTCAGCCAGGGAGGCGATGTGCTCGACTTCCTGGAGAAGAGCGCCAATCAGTTCCGGACCTTCATTGCCGAATGCAATCAGTCATTCCGTGCGCTTGAGGCCTTGCAGATTCCGACGGTCGCAGCCGTTCGCGGGGCGGCGTTCGGCGGCGCCTTCGAGCTCGCCCTCGCGTGCGACTTCATCATTGCGGCCGAAGATGCGATCTTCCGCTGCATCGAGGCCTCCGTCGGGTCCGCGCCGGTTGCCGGCGCAGTGCAGAGATTGGCCGAACGAATCGGCCGTTCTCGCGCCGCGCGCTATGCGATGCTTTGCGAGGCGATGTCGGGTACCACCGCCGGTCAATTGGGTCTCGCAACGCAGGTGTTGCCGTCCAGCGATGTCGAAGCTGCGGCGTTGAAGTTCGTGCAAGACCTTGCGACCGGTCCCACCCGTTCCTATGCGGCGATTCGAACATTGCTGAAAGCATGGTCGGGCGGCGGTGTGCCTTCGGCGGATGCGATGATCCTGGACGTCACGATGGCGCTTCACAGCTCTGAAGACGCCCGGCGCGGCCGAACGGCTCGGGCCGAGGCCATCAGGAAGGGGATCGAACCGCCCAAGATCGCCTTCACTGGCCGATGATGGAACGACTTGGTAGAGATCGTATCCTCGCTCGTCCGGACAGGTCCGCCTGCCGGACGAGCGGATAGTCTCAGCAGGTCGGGACGGCATGGATCGAAGATGGCTCGCGATTTGAACGATCTTCAGTTCTTCGTCTCCGTCGTCCTCCATCGGGGTTTCTCGGCGGCTTCTCGCGCGCTTGGCGTGCCCAAGTCACTTGTCAGCCGCCGGGTGGCACTGTTGGAGGAGCGGCTCGGCGTGCGGTTGCTCGATCGAACGACGCGCGGCGTCGGTCTGACCCCGGTCGGCCAACAAGTCTACGAGCATGCGCGGGCCGCGGTCATCGAGGCTGACGCCGCAGAGGAGGTCGCGCTCCGCATGCAGGCTGAGCCACGCGGGCTGGTTCGGCTGAGCTGCCCGCTCGGACTTCAGGATGCCATTGCCGGCCGTCTACCGGATTTCCTTGCGGCCCACCCTCAATTGCGCGTCCAGTGCATCGCAACCAATCGCCGCGTCGATTTGATCCATGAAGGGGTCGACGTTGCGATTCGCGTTCGCGAGCGGCTCGACACTGACGCCGATCTCCAGGTGAAGCGGATCGGTGTGAGCCGGCGTATCCTTGTCGCGAGTCCAGACCTGCTCGCAACGGCGGGCGTTCCGAGTACGCCAGCCCACCTTGCCAAACTTCCGATCCTGCACCAGGACGAGCAGAGCACGAGTACCTGGGATCTGACGGCCGAAGACGGTGAGACCGCCAGCGTATCCATCGAGCCTCGGCTTGCGAGCGGTAGCTTCGACATTCTGATGGCGGCGGCCTGCCAAGGCGCCGGAATTACCCTGCTTCCAGCCAGATATTGCCAGGATGCGCTTGCGAGCGGCGCCCTTGTGCGCGTGCTGCCCGAATGGAGCGGCACCGAGGGTATCCTTCATCTCGTCTTTCCCTCGCGACGCGGCATGCTGCCGAGTGTCAGGGTGGTGATTGATTTCGTCGCCGAGACGTTGAAATCGTCAGCCACCTCTTAGCGGAAGAGGGAGGTCGAGTGCGCAGGGCCCGTCGTGAGACCGCCGGTAGCTTCACGGGCTCGCCAGTCGGTCGTCGTTCACCAGATAGAACGACGTGTCCATATCCCGCCGACTAATCAAGCGATGGGTTTAGCCCCATAACCATTCCCAAGACGGCACCCGTCGAGTCCAAACAGGGAATGGTCATGTTGCAGCTTCGATCCAGGGAAACGCTCGATCACGCCGACCGCGGCTGGCTCAAGGCGCGCCACCATTTCATCGTGTCGGCAGACGGCAATCCGGCAAATGCGCCGCTAGGCGCGCTCGTGATCTGGAATGATGACGAGATCGCGCCGGGTACGGGCTTCGGCCGACATTCTCACGCCAACATGGAGATCGTGACCTATGTGCGCCAGGGTACCGTCACGCACGAGGACAGCGTCGGCAATGTCGGCCGGACCATGGCCGGCGACGTGCAGGTCATGAGCGCCGGGACGGGTATCAGTCATTCCGAGCACAACGGTGACGAGGATCCGCTCAAGCTATTCCAGATCTGGCTGCGTCCGCGTCAGAGCGGCGGAGCGCCCCGCTGGAATACGCGCAAGTTCCCGAAAACGGATCGCGCCGGGCGACTCATCGAGCTCGCAAGCGGAGATCCGAAGAGTCCCGAAGCGCTCACGATCCGCGCCGACGCCCGCATCCTGGGAGCCACGCTGCTCGCCGGGACCGCTCTGACCCACACGCCGTCGGCGCATCTGCGGCACACCTATCTCGCCCCTGCCCAGGGCGCGATTCTCGTCAACGGGCATCGGGTTGCTGTCGGCGACGGCATCGCCGCCATCGACGAACCCGAACTCACCATCACGGCAATCGAGGATGCGGAGTTCATCCTCGTCGATGCCGCCTGAACCCATCACACCAAGGAGCAAATACCATGAACCGCTATCTTCCTCTCGTTGGCCGCGTGCTGATCGGCCTGCCTTTCGTCATGAGCGGCCTCGGCAAGCTTGCCGCCTTCGGCCCGACGACCGCGATGATTGCCGCCGCCGGCCTGCCTGTGCCGCCACTTGCCTACATCGTGGCTGTCGCGCTCGAGCTCGGTGGCGGGATTCTGCTGATCGCAGGTTACCAGGTGCGCTTCGTCGCGCTCGCGCAGGCGGTGTTCTGTATCGCCGCTGGCGTGGCGTTCCACAACAACTTCGCCGATCAGAACCAGATGATCCATTTCCTCAAGAACGTCATGATGGCGGGTGGTCTGCTTCAGATCGCAGCGTTCGGTGCGGGCACCCTCAGCCTCGACAACCGACTGTCCAAGGGCAGTGTTTCCGTTGCGAACGCGGCGGCAGCGCGCTGAGCGACCTCGACGTCTTCGCGGGCAGGTGATGCCGGTTTCGTCCAAGACTTCGGAACTCATCGTCCTGCAAGAGTCTTTATCGTTAGCCGGACTCCGCAGCAAACCGCGGGGCCGGCCGGCGCCTGACGGTGGATGAAGGATGTCACACCGAATTTCGGTCAACGGCGAATCCCATGTGGTCGACGCTGCTGCGGAGACCCCGCTGCTCTACGTGCTGCGCAATGATCTCGGATTGAATGGTCCGAAGTTCGGCTGTGGCCTGAGGCAATGCGGGGCCTGCGCCGCCCTGATGGGCGGAAAGCTGGTGAGGACCTGCTCGATTGCTTTGCATGATGTCGAAGATGCTCCGATCGTCACGCTCGAGGGATTGGGCACGGCCGAGAAGCCGCATCCTCTCCAGAAGGCGTTCATCGATGAGCAGGCGGCCCAGTGCGGCTACTGCTCCAACGGCATGATCATGGCGGCGAAGGCCTTGCTGGATCAAAATCCAAACCCAAGCGAAGACGAGATCAGGGGTGCGCTGGCGGACCAGCTTTGCCGCTGTGGTGTCCACAATCGGGTGGTGCGCGCCGTTCGCCGGGCCGCCACGGAGGCCGCACGATGAGCGTTGCAAGGCTTTCCCGCAGGCAAGTCACGCAGTCGCTCGGTGTCGTACTCGCGACCTTCGCGCTGCCGTCTCCTCCTGTCTTTGGCCAGGCGACCACCAACGTGCCATTCAGCCTGCGCAACAATCGCAGACTGGCGGGATGGATCCGCCTGGAGCCCGATGAGACGGTGACGGTCTTCACGGGGAAGGCCGAGCTAGGGCAGGGGATCCTGACCGCGTTGGCGCAGATTGCGGCGGAGGAGCTCGACGTCCGGTTCGACAAGATCCGCATGATCTCCGCTGACACCTCGCGGGGACCGGATGAGCAGTACACCTTTGGCAGCCAATCGGTCGAGCAGAGCGGAGGCGCCATCCGTGCGGCAAGTGCCGAGGCGCGTGGCATTCTTCTTGCTGCGGCGGCGCGTCGGTTTGGCCGCCGCACGGATGATCTACAGGTCAGAGATGGCACGATCGCCGCGTTGGACGGGAGACGCGCGACGTTTTGGGAACTCGCGAAGGAGAGTTCCGATCTGTTGAAGGGCGACATCGCGCTCGCCGCCGCGCCGAAGAAGCCGAGCGATTATTCAATTGTCGGCAAGTCAGTCAATCGGATCGATCTGCCCGGAAAGCTGACTGGAGCACCGTCCTACGTTCAGGACCTGAGGCTTCCCGGAATGATCTTTGCGCGGGTGGTCCGCCCACCGCGCTATGGTGCGAAGCTGCTTTCCTTTGACGAAGCCGCGGTGCGTTCGCTTCCGGGCGTGATCGCGGTCATCAGGGACGGAAATTTTCTGGCCGTGGCCGCCAGGCGCGAAGAGCAGGCGATCGCGGCCCGCAATGCGATCGCGTCTGTTGCGCGTTGGAGCGACGACGCGGTGCAGCTTCCCGACATCACCGGCTTGCGCGCAGAGCTCCAGAAGCTTCGCGCCGAGACGATCGTTGTGGGCGCCGCCGGTCTGTCCGCGCCCGCGCCAGACCAAGCCAAACGGGTGAGCGCCGAATATTCCCGTTCCTATTTGTCGCATGCAGCCATCGGCCCTTCCTGTGCGGTCGCCTGGCTGAAGGACGGTCGCATGACCGTGTGGTCCCATACGCAGGGCGCGTTTCCCCTGAGGGGCGACTTGGCCAAAGTGTTGGGCATGCAGGCCAACGCGGTCGACGTCGTCCATACGCCAGGATCCGGATGCTACGGGCACAATGGCGCCGACGACGTCGCGCTCGACGCGGCGCTTGTGGCGCGCGCCGTCCCGGGCGCGCCGGTCAAGCTTCAGTGGATGCGCGACGACGAATTCGCCTGGGCTCCCCTCGGTCCCGCAATGGCGATGAAGGTCGAAGCGGCGCTTGGATCGGACGGCAAGATCGTCGACTGGTCGTACGACGTCTGGAGCAACAGCCACGCGATGCGGCCGGGCCAGGCCGGCGGCGTCAATCTTCTTGCGGCATGGGACTTGAGCACCCCCTTCGTGAAGTCCCCTCCGCCGCATATCCCTCAGCCGTTTGGCGATGGTGACCGCAACGCGGTGCCGTCTTATGAGCTACCGCGGAAGGAGATCCGGAACCATCTCCTGCTCGATACGCCGATGCGAAACGGCTCGTTCCGAACGCTTGGATCGCACGGCAACACCTTCGCCATAGAGTCCTTCATGGACGAGCTCGCCGAGGCCGCCGGCAGCGATCCGCTTGCATTTCGCCTGGCTCATCTCAGGGATTCCCGCGCGCGGGCCGTGCTGCAAGCCGCCGTCGACAAGGCCGGCTGGATTCCGGGAAAGAGAGGCGATGGCCAGCATGGCCGGGGCCTGGCCTTCTGCCGCTACAAGAACATCGGAATGTATGCGGCCGTCGTGGTCGACGTGGAGGTCGACCGCAAGACCGGCCTCATCAAGGTCCCCCGCGTCGTGATGGCGGCGGATATCGGAGTCGTCGTCAATCCCGATGGTGCGAAGAACCAGCTCGAAGGCGGCATCGTGCAGGCGGTCAGTCTGGCGCTGAAGGAGCAGGTCACTTTCGACAGGCGCGAGATCACGAGCCGTGACTGGTCGGGCTATCCGATCCTCGCGTTTCCCGACGTGCCCAGCATCGAGATCATGCTGATGGAACGAGGCGGTCCCTCGCTCGGAGCCGGCGAAGGCGCTCTTCCGCCGACATCCGCAGCCCTGGCCAATGCCTTCGCGCATGCGACGGGACGACGCCTCCGTGACCTGCCGATGACGCTGGAACGCGTGAAGGCCTCGCTTTCCTGATCACAACGCGCGGATCGAGGAGTTACGCGACGAGCTGGATTGACTCCCGCGGCGAGCGATGCCGCGCATCGCCCAGATCACGCTCGCGCGCGCCGTTCCACCAGCAGGACGGGCCGTCCTATCCGCGACCCGAGGAATGAACTTTACGAACGTAAAGTTTCGCAGCAAAATGCGCCTCGTCGGACGAGGGAGTTGCATCCTTACGAAAGCGTCAAACGTCGACCCGAAAGCGTCGCGAAAAGCCGGGATGAAACCATGATCGAGGAACGGGACATCAGCGTCGCCATGAGGGACGGGACGCGACTGGCGGTCGACGTCTACCGTCCGGACATGCCCGGCAAGTATCCGGTGCTGTATGCGTCGGCGCTGCATAACAAGGACATTCAAGGGCCCGATATCGCCGACATCCTGCCGCCGCAGCCGGCTCACGCGCCACTCTGGTTCGGTCCGATCGAAGCGGGCGATACGCGACGCTTCATTGCCAATGGTTACGTCCATGTGATCGCGCAGCCGAGAGGCTCTGCCAAGTCGGAGGGGCATTACGGCCACGAGGACACGGACCACTACGACACGATTGAATGGATCACGCAGCAGCCGTGGTCCAACGGCAAGGTCGGGATGGTCGGCATCTCCGGCTATGCCGGCGAGCAATGGCGTGCCGCAGCTCAAGGGCATCCGGCGCTCAAGGCCATCTTTCCGTACGACGCGTGCAGCGCCTATGGCGGCATGTTCGGATTTCGCGACTTCAATCCGGGCGGTGTCCTGCACACCTTCCCTTATTTGCTCGACGTCTTCAGCACGGTTCACGAGTCCCGTGACCGGCCTGCCGAGCTTCCCGCCGCGGAGGAAGCCCTCTGGCGCCGGGCCATGCAGAACCCGGACTTCAAGCAGTACATCAACCTCTACAACATCCTCACCCAGAAGGGACAGCGCACCTTCGTCATGTATCTCATGATGACGCATCCCTGGGAGTTCGACGGAACGGTCGAGCGCGCGGAGGAGACTTTCAAGAAAATCAAGATCCCGTTCTACACGGGCTCGGGAGCCTATGCCTACACCTACAAGCTTCACTGGCTTGGCGCGCAGCATTACTTCCAGAATGTCGATGTACCCAAGAAGCTGCTGTTCACCGGACCGGCTCATCTCGAGCGGCCGTTTCATCAATATCACGACGAGATCCTGCGCTGGTATGACCATTGGCTGAAGGGGCAGGACACCGGCATCATGAGCGAGCCGGCGGTCCGTTACTGGCTGATGGGCGCCAACGAATGGCGAACTGGAACAGATTGGCCGCTGCCGGAGACCCGCTGGACCAAATACTATCTCTCCCATTGGGAAGGCTTGTCGACCGAGCCGCCGCGGCCTGCCGCTGAGCTTGGGGCTGCTGCACGGGAGCCCGATGTCTTCACCCAGATGCCGGTGACGCGGACGACGAAGGTCGAGCGCCTGCGCTACATGACCGAGCCTCTGCCGCATGACGTCACCGTCGCCGGCCCGATCACGCTGACGCTCTATGCCGCGATCGATCAAGACGACACCAATTGGATCATCGTGCTCAAGGATGTGGGGCCGGATGTCTCGGTCCGTACCGCGCGCGAAGGCGAACGGGATGTTCCATCGAATTTGCCCGAGCGTGAGCTGACGCGAGGCTGGCTGAAAGCCTCATACAGGGCTCTCGATGAGAAGCGTTCGAAGCCCTGGGAGCCATTCCATAAGCTCACGCAGGACGCGATCGCTCCGGTGACTCCGGGGGAAGTGGTCGAATACCAGATCCAGATCCTGGCGACCGCCAACCAGTTCAAGGCGGGGCACCGGATCTGTCTCGACATCACCTCCATGGACGTTCCGACCGGCACCGGAGCCATGACCAATGTCGAGTACATCCCGTATCACGTTTGCAGCAGCAGAACCGTGACCCACAAGGTTTATCGGCACGCCGAGCGGCCGTCGCATCTGTTGCTGCCGATCATCCCCGAATCCACCGATCGACGTCCGGCCTGACGTCCAATCCAACAGAGGAAACGCTGCGATGAGCATTCGATTTGAGCGAGACGGCGCGGTCGGGACCATCGTGCTGGAAAATCCTCCCTTCAATCGGCTGGACCTGCGCTTTGCGCAGGCGTTGCGGGCAGCGGTGCACAAGGCCAGCGAAAGTGATATACGCGTGCTCGTCATTCGCGCCGAGGGGCCGCATTTCAGCTTCGGCGGTGAAGTGCGCGAATGGCCGGGGAAGGACGTCAATTGGTTCCGGACTTTCGTCGCCGACGTCAACGCGTCCTATCGCGCGATCGAAATGCTGAAAATTCCGACCGTCGCCGTGGTTCAGGGCGTTGCATTTGGCGGAGGATTCGAGTTGGCGCTGGCCTGCGACTTCCTGGTCGTAGCTGACAGTGCGACCCTTCGCTGCGTCGAGGTCACGACTGCGATGCTGCCGATCGCCGGCGCGCTCCAGCGGATCGCCGAGCGTGCGGGACGCGCACGGGCATCACGGCTCTCCATGCTCGGCGAGCCGACGTCGGGACGTGAAGCTGGAACGCTCGGAATCGCAACGCATGTCGTGCCGGAGAGTGAACTGTCGGCAACCGCGGCTAAATTGGTTCAGCAGCTCGCGACGGGGCCAACCAGATCCTACGCTGCGACACGGACGTTGCTCAAGGCTTGGTCCAGCGGCGGTGTGGCCGCCGCCGATCTCGTGATGCTCGACGTCGCGATGGAGCTCTACAACGGCGCCGATGCCCAGCGCGGCTTTGTGAACACGGCGGATGCCTTCAACAAGGACATCGAGCCGCCGACGCTGGTCTTCGAAGGAAAGTGAGCGGATCACGTAACTTCGGCAAGGCCGGCATCATTTGAAATATCGTCAATCGACAGGAGGGATTTGTGCAGCGTGAAAGCTACGTGCATGGCAACAGCGGTGCGCCTCTGATTGGCAGGACGATTGGCGCCCTTCTGGACGACGTAGCTGCGACCGACGGGTCCCGCGAGGCGTTGGTCGTTGCGCACCAGAAGATCCGGTGGACCTACGCGGAGCTCAAGTCGCACTCCGACGCATTTGCCTCGGGACTTCTGGCTCTCGGTCTGGAGCCGGGAGACCGGGTCGGCATCTGGTCGCCGAACTGCGCGGAATGGACGATCGCGCAATTCGCAACGGCGAAAGCGGGCCTGATCCTCGTCAACATCAATCCAGCCTATCGCCTGAGCGAGCTGGAGCACGTCTTGAAGGCGGTCGGTTGTCGCGCGCTGATCACCGCGGCCCTCTTCAAGTCGAGCGACTACATCGCCATGATCCGCGAGCTCGCCCCGGAGCTCGGACGTGCAAACGGCGAGCTGCGCAGTTCCCGCCTGCCGGAGCTCCTGCACGTCATCTCGATTGCGGGGAAGCACGATGGCTGCTTGACGTTCGACTGGGTCCTCGAGAAGGGCAGGCAAACAGGCAACAGGCGGCTAGACTTCGTTGCGTCGAAAGTCCAGATGGATGATGCCGTCAACATTCAGTTCACCAGTGGCACTACGGGACTGCCGAAAGGAGCGACCCTCTCACACCACAATCTGGTCAACAATGCTTTCTTCGTCGGCGAGGCAACCGGCATCGAGCCTGGCTCGCGCGTGTGCATCCCGGTTCCGCTGTATCACTGCTTTGGCATGGTGATGGGCAATCTCGGCTGCGTAACGCATGCCGCTACGATGGTCTATCCATCGGAGTCGTTCGAGCCGCTCAAGACGTTGGAGGTCGTCGAGGCCGAGCGTTGCGACGTGCTCTACGGCGTTCCCACGATGTTCATCGCGCAGTTGAACCACCCCGAATTCCCGCGCTTCGATCTGAGGGCGCTGCGCCGCGGGATCATGGCGGGGGCGCCATGCCCGATCGAGGTCATGAAGGACGTCGCCTCGAAGATGCACATGAGCGAAATCACCATCGCTTACGGCATGACCGAAACCAGCCCGGTGAGCTTCCAGAGCAGCCGGAATGACCCGCTCGAGATGCGGGTCTCGACAGTCGGACGAATCCAGCCGCACCTTGAGGTCAAGATCGTCGACCGTCAGGGTCGGGTCGTTCCGCGCGGAGAGGCCGGCGAACTCTGCACCAGAGGCTACTCGGTAATGCTCGGCTATTGGAACGATGAGGCGCGAACGAAGGAGGCGATCGACGCCGCCGGTTGGATGCATACGGGGGACCTGGCAACCATCGACGAGGATGGCTATTGCCGCATCGTCGGCAGGATCAAGGACATGGTCATCCGCGGCGGCGAGAACATCTATCCTCGCGAGGTCGAGGAGTATCTGTACCGCCATCCCGACATTCAGGACGTCCAGGTCTTCGGCGTTCCCGACGCAAGATATGGCGAGGAGCTTTGCGCCTGGATCGTTCCGAAGCCCGGCGCCAGGCTCTCCGAGGAGGTCGTGCGCGCGTTCTGCCAGGATCGCATCTCGCACTACAAGATCCCGCGCTACATCCGTTTCGTGGAGAGCTTCCCATCGACTGTCACGGGCAAGGTCCAGAAATTCGCGATGCGGGAGGCGATGATCGAAGAGTTCGCGCGCGCGGCGAGGGTTAGCGCTTGAACTGCGGCGAACGCGGCGTTGAAGCAAGAGAGCAGCCAACACGTCGCTTGGCGTCCGGTTGGAGACTATGCTAATCGAAGGCCGAATGGGGACGAAAACAGCTCGGAAGAGGCGGCCGCGCAAGAGGGCTGAACAACAGCGCTCAATCGAGACGCGGGCCTCCATCCTCGATGCTGCGATTTCAGAATTTGCTGAAAAGGGATTTGAGGGGGCGAGCATCCGCGCCATCGCCGATCGGCTCGGCCTGCAGCATCCCCTGATTACCTATCACTATCGCAGCAAGGACATTCTCTGGCGGGCAGCAGCGGAGTATGCCTTCGCACAGATTCGGTCCGAGTGGGATGTGTCGGCCCCTGACGGGTCCGAGTTGTCGCCGCTGACGCGGCTGCGCCGAGAGTACGCGACTCTTTTCCGGTACACCGTCGCGTTTCCCGAGTTTCACCGCTTCATGCGCCAGGAAAGCTTGATGAATAATCCGCGTTTGAAATGGGTCGCGGAAACGGTGCTGGCTCCGCTCTTGGGGCGGTTGTTGCCTCAGATCATTGAGGCGCAGAAGCTCGATCTCATTCCTGCAGTCGACCCCATCTTGTTTCACTATATGATGGTCGGCCTCACCGCCACGCTTTCGGGATTCGGGCCGGAAATGCAGATTACGAGCGGGCTGTCCTCCGGGGATCCGAAAGTGGTGGAGGCCTATTGGCGACTTGTCGATGAAACGGTCTTCGGGAAAGGACCGAAGCGGGTCGCAAAGGCGCACCTCTAGCTAAAATCATGTAGCTTTCCGGTCAGGCCGTGGCGCCGGCGCCCCCGCTCAACGCCGATCTCGGCGCCCAACGCCTTGACCTTCGTCGTGTCGGGTGAAGTGGCGGCCCGTGGCTCGGACGGATCGACTTCGTTGGCAACGGCAATCTTCATGAGACCTCCGGCGACGCGACCAAGTTCGGAAAACTGTAGCTCTTGAACTGGTCGCGTAGCGCGGTCTTCAGGATCTTGCCGGTTGCGGTATGAGGAATGGGACGATCGTCGAAGCCGTCTTTTCGGTCGGTGAGACCCGTCACTTCGTCTATGGGAAGGGAGAATACAAGATCCACGATCTTGAAAATGTTGGCGATGCTGACTTGTGGTTCACCGCGGTTGAGTTTCTCGACAGTGCCAATGCGCCCTTGGCGCTTGGCATGTGATCTCAATCGTGGAGCTTGCACGAAGCTGACTGTCAGCGATTCGTCTGACGATTTGCACTCGCGCTTGATCGAGCGTGTAGTCGCCGGCGAGCGGGAAGCTCGCCGGCGACGCATCGCCATACCCTATTGCCGCGTCAGGCGAACCACGTCCTGCCTCAGGAGGTAGAGCGAGACGGCGAGCAGAACTACGTCCTTCATCAGGAACGGCACGTTACCGGTCATCGCAGGGAAGCCTCCTGCGGCGATGTCCCAGCCCTCTGGCATGAACGGAATGATGGTGACGGTCGCGATGAACGTGCCGGTCGAGCCGAGCGCGCCAAGAACGCCAAGCCGCTTGTCCCAGAAGCCCGCGAGCAGCAGGGACCCGAACGTCCACTCCGACGCGCCCAGGAAATAGCTGGCGCCGGTGTGACCGAACACTGGATAGAGCCACCAGATCAGCGGGCCGTTGCTGATGAACGGGGCCAGTCTCTCGAACTCGTACGGAAACCACTTCTGGTAACCGAAGAAGAGAAACATGATCACCATCGAGGCCCGGACGATGTGGTAGTCGAGATCCTCCGCGAGCAGCCCGGACCTTGAGAGCGCGCGGACAAGTGGGCTCTGTGTGGTGTTGGCAAGCGTAGTCATGGTCGTGATCCTTTCATGCAAGATCTGACTGGGGCGCGGTCGCGTCACGCGACCGCGGGGAAGTCGATCTCGGTGTCGTTGATGCGGTTGAACACGTTGGTGAAGACGGTGGTCGCGAACGCGAGGCTGATCTCCACCAGCTGCGCGTCGCTGTAGCCGGCGGACTTGATCGCGGCGAAATCCTCGTCGCTGACGGTGCCGCTGAATTGCGCAAGCTTGCGGACGAAGCGGATCAGCGCATCGCGCTTTTCATCGCCGGTCGCCCGGCGCTCGCGGATCCTCTTCAACTCTTCAGGCTTCACCCCGGCGAGCTTGGCGAGATGATTGTGGGCGGCGACACAGTAGTCGCAGCCGGCGGCTTCGCTGATAACGAGCTTGATAGTCTCCTGATCGCGCTTGGTCAGGCTGCCTGCAGCGAGCACGGTATCGGCAGCGAGCACTGCCTTGAGTGCAGCTGGACCGTGGGCGGCAATGGCCGCAAAGGTGTTCGGCACGCTGCCAATCGCCTTCTTGATTTGGGCGTAGATCTGGCCGGACGGGCCGGCGACGGTTTCGAGGTTGGGGACTGAAAGACGGGACATGATGGCACTCCTTGGTTTGGGTGGTGAACGATTGCGAATGACAGTATGGCCTCGTCATGATACTTTAAATGTCAGTATGTCTCATATTTATGCTCAATCGTATCAAATTGGGGCTCTCGGGAGGCCGCCATGGATTGGCTCAGCCGGCTGTTCGAGATGATGCCCGTGCGCGGCCGGCTCGACCTGCGCTGCAACTACGGGGCGCCCTGGCGCATCGACCAGGGGCCGGGCGAGGCGAACGAGATCCCGTACCATGCCGTGCTTGCCGGCTCTGCGATGCTCGAAGATCCGGCGGGAGGCCGGCCGTTGCAGCTCAAGGCCGGCGACATCCTGCTGCTTCCCGGCAATCCGCGGCACGTCATGCACGACGGCAGCGGTGCGGCGCCGCTTCCGGCCCGTAACCGCGCGACTCTCAACTTCACGATCAGCGAAAGTCTCGGCTCGGACGAGCGGCTCGATCTCCTGTGTGGGCACTTCGCGATCGCTCCGCCGCATGAGCGCCTCTTGCGCAACTACTTGCCAGCACGCCTCGTCGTGAATGCCGGCGTTCACGCCGGCGAGAGGGAGACGGCTAGTCAGCTCAGTGGCCTCGTATCTCTGATGCGCAGTGAGTCCGCGGACAATCGTTTGGGCGGTCGCGCGATGCTGAACGCGCTGTCGACTGCGATGTTCGCGCTTGTGCTGCGGCTCGCAAGCGAAGCCGACAGCGCGCCGCGCGGTCTTCTTGCGCTGGCGGGCGATCCCCGCCTGGCATCGGCAGTAGCCGCTCTGTTCAATGAACCCGCCCGCGCGTGGTCGCTGCCCGATCTCGCGCGCCTTTGCAACATGTCGCGCGCTACGCTCGCCCGGCAATTCCAGGAAAAGCTGGGCACATCGGCAAGCAACCTCCTCACCGAGATCCGGATGGCATACGCTGCAAACGAGCTGAGGAAATCTTCTCTCTCCACCGGCGCTGTAGCGGAGACTGTCGGGTACCAGTCGGAAGCGGCCTTCCAGCGCGCCTTCAAGAGCCACATGGGCGTCACTCCGGCGCAGTGGCGCAGGATGCGGGAGCCATCCGCTCGGGATGTCTTCGCAAGGTCGGCGGCTGCCGCCAGCGCGCCGAAGCGGATGTGGCTGACAAGGGTCCGCCAGCGAAGGGCGGCGACGCTCCTTCGCTGGCCGAGAGTTAATGGAGGGCGAGGTGCCGCTCAGGCGGCCGCTGCGGAGTCGGCAGTCGGATAGTCCGTATAGCCGCGCGCGTCGCCACCGTAGAAGGTTGACCGATCGTAGCGGTTGAGCGGCAGGCCGTTTCGCAGCCGCTCGGGCAGGTCCGGGTTGGAGATGAAGTGGCGGCCGAACGCGACGAGGTCGGCATCTCCGGCAGTGACGATCGCCTCGGCCGAGTGGGGGTTGAACCCGCCTGCCGCGATCAAGGTTCGCGAGAACTTTGGCCGCAGATGCTGGGCAGCAATCGGAGCCTGGCCCTTCGCAACTTCCTCGATACCCTTGATGCGCGGCTCGACCAGGTGCAGATACGCGATGCCCAAGCGGTCAAGCTCGCCCGTCACGTAGCCGAACGTCGCCGCCGGATCGCTGTCCGACATCGATCCGTACGTGCCGCTCGGTGCGATGCGCACGCCTACGCGATCGGCGCCCCAGATGGAGATCGCCGCCCGCGTCACCTCGAGCAGGAAGCGGGCACGATTTTCGATTGGACCGCCGTACTCGTCCGTACGCTTATTGGTGCCGTCCTGCAGGAATTGATCGGGCAGATAGCCATTCGCGCCATGAATTTCGACGCCGTCGAAACCCGCGCTTAGCGCGCGCTGTGCGCCCGTGCGGAACTCCTCGATGATGTCAGGGATCTCGTGCAGCTCGAGCGCCCGCGGCGTAGAGAAAGGAACTTCTCCGTTCCTGGTGTAGGCGTAGCCCTCCGCGGCGATCGCGGAAGGGGCGACCGGCGCCTCGCCGTTCGGCTGCAGGTCGACATGCGACTGCCGGCCGACATGCCACAACTGCTGGAATATGTGGCCGCCCTTGGCGTGGACCGCGTCGGTGACGCGCCGCCAGCCGACGATCTGAGTATCCGAGTAGATGCCCGGCGCTCCGGCATATCCGTTGCCGCGGGTGGAGACGGGCGTTGCCTCGGAGATGATCAGGCCGCCACGCGAGGCGCGCTGGGTATAGTATTCGACCATCAGGTCGCTCGGGATATCGCCGGGGTCGGAGCGCATCCGCGTCAGCGGCGCCATCACAACGCGATGGGACAATCGATAGGGGCCGACCTGGGTCGGCGTGAACAGCTTGGACATCGTCGTTTTCCTTTGAGACAGATCGGGTGAAGAGACGACGGCCGATGGTCGCGAAGACCTTGCGCCCCATCGGCCGCCTCATGCGCCGTCAGGCCTTGACGGCCACCGCCTGCTGAAGAACCGGGATCATGTCTTCTGGCTCGGGTCGGCGGGTGTAGTCGGGGTTCACTTCGGAGTAGAGGATCACGCCGTCCTGTCCGATCACGTAGCGGGCCGGCATCGGCAGCGTCCAACTCGGATCATCGTTGAACGTCGGCAGATCATTCTTCAGTTGCTTGTAGAGCTCGACCAGATAGTCGGGCAGGTTAAAGCGCAGACCGAACGCGGCGCCGACCTTGCCCTTGGCATCCGACAGGATCGGGAAAGACAACTTGTTCTGACGCACCGACTTGCGGCTGTTCGGCGCGGTCTGCGGCGAGATGGCGATGAGCGAGGCGCCGTACTTGTCGAACTCGGGCTTCGCTGCTTCGAGCGCCTGCAGCTCCATATTGCAGTACGGGCACCAGACACCGCGGTAGAAGCTGAGCACCAGCGGGCCGCGCTTCAGCAAATCCTCCGAGCTCACGACGTTGCCTTCGGGATCCCTGAGCGAGAAGGAAGGAGCGAGATCGCCAGCCTTCCTGGCGCGCTGCGCGGCGCCCGACTCGATCAATTCCGCGGTGGCGCGGTGCATCGTCTCAATGACGGAGCGAGGAACGTTGTAAGGCGGCTTTCCGGCCTCGAAATCGGCTTTGAAAGCATCGAGCTTGGCTTGAAGCGACATGACGGTTCTCCTTCGCTTGCGTGGAGGACGGCAGCGCCGTCCGTTTCGTTGAACTCACACGCAGCAAGCTAAGGGAGCCAGCCATGCCGGGTAGCGGGGTTGTTGGACTAGAGATTATTCCCACCGGGAATGACCGCTACGCAGGGTCAGCAGCCGCGACAGATGATCAGCTTGCGGTCCAGCTCCTGGTCGAACTGCTGTTGCTGATGCTCCCATGCCGACACGGCTTTTCGATCGGGGGACATCGGCCTGCTGTGGCTGCCGATGGCCGACCGGAGCGAGCCAGGGAAGGCGCGAGGTCAGTGCTATCGACCGGTTCCGTGCAACGGCTGAGTTCGTTTCCCTGGCATCGGCATGATTTGTTGTCGTGCTGATCGGCAGATCAGCATCGTCCTGGTAGGCCGCATTTACCGGCGAATGCGGGGCGATCAAGACAAGGCCTGCAGCGGCCGCGCGGATCGCGCGGTTGATGATCGAGATGCGGGGCATGGCGACACTCCTTGGCAAGAAGCTCGGGATGAGCAACTCCGTTGTATGTCACCGTACCTATCGCCCCGAAACCTTGAATGCCGCCCCGGATCGAAGACATGCTCGTTCGTCTCATCGGCATCGAGTGCCCATGGACGCCAGCGCTCAGGCTTACTCGGTCATGCGTTGAATGTACGTTCGAAGAAATCCACGAACGCCCGCGCTTTTGCCGTTGCGGCGCGCCCGCTCGGAAGCACGGCCCACAAGTCGAGGGCCGGGAGGCTCCATTCCGACAGGACCGCGCGCACCGCACCCGATCGCAGCTCGGGGCTGAACATCCACTCCGAGGCGATGGTGAGACCTGCATCCGCGAGCACCGCAGCTCTCACGCCTTCCGCGGCGGTCACGCGTAATCTGCCCTTAACGGTGACCGCCAATTCGGTGCTCTCGCGCCGAAATGACCAAATGCTGCCTTCTCCCTGGAGATAGACGACCGCCTGATGCTTGCTCAGTTCACTTGGCGTCAAGGGCGTGCCCGCGCGATCGAAGTAGGCAGGCGTGCCCAACACGAGACGCTGGCATCTTGCAATACGGCGAGCAGTCAGGGTCGAATCCATCATCTTCCCCATCCGAAGAGCCACGTCGATCCCCTCCTGGACGAGGTCGATCTGACGGTCGTCCAGAACGATCTCGAGCTCGAGCTCAGGGTGTTGCGACAGAAATTTCGGCAACAGCGGAATGAGATGAATGCGGGCGAAGGTCACCGCGGCGCAGATCCGCAATCTGCCTTTCAGTCCGGCGCCGGCTCCGCGTGCGGCGAGCTCGGCCTCGGCCGCTTCCTCGAGAGCCCGCCTGGCGCGCTCGAGATAGCCGAGCCCGGCTTCCGTCGGGGTGAGGCCGCGCGTCGAACGCGTCAGCAGCTTGACCCCGAGATATTCCTCCAGTTGGGCGACCGATTTGGAGACGGCTGGCTGCCCCACCCGAAGCTGTCGGGCGGCTCCGGAGAAGGAGCCCGTCTCAACGACCCGCACGAACGTCTCCATCGAAGCTAGACGATCCATCCTATTCTCCGCAGGAATGAGCGATATCGCTCCGCCCTGTCTGCCATGTCTGACGAGAATTGGCCACTCTCCATCCATCCAAGCGGTTGCCCGGCAAAGGAGAGAGAGTGATGTGCACCCATGAACACCCGATCGCAATTCCGGTCCGGAGCGCAGGCGCAGCCTCGAGCAGCTTGACTCGCGCGGAGGCGGTCGCCCTCCAGACCGTTCAAACCCTGAGCGCGACGGCAAGGGATGCTCTGTTCGCCTATGCGATGACGGGCAGCGCGGTGGCGAGCCTCGCCATCATTGCCGCGCCGCAACTGGAGGTGCTGCTGCGCTGCGTCTTCAATGGCCGTGGATGATAGGGCGCAGGCCGCCTGCGCGCCTTGCGTAGTTGACAAGCTCTCGCCAACGCATTGAATCGGATGCGGCAACGCATGCCAACAGGTGGAACTAGGACGTCCCGAATGGAGCAACCGATCGAACGCCCGACAGCACCTATCTCGCATAGGCGCACATTCGACCGGGCCAGCGTCCCTGGCCAGATCGTACTCGTTCTGCAGGGTGGGGGTGCATTGGGATCCTACCAGGTCGGCGTGTACCAGGCGCTGCAAGAGGCTGGCATCGAGCCGGACTGGATCGTCGGCACGTCCATCGGAGCCATCAACGCCAGCCTCATTACCGGAAACGCACCGCAGGATCGTCTGCCGCGACTGCGCGAATTCTGGAGCAGGGTGCAGCGCGTGCCGCAGTGGGGTTTTAGCGGCGTCCTGTCGGGATTTGGCGACAAATGGTCCTACTGGACGACGTTGACGCACGGCATACCCGGCTTCTTTACGCCCAATCCGTTCGCCCATGTCGGCGATTGCTATCCGCTGGGCACAGACCACGCCGGCTACTATTCGACTGCACCGCTTGAGGCCACTCTCTCCGAGCTCGTAGACTTCAATCTCATCAACGGAGGAAAGCCGCGCCTCACGGTCGGGGCGGCACATGTGCGCACCAGCCAGATGACATATTTCGACAGCCGCCGCTGCGAGCTGGACGTGAAGCACATCATGGCGTCCGGCGCGCTGCCGCCGGCATTTCCAGCGGTGCGTGTCAATGGCGAATTGTATTGGGACGGCGGCATCCTCTCCAACACGCCCACCGAGGTGGTGTTTGACGACAACCCGCGCAGGGATTCGCTCATCTTCACGGTCCACCTCTGGAATCCAGTGGGCGGCGAGCCAAGCACGATGGCGGAAGTCCTCAATCGCCACAAGGACGTGCAGTATTCCAGCCGGATCGCAAGCCAGATCACGCGACATCAGCAAGCCCACCGGTTGCGCCACGTCATCAACGAGCTTGCGGCGCGATTGCCTGATGCCGAGCGCGACAGACCGGAGGTGCGCGAATTGATGGGTTATGGCTGCCAGACCCGGATGCACGTGGTGCAGCTGTTGGCTCCGCAACTCGATTACGAGGATCACACCAAGGACGTTGATTTCAGTCCTGACGGCATCAGGCGGCGTTGGGACGCGGGCTACGGCCACACGAAGGCAGTGCTCGCACGCGAGCCGTGGGTCGGGCAGTTCGATCCGCTCTCGGGCGTGATCCTGCACGAGGCTAGAGAGTTCAAGGCGCTCGCCGCAGAATGAGGGGGAGGTAAGCGCCGCACTCGTTATCCTGCACCGGCGGCGCTCAGCTGATAAAGCCGCCCGGTTGCGTCCAGGTCCTCGACGCGCCATTCACCGCCGACACCGTCGATGATCCACCTGAGCAGCGCCCACAAATCGGTATCGACATTGGTGTCGTCCAAGGTCTCAAGCGCATAGGGCAGGGCGTAGACCTCGAGCCCGTCCGGAAACGGCTCGCCGCTCCGCCCGATGAACACCAGCGCGTAGATCATTCCCGAAGGAGCCCGCACGTAGCCAGGTCGCGACAAACCTGCGGAATTCAGCGCGAAGCGGTTCACGAAGAAATCCCGGAATTCGGGGTAATGGCCGAGGCGATCCTCGGTTAACACCAGTGCCCTTCTAGTTCCGCTCATTTCGGGATCATCGATGATTTCGATCTTCGTCGTCACTGCCTCCCATCGATGCGATCGAGAAAACGGTTGATCTTGCCGGCGATCTCGTCGCCGGAGTCCTCCTGCAGGAAGTGCCGACCTGTCACTAGTTCGGGTCCTTCGGCGTGCGGTAAGAGCTCCTTGAAGCGCGTCGCGAATGTCTTGTGGTCGAACACCTCGTCCTCTCTGCCCCAGACCAGCAGCGTCGGAAACTTCGACTTCTTCAGCTCGCGCTCGAGCCATTCGAAGCGCGCGAAGCCGCGTGCGCTTTCGTCCAACGGTATCCAACGCGGCCAGGTCCATGTGAGAAGACGGGATGCTGAATCGGGCAACATGCCCTCATAAATGGGCTGCGCCTCGTCCCTGAACTTCCTGCGGTCGACCACGGAGAGATACATCCCGCGACCTGCAAGCGCGTTGTGGCGTCCGAGAAGATAGGGCCCGACGAGGGGCGCATGCATTATGCGCCATGGGAAAATCTGCTTGTGAAATTCGGCCGGAGGCAGCGGCCATGCCCACGTGCTCATGATGACCAGGGCGCAGACGCGGTCCGGATTGGACAGGGCGAACCCGAGGCCGGTAGGTCCGCCCCAATCGTGGCAAACCATGGTCGCGTTGCGCACATCGAGTTGTCGCAAGAGACCGGTCAGGTTGGCGGTGTGTCCGTCCAGCGTGTGGGCCTGTTCGCGGACGGGCTTCTCGGAGAGCCCGAAGCCGACCATGTCCGGCACGATCACGCGCCTTCCCGCCGCGGTCAGCGGCTTGATGAATTTCCGGTACAGAAATCCCCAGGCTGGGTTGCCGTGGAGGAGAACAACCGGATCGCCGGCGCCCTCGTCGATGTAGTGCATGCGCCAGCCGTTGACTTGCTTGAATTTCGGCTCGTACGGCCATTGCTCATGCGTGAACCGCTGCGCTGTTTCCGACGCTTTCATCCTTTTCCTCCCTATCCAAAGAAGATGACGGCCTGGCCGTTGAGGCCCGGCAGCCTGACCACGGGGCCAAGAGATTTACCAGTCGCGAAATCGAACGCGACGACTTCGTCCTGGGCCACGCAATACAGCTTTCCGTCCGACCCGAAGCGTAGGCCGCGCGGCTTTCGAAACCCCAGCCCGCGATCCGGAGCAAGGACGCGAACAAGACGGCCGTTGGATCGATCATATTCGCGGAGAGTCGTCACCGCGTTCGGATCTCCAAATGGTCGTTCACTGCTGACGACCACGTTTCCGTTTGGCGCGATCGTGAGATCGAGCGGACTGAGATCCGGATCTTGGACCTTCCAGGAAGGATTGACCGTCCACTCCGGACCGAATGCCAGAATGGTGTTGTCGCCTTCGCCGCCCGGGCCGATGCCGGATGCGAGAAAGAGCGTGCCGTCCTGTCCGAACGCAAAACCGCGCGGGAACGGGACCACTGCGGTCGGAAGTACAACTTCGCCGGATCCATCGAGCGTCGGGGCAAACGCCACGATCGTCCGCGCAGCGCGCAATCCGACGTAGTACCGGCCATCTGGTCCAAAATTACCGCCGCCTGGGTTTAGCCTGGGTATTGCGCCGGTCTCGCGCACCACACGCGCCTTGCCATCGAGTGCCAGAACGCGGTCCGAACCTCTGTTGAGGAAGAGCAATGAATCGTCGACGCCGACCCCGCGCGGGTCGACGATCCGGGCGTCTTCACTGAACGGGCCGAGCAGTTTGCCGTCCGCATCGAACGCTAAGAGCTTGCCGTGCCCCGAGCCATTCGCGCCTGAGGCGCTCGTCACAAGAAGGACCATGGAATGCTCCTGTGGTTATCCTCACGCGATCATCTCGAGTGCCAGAGCGATCCCCTGGCCGCCGCCGATGCACATCGTGACAATAACCTTCTTGAGTCCATCCCGGCGCATCGAATGGAGGAGACGGGTGGTCAGCACAGCGCCTGTCGCGCCGATCGGATGGCCATGGGCGATAGCGCCGCCCTCGACGTTTACGATCTCGGGCGGCAGCTTGAGTTCCTGCATGACCGCAAGTGCTATGGCGGCAAACGCTTCGTTGATCTCGATGCGCTCGACGTCATCACTGGTCCAGCCGGCGCGCGCCAGCGCCTGTCTGACAGCGGGGATCGGGCCAAGGCCGAACATGCCCGGCTCGACCGCCGCGATGCCGTAGGACACGAGCCGGGCAATCGGCGTCAGGCCGCGTTTGGCGGCCCAATCCTCTCCCGCCAGCACCATCGCCGCTGCGGCGGTGTTCAAGCCGGGCGCATTGCCCGCGGTGATCGTGCCGCCATCGCGGAAAGCCGGCTTCAGCCTGCCCAGCGCCTCGATCGTTGCATCCGGGCGGTTATGCTCGTCGACCTGGAACGTACTCGGTCCCTTTCGGGTGAGAACTTCGACGGGCACGATCTCGCCCTCGAATTTGCCGGCGCTCTGCGCGGCGGAAAACCGCGTATGCGAACGCAGGGCCCACTCGTCTTGCGTTGCTCGGCTGATCTGAAACTTCGTGACCAGGTCTTCCGTGTGCCAGCCCGAGTGCGCGTCCGAGAAGGCATCGTTGAGGCCGTCGCGCAACACGCTGTCGTAGAGGGTGCCGTCCCCCAAGCGGTGGCCCCATCGGCCGCGCGCGATCAGGTACGGAGCTGCGTCCATGTTCTCCATGCCGCCAGCGATGGCGGCATCCACCGAATTCATCAGGATTTCGTGTGCCGCGGAAACGATCGCCTGCGCGCCGGAGCCGCAGACGCGATTCACCGTCATGGCAGGTACCTGGACCGGAAGTCCCCCTTGGATCGCGGCCTGGCGCGCGGGATTCATCTTGTTGCCGGCCTGCACCGTGTTTCCCATGACGACCGTGCCGATCTCGTCAGGCCGCAGGTCGGAACGCTGAAGAGTGGCATCGATCGCCGCCGCACCCAGTTCGACGGCCGGAATATCCTTCAAGGTTCCGCCGAATGTTCCGATGGCCGTTCGAACCGGCTCAACGATCACCACCGAGTGCTTCGATGTCATGGAAAGACCTCCGCCGAGAAGACGCACAGCAATTGAGAACCTAGCTGTCGTGCATGGGATGATTCCGGCAGAGCCGTCTTCGCAACAATACTTATTCCTGCGTAGAATATGCGGCGGGGGTTAAGGAGGGCCCTCCGCCGTCGACCTTCCGATCACTATCCATGCTGCGTCTTTGTTCCTATTGCGCCCTCGGCCTTTCCTGGATTGTGCTCGGATCCGGCTGGCCCAGAGTGGGCATCGGGGAGTAGAGTGAACCGGGTTCTGCGCGGGAGGTTTGCCTATGCCGCCCGGACCGACGCTGCTCACGAAGCGCTCCGCTGCGAGATGCTCCGACACGGCTAGAACAGCTTCCAGTTTAGCAATCTCTTAGAACATTTAGCTCGCTTGCCGCGCTTTGGCGAGCAATCAGGTCTTTCTGGCTCCTCGCCTGCGAGAGCAGTGAATGCGCGACGTGAGCGACCATACCGGGACCGAGGACCGTCACAGGATCCAGCAAGTCCCTCCAGTCGCTGCCGAGCGTCTCGCCTTTCCAGGTTCGTCGGGCGATCCAACGAGGGAGGGTCCCGGAACCATGGCCGCCGGCTCATTTGCGCGAGGACCCATTCCCCGCCGGAATGAATGATATCGCCAGATCACGCCTGCCGTAGCGCCGGGGAATGGGCGAGGGTGCTGTCCTACGTTCTGACCAGGAGACGGGAGAGAGAAATGATCAACGGATTTACGCTTCACGACACGAAAACCGCGCCGGCGGCTTCCGCCGAAATCCTCAACGGCGTTCAGAAGTCTTGGGGTTTCGTGCCCAACCTGCGCCGCGTCCTCGCAGAGAGTCCGGCAGCACTTGAGGCTTACAGCACCCTTTGGGGGATTGCCGAAAAGACCAGTTTCACCCCGCAAGAGCGCAACATCGTCTATCTCGCTATCATCTACGAGAACGAGTGCACTTATTGCATGGCCGGTCACACCAATCTGTCGCGCATGGCCAAGGTGGAGCCGGAGGCAATCTCCGCCGTCCGCGAGGGCCGCCCCATCGCCGACGCGAAGCTAGAGGCCTTGCGCCAGTTCGCGGCCAAGGTCACCCGGCAGCGCGGCGTCGTGAGCCAGGCCGACGTCGCCGCCTTCAAGGCCGCGGGCTACGACAATCAGTCGGTGCTGGACGTGCTCGTCCTCGCCGCGACCAAGCTCATCTCCAACTACACGAACCATCTCGCCGAGACCCCGAACGATTCGTTCATGAAGGGCGCCGAGTGGAGCGCGCCGGGCAAGTTGAAGCCCGCCGCCTGATACGTGAACGAGGCTGCCTTTGTTGTTGCGCAGGCAGCCGTCGCGCCTGACGCGCAAGGAGACCGAACATGATCGAACTCTTTTATTGGCCAACGCCGAACGGCCACAAGATCACGATGTTCCTGGAGGAAGCTGGGCTGGAATACGTGATCCATCCTGTCGACATCAGCGCCGGTGATCAGTTCAAGCCAGACTTTCTTGCGATCTCGCCGAATAATCGCATGCCGGCGATCGTCGACACTGCGCCGGCCGACGGAGGCAAGGCTATCAGCGTGTTCGAGTCGGGCGCCATCCTGCTGTATCTGGCCGAGAAGACCGGCCGCTTCCTTCCGAAGGATACCCGCGGCCGCAAGACCGCGACGGAGTGGCTGTTCTGGCAGGTCGGCGGCTTAGGGCCGATGGCCGGTCAGAACCACCATTTCGGTGTCTACGCGCCGACTAAGATCCCGTACGCGATCGACCGCTACGTCGGGGAGACGAACCGTCTCTACGGGGTGCTCGATCGCCACCTCGAAAACCGCGCATTCATTGTCGGCGACACCTACAGCATCGCCGACATGGCATCCTATCCCTGGGTCGTGCCGTGGAAGCGCCAACAGCAGAATCTGGATGACTTCCCGAACCTGCGGCGCTGGTTCGACGCCGTGCGCCAGCGTCCCGGCACGCAACGGGCCTACGCGAGAGGCGAACCGTACTCGAGCCGCCCTGCGGTTACGGAAGAGGGAAAGAAGATTCTTTTCGGGCAAACAGCGAGCAGGGCGTCGGTGGCGTGACGGAAGGATAGAACCTCGTTTCACGCGATGGAAGGAGAACAGCGATGAAGTCCTCGTCGGAAAACATGCAGGCGTCCGAAAGCAGGTCCATCGATCAAAGGAAGATCGCATACCAGAAACCACAGCCCATTGGCATGGTGCCGGATGTATTCATCGGCTCTGCGCTGGCGCTTGACGGGGACGAGCGGGAATGGGTCCCGCAATCGCCGACCGTCGCCTTCCGGCCGCTCGTGCTCAATGTGAGCCAAGGTTATTACATCAACATCCTTCGGGTCCGCTCCTCGGGCGTGCTGTCGCGCCATCGCCATTCCGGGCCGGTGCATGCCTTCACGTTGCGCGGAAGCTGGCGGTACCTCGAGCACGACTGGGTCGCGTCCCCTGGGGACTATGCGTTCGAGCCGCCCGGCGAGACGCACACGCTGGTCGTTCCGGATGACGTCAAAGAGATGGCCACGCTTTTCCACGTGACGGGCGGGTACACGTACGTCGATCCCTACGGCGAGGCGCTTGGATACGAAGATGTCTTCACCAAGCTCGAACACGCCATGCAGCACTACGAAGCCGTCGGGCTCGGCAAGGACCATGTGAAGAGGATCGTGCGATGACGAGACGAGAGACTGTCGATGTGGGTGGCTTGCCGATCAGCTATCTGACCGCCGGCAAAGGCGGCCCCTTGGTTCTCCTGCTTCACGGCACCTATTGGAGTCGCGTCTGGCAGCCTGTGCTCGAGGGCATCGCTGCCGCTGGTCTCCGCCCGGTAGCGGTCGATTTCCCCGGCTTTGGCCGCTCCGGAGGCGAACTCGCCCTGAGCGAGGCTTCGGTACCACGTCTTTCGGCGTGGCTCGTGCGTTTCCTCCAGGCGCTCGGGCATAAGGACCCAGTCATGGTTGCCGGCCACGACATCGGTGGCGGTGTCGCGCAGCACTGATGCTCGCAAAGGACGTGGAGGTCCCACGCGTGGCCGTCGTGAACGGTACTATGTACGACTCATGGCCGGTGCCAGGCGTTGCCCGCTTCCGGGATCCGGCGGTCGCTGCGGCAACGACGCGCGACGACATTTTGGCTGCGCGTCGCGTATCGGTCGTGAAGGCGCTCGGACGACCGGCCAGCGAAGCCGAGATCGCGGAGTATCTCAATCCCTGGACGGATCCACGGGTCGCTCGATCCTGGCTGGCGCTCGCGGGCGCCGCCGACCATCGCTACACCATGGAGATGCTGCCGGCATTACTGCAGTCCAGGGAGCCAAAGCTATTGGTGTGGGGCGAGGACGACCCGTTTCAGACCATCGACTACGCCGAACGCTACGCTCGGGAGATCCCAGAAACGCGGCTCGTCCGGATCAAGTCGGCCGGTCACATTCCGATGGAGAACGATCCCAAGGCGGTAGCTGGAGCTCTGGCCGAGTTCTTCGCCGCCGATCGCTGACGGAGGGCTGCAATGAAGGTTGCCATCCTCGACGATTACCAGAACGTGGCGCTGCGGCTCGCTGACTGGTCTGGCGTCCGCCAGCACGCCGAGATCACCGTGTTCAACGACCACGTGGCCGACCCCTCGGCCGTCATCGAACGGTTGCAGCCGTTCGATGTGGTTTGCATCATGCGTGAGCGGACGCCGCTTCCAAGGGAGATCCTGCAGCAGCTCCCGAACCTCAAGCTGATAGCTTCGACGGGACCGCGAAACGCGTCCATCGACGGCCAGGCCGCGACCGATCTCGGCATCGCGGTCACCGCGACGGGCTACGACTCGACCCCGACCATCGAGTTCACCTGGTCGCTGATCCTGGCGAACATGCGGGGCATCGACCGAGAGGCGGCGTCGCTCAAGGCGGGGGGATGGCAGACCGGTCTCGGCTCGAACCTGCGGGGCAAAACGCTCTCGGTCGTTGGGTTGGGCAACATCGGAAAAGAAGTCGCGCGGATCGCTCTTGCCTTTGGCATGAAGGTGATCGCCTGGAGCCAGAACCTGACCGAGGAGACGGCCAGTGCCGCCGGCGCTACCCGCGTCGAAAAGCCGACCCTGTTTCGCGAGGCGGACGTCGTCACGGTGCATCTCGTCCTGAGCAGGCGCACCACAGGCCTGATCGGGCGGTCCGAGTTCGCCCTGATGAAGCCGACGGCGAGACTCGTCAACACATCGCGCGGTCCGATCGTGGACGAAGCGGCTCTGATCGAAGCGCTGCAGGCGCGCCGGATCGCCAGCGCCGCCGTCGATGTGTTCGACATCGAGCCGTTGCCTATCGATCATCCCTTCCGGAAACTGGAGAACGTCCTGGCGACGCCTCACATCGGCTACGTGACCGAAGATCTCTATCGGACCTTCTACGGCGATGCCGCAGCCAACATCACGAAGTGGCTCGAGGCCAACGCGGCTGCGTAACCGTCCTCACGCGCGACAAACTCTTACTAAACAACGAGGATTGAAATCATGAGCACGACCAATCAGAGAAAAGACGTCCCGAAGAAGGTATTGATCACAGGTGCAAGCGGCCTGCTGGGCGTCGCGGCCATCGAGAGATTTCTGGACGCGGGTTGGGAGGTGGTCGGTGTCTCGCGCCGTGAGCCAGAGCTGCCGAGCGGCCGCAACGTCGACTTTCTGTCGGTCGATTTGCGTGACCAGGAAAAGACCCGCGCCGCATTCGAACCGCTGACCGACGTCACGCACATCGCCTATACGGCTCTCCACGAAAAGCCCGAGCTGGTCGCCGGCTGGTCGAGCAAGGATCAGATCGAGACCAACAATGCCATGCTGCGCAACGTGGTCGAGTCCATCGTCCGCGGCGCCAGGAATTTCCAGCACATCAGCATCCTGCAGGGGACGAAGGTCTATGGCGTGCACCTGCATCCCATTCCCATCCCGGCTCGCGAACGTGATGCCCGCAAGGATCACCCGAACTTCTTCTTCGATCAGGAGGCCTATGTCGGCGAGATGGGTGCCAAGCACGGTTTCAACTACACGGCTCTGCGCCCGCAGCTCGTCACCGGTCCGACCCCAGGGGCTCTGAACGTTCTCCCTGCCATCGGAGTCTATGCGGCGATCCGCCGCGAGAGGGGGGAGCCGTTCGGCTTCCCGGGAGGTCCGTCATTCGTTTGGGAAGCCGCCGATGCAGATCTCGTTGCAGACGTGGCGGTCTGGGCCGCCCAATCGCCGCAGGCAGCGAACGAGGCTTTCAACATCACCAATGGCGATGTGTTCGAGTGGCGTAATGTGTGGCCGGGTATCGCCGAGACTCTCGGTGCAGAGACGGGACCGGACGCGCCGACGAGCGTGACGGCCTACCTCGCCGAAAACGCCGCGATCTGGGACAAGATTGTCGCGAAGTATGGTCTTCGCTCGCGGAACCTGCGGGAGCTGGTCGGTCAAGGAGACCAGCATGCGGACTTCGCGTTCGCCTATGGCGCCCCGGCGGGACCGCGAGCCTTCGTGAGTACCATCAAGCTGCGCCAGGCCGGGTTCGCAAAGACGGTCGATACCGAGACCTCGTTCCGCAACGCGCTGCAGTCTCTGATCGACCGCAAATTCCTGCCTCCGGCGTCCAAATGATGTGGGTTTTTGCGCGGCGCGTGTCGATCGCGGGGATCAGTAATCTAGAAGGATGAGAAGGATGCTCAGGCTACAGGGCAAAGTGGCAGTGGTTACAGGCGGCAGCAGTGGCCTCGGGCTCGCGACAGCCCAGCGGTTTGCGAGAGAGGGGGCATTTGTCTACATCACCGGCCGCCGGCAGGACGAACTCAATATGGCGGTTGCTAATATCGGTGACCGTGCGGCCGCCGTTCGAGGGGACGTGCAGAAACTTGCGGGATATCGATCGGCTTTACGACCGGATCAAGAGGGAGAGGGGGAAGATCGATATTTTGGTCGCGAATGCGGGTTTCATCGATCCGGAGTCGCTCGTCGAGGTCACGGAGAAAAATTTCGATCAGACTTTCGCCATCAATGTACGAGGGCTTCTCTTTACGGTTCAGAAGGCGCTGCCTCTCTTTACTGATGGGGGCGCCATCGTCCTGATTTCGTCCATCGCCGCGTTTAAGGGGCATTCCGCGCTACACCGCCTACAGCGCGACCAAAGCAAGCGTTCGCTCGTTCGTGCGAACGTGGACCGCCGAACTCAAGAACCGCGGCATCCGTGTCAACGCGATCAGTCCGGGCGCGATCGACACGCCCATCATCGACGCTCAGGCGGTAACGAAAGAAGGCGCGGACGCGATTAGGGAGAGCTTCAAGGCTGCGACCCCACTCAACCGCCTTGGCCGGCCCGAGGAGATTGCTGCCGCAGCCCTGTTCTTGGCTTCTGACGAAAGCAGCTACGTGGCCGGAGCCGATCTCGTCGTCGATGGTGGACTGAGCGCGCTTTGAGTTTGAGGAGGCCATGTTCGCAATCCCGCGCCGCTACAGTCACTTCATCTTTGGCGTCATCCAATCGGGATTGACTCCCTTTATCGCCGCCATTGAGAAAGGCTCGTCTGCGAAGGCCGGCGACGTCGTGACGCGGCTCTCGGCGGTGGAATTGACGGCACAAGCGGACTAGGCGCGTGCCGCGCTCGCGTCCGCCATCGCAAACCGCAACAACGTCTATGCCGGTGTCCGCCGCGAAAGGTCGATTCCCTCAAGGCTGCCGTCGCCAAGGCAGGCGCCCGCCTCGACTATGTGCAGGCCCAGCTCACGCGCACCAGCAGGCTCGCACGGCAAAGCTTACCATCTTGTCGAGGCGGCGCTCGAGCACGGTGACCGCTGCGGCCGCGGCCTGGACCTGCGCGGCGCACAATTATCCGGCTTGCGTCGGGACGACCGTCTCCCGTGCCGCGTGGACCCGCCGCCAATCGAGCCCTTCGAGCAGCGCCGACAATTCCGCCGCTGAGCGAAATCCTGTTAGATGCTCGACCGGTGGTCTAGGTGGGTTGGTTGACGGCGATCAGTTTAGACTTTTTCATCGCTTTGTGTCTCGCGAGCGCGCTAAACCCTGTCTCCCGCTCCTCAACCCCACTCAGGTATCTCCTGATCTGCCAGACTTGCTCCTCGATCGGTGCCGGTACGTCCCTGATATTGGACCTGTCCCAAGCCGCGCGACGTTTGGCGTAGTGATCGGTCTTGCAATCAATGTCGACAGCTCCAACCATTGCGATCACGTCCGCTCGATCCATGATGCTCTTCATGTTGGCAATGAACTGGTGCCGGAATGTAAAAAGCGAAAACTTGATCTCACGCGAGGGGAACAGGATGTCACACGCCTCATACAGGAGTTGGGAACATTCCGAACGTCGTTGTTGAATTTTGTGATCCATGGCCCAGTCCCGTGAATTCTGGGCCATGCGCCTGACGGCTTCCACCGTATCCGGCTCAAAGCTGGAAATGTCGAGTGTACGGTAGGTCAGGCTATTCGGATCTTGTCGCTGGGGAGGCTTTCTCGCGCATGTAGCGTTCGCGCAATTGGCGTCCACGCTCGAGCAGAGGGCTCGCGTGGAGCTTGTGACCGGGTCGCTGTTCTCGTTCTCCATCTGGAGTGGCTGCCTTGCCTATTTCTGGTTCATCTCGCCTCGCGCGGGACAAACGTCGCCGTACGACATCGCGGCCGAGCGCCGCCAGGACCTGGCGGATTTGCGGTATGCTTCCGATTGGCGTCAGGACATTGACACCGCGCCAGCGGCCTTGCGGATGACGTCGAGCACCACATCGGGCTTCGACAACATGGGGACGTGCGAAGACGCGACTTCGGTCGTGGTCGCCTTCATGCGCTTCGAGACAAAACGTTGCAGATCCGGGGGAACCGTCTGGTCCTGGGTGGCGAGGACATACCAGCTGGGCTTGGCGTTCCACGCTGTGCCCTCGACCTTTTGGTTGAAGAGGTCTGCCACCGGCGCCGCCTGCGTCGCATACACCAGCTTTTGTTCCGCCTCGGACAGATCTCCCGCGAAGTGTTTGACGCCGCTTTGTTTGAGCCAGATGCGCCCTTCCGGCACATCGAGGTGGTCGAACACGGGGGACGTCGGAAACTTGCCAAGCAGGCTCTGAGAGGTTTCGTCGGCCTCCGGCGCGAGGGCCGCGATATAGACGAGTGCGGCTACCCGGGCATCGGTCCCTGCGTGCGTGATCAGTGTTCCGCCATAGGAATGACCGACGAGGATCGCCGGGCTGGGGACCCGAGCAAGGCATGCCTTCACGGCGGCGACGTCGGTCGCGAGGGAATCGAGGCCGTGCTGACTGGCCATCACGTCATGGCCCTCGGCTTGGAGCGCCGGGATCAGCTTGCTGAAGCATGATCCATCGGCCCAGAGGCCATGTGCGAAAACGATGCTTGGTTTGGTCATGGCAGTCTCCGTTGGCTGCGTGAACTTTGATCGCGTGACAGATAGGCCGCCGCTTGAGGCGGCCTCACGTTGTCGATGGCGTTCCGGCGTTGAGAAGATTGGAAATGGCGGTCACCAATTGCGCTGACGCGAACGGCTTTGGGATAACGATGCTATTCGGAACGCCATATGCGGGCCAGTCCCGATCATAGGCGGTAACGTAGATGACCGGGAAAGAGGGGTCCTTCTCTCGGATGCGCTTGGCGACTTCCCAGCCGGTCAAGCGACCCGCGAGCTTCACGTCCGTAATTAGTGCGCTGGGACGTCTGGCGCCGTCCATGAGCAGCGTCAGCGCTTCTTCGCCGGACGACACAATATCAGTGGCGAAACCGGCGTCGGTCAGCACCTTCTCAATATCGGCCTGCAAAAGATACTCGTCTTCGATGACGAGGAGCAAAGGCAACTCGGACACGGTTCCCCCTCGCGCGAACGCTGCGGCAAGGAAATGTTCCAAAGTGAACATTGGTTCCTAAAGGCTAGGCCACGCTCAAATTTAACTAGGGGTTCAACACGGATAGGACCCCGCCGCGTCCAAGAACAGATTGGCAATCGCCGAGGGACTAAGCAAATGCCCATCGAAATGTCCGTTAGGGGCACAAAGCGCGAGTTTGGGGTTCGGCAGCAAACTTCCGCTGCACGGCGTCAACGACACCGAAAGGCACAGAATGATACCTTCGGCGGTGCGAACGACCTACGAGGCAAAATATCAGGCTGCGTGGTGCGCGCCGCCAAAGCGGGGCTCAATCCGTTGGCTGCGGGCCGTCGTAGCCTTCGATCACGATGATATCGATGTCCACGGCGCCCGCGCGCAGTCCCCTCGCCCTGGTGTATTCCGGTGAGCGGTAGCAGGCGAGCGCGACAGTATGGCTCCGGCCCGGAATTACTGAAGCTCTGAGAATCAGCTCTCCAAGAATCGATGAGGCTCACCTCTTGGGCCTTGCACAACAGCAGACCTGCCAGGTGCCGAATCAACATAAAGGACTATCTGATCGTCGCCGCAATGCGCCAAGCACCGACCGCGACCTCCGCATTGCTACATCGCTAGACCGTTGGGATAGTGCCACCATCGATGACGTATTCAGCCCCCGTAATCGATGCGGCGCGCGGCGAAACCAGAAACGCGATGAGATCGGCCACTTCCTTCGGCTTCGCGGGGCGACCGAGCGGAATACCGCCAAGACCTTTCATGATCATTTGCTTCCCGCCTTCATAGTCTGTGCCGGCCTGTGCCGCGAGACGATCGGCCAGGGCAACAGCCGCTTCGGTTTCGATCCAGCCAGGTGAGACACGGACCACGCGGATACCCTTCGGCGTGACCTCCTTTGACAGGCTCTTGCTGTAGGTGGACAACGCGGATTTAGCCGCGGCATAGGCGGTGGTCGATTCGGGCAGTGGAAGCTGGCGTTGGATCGACGTGACGTGAATGATTACGCCTGATCCTTGTGCGATCATTGACGGCAACAGCGCGCGATCCAGCCGAACTGCCGCAAAGAGATTCTGGTTCAATTCTTTTTGCCATTCACTGTCAACGAGGGCTGCGAATCCACCACTTGGCGCGCTCGAGCCACCCAGCACGTCGACGATGATGTCGATGCCACCGAGCTGTTGTAAGGTCCACGTCGCAACGGCGTTGCAACCATCAGCCGTTGAGAGATCGGCCGCAACGTAACGCACGCCATCGGCCGGCTGAGTTGGGAGCAATCGGGCCGTTGTGACGACTCTCGCGCCGGCCTCGCGCAGCACCTCGACCACCGCGGCACCAACGCCCTTGGTGCCGCCGGTGACGAGCGCTCGGCGGTTCGTGAGCTGAAGATCGAAACTCATGGGGCGATCTCCAGCGCCGCGATCTTGCCGCGCTCGAGGCGGAATCGGTGTCGCAGAATGACCGGGCTCCCGGGAAAGTTACCCGTCAGCCGGCTGGTGACGACAACCACGCCATCCGTCTCATCGAGGGCCAAAAGCTCGCTCGTGAAGGTATACTTGGCCGACACGTCGGTCCGCCATTTCGTGATGGCCGGGAGGCCGGTGTAGGTATGCCCCTCATCTTTCACAATGGCATCGTTGGTGAAGCATCGCGTGACCGCCATCGCGTCGCGCCCGTCAGCGGCAAAGTACGCGGCGATCGGTTCGGGAATATCAAGGCGTTCGCTCATCTCAAATCTCCATCGGTCGATTGATGTGACCAAGATGACGATTTCTATCCATAAGATAATGACCTATAGTTGGATCAGCCTATTTAGGAAATGATGCATAATGCGCGGTTCCGATTTTGCCGAATTGAGGGCTTTTGCAGCCGTCGTCGAACGCGCGAGTTTCGCACACGCCGCAGGTCATTTGGGGCTATCGGCGTCAGCGTTGAGCCAGACGATCCGCCAACTGGAGACGCGTCTTGGGGTGCGGCTTTTGAATCGCACCACGCGCAGCGTGGCGCCCACGCCGGCCGGGGCTCGGTTGTACGAGCGCATCACACCTATGATGCTGGAGCTGGACGCTGCGGTCGCCGAGGCCATGACGGCTACCGGCCGCACTGCCGGCACGTTGCGCATCAATGCGCTCGGCATGGCCGTCAGAAAGGTGATTGCACCGAGGCTCGGACGTTTCTATGCAGCGCATCCGGATGTCGTGCTCGATATCGTGATCGACGATGGATTGACGGATATCGTTGCCGGCCGGTTCGACGCCGGCATCCGCGTCGGCGAGCGGCTCGAGAAGGATATGATCGCCGTGCGCCTGACGCCCGACGTCGAGATGATTGCCGTCGCATCACCTGACTATCTCTCTCGGCACGGCGAGCCGAAGACACCGGCGGAGCTGCATAACCACGTGTGCATCAACTGGCGGTTTCCCGGCAGCGGCAATCTCTATCGATGGCAGCTGGACAAGAAAGGAAACAAAATTGAGTTGAGTGTGACGGGCGCATTGATCTCAAACCATGAGGATGTCGTATTCGAAGGCGCGTTGCAGGGATTGGGCATCCTCTACGCGCACGACGACGATCGCATTCACGAAGCGATCGCGCGAGGCCAGCTCAAGCGTCTGCTCGCTGGGTGGTCCCCAACCGTTCCCGGTCTTTTTCTCTACTATTCGAACCGCCGTCACGCCCAGCCGGCGCTACGCGCATTTATCGACTGTTTGCTCGACCAAGATGCGCGGCCCAGTTTAGGGCAAAGACGGTCATCGGACAGTTCGCGTCAGCGACGTCGCACTGGCCAGCCTTGAATTGAGTGAGCAGAGCCGGTGACGACGCTGGATGTCTCCTATGGGTCTTGGCCGCGTGAAAACGTTTCAATGCGGGGGCGGCGCTTTGAACAGCCCCATGGGGTCGCGGATTGGCGCCGAAATGGCATAATTTCCGGCGAGGCCCCGGAAGCCAGCCCAATGGCTTGCCCGAGCCACTATAATCGATGATGAGGTTGGTGGCACGCGCGCGACAGCGCTCCTGGCTCACGCCTGAATCGCCGCGATCAACGCACCAGCACCCATGATGTTCATCACGCGCGTGAGATTGTAGGCGAGCACGTGCAGCGCCATCTCAGTGGCGACCTTCGGCAAGCGCTTCGTCAGGAAGTGCGTCGCGCCCATGCGCATCTTCAGCGTGCGGAACGGATGCTCGACCGTCTCGCGACGGCGACGCATCGCCTGGCCGATTAGGTGTCGTCGCCAGGACGCTGTGGTTAGCCTCGGGTCGCTCGCGGTCGGTCTTACAGGATGAAGGCGTGAGCGCGCGTGCGGGCAGATCTATCGATCAACGTCCTGGACCGGGCAGGGCACATCGTGCCCACTCGGAAGGATCCGGCTTCTCAACAGAACGCGCTATCCGAGATGTCCCGCGACGAGCTCGTTGCCTTCATCGAGCGCAACCAAGCTGAGATCGACAAAGTTGTCGGAAGAGCGCCGTCATTGTGCGCAGCGCTGTTGGCTGGCGTCAACGTTCAGCAAAAGTCAGACGATTGCGCTATCACCAATCTATCAAACGCGGGCTATCAATCGTCACTGCAATCTGCGAAATTTGACTGCCGACAAACAATAATGCGCTTTGTGAAAAACAAGCCGAAGGGAGGGTTCGCAATGGAGAAGGTGCGACGCTTACGTGCGATGGGTTCGCTGTGTCGTCAACAGGCCGCGTACAACAGCATGAACAAATGGAAGCTCCTCGCCGAAGCAGAATACTGGGAGTACCTAGCTGAGCTTGCGCTGTCGTCCTACTTCCAAGAATGCAATGCGGCTAGCTCAAACGAGAGCGAGCAGCCTGCCTTGGGAGTTACAGCTCGCGCTCGATTGCAGGATGCTGCCGGCTCTTGACTTTGATCCAGTACTTACATCGGCCAGCGACGTAAGGTTGTTCACGATGCTTTGACACCAGTCGTTCAAGCCCCAACTTGCAGGCAGCTCGAAACAGATCAGGCCCAAGTTCGCCACGTTCGAAAGGATTGATGAACACGCCTTCAGGACGACGGGCCAGCAGGGGCTCCAAATTCGTTTTCCGCAGCGACCGGGCGAGCATGCGCAAGTCCTCACCGCCTTCCGCGAGAATATCGATGGCGCAGAACTGCACTTCCTGATCGTGCTTGCGCGAGTGAAGCGCGTTAAAATCTGAGATGCCATCGATGCCGAGCACGACCGCTTCGCCGTCGAGCTCGAATTGCTTCTGGCGGACCTTGCGCGCGGCCTCCACGATCCACGGATAACGGCTGGTCCAATTGTAGCCACCGCGCGTGATCATGCGCACGCGGTCGCCATCGCGCTCTAGCCGGTCTCGTGGGGCCAATCGGGGCCGTCAGGGACGCTGGTCGCTCTTAGATCAGCATTCGCGGCGGTTTTTGGAGCACGGCACCTCACGCTACCGCTTGCCCCACCACGTCGGATCGTCTCCGAGATTCTTTTGGTGCGCAGTGAAGGAACTTGTTTCGCAGCTATTGGGATATCGCAATGTAGTGACGCCCTTTTTGCATGGAACGTCGGCGAGTGACCATTTTGAATCCTCGAGTTGCTCGCCTTGGGCGCGGAACTAAAAGTAGGAGGAGATATCGTGATTAGGAAAGCAAGGCTTCTTGCAGTAACCGCGATACCGGCGTTGTTGATTGCAGCGTCCGGCCCGCTGCATGCGCAAGTGGGCGGGGTCGGCGGAGTTGGCGGGGTCGGCGGAGTAGGTGGGGTCGGCGGGGTCGGCGGAGTTGGTGGAATTGGCGGAGTTGGCGGGGTGGGCGGAGCTGCTGGGGTCGGCGGAGCTGCCGGGGTCGGCGGAGTTGGCGGGGTCGGCGGAGCTGCTGGGGTCGGCGGAGCTGCCGGGGTCGGCGGAGTTGGCGGGGTCGGCGGAGCTGCCGGGGTTAGCGGAGCTGCTGGGGTTAGCGGAGTTGGTACGGGTGTGGGTACTGTCGGCCCCGCGAGTTCGATATCGGGCGTGACTCCGGGGCATTCGCCAAGTTCGATATCGGGCCTGCCTTCCGTTCATTCGGCAAAACACGGGATGCATTCTCAAAAGGGCCGCGAGCATCATCGAGCGCAAGAAGGGCAGCACGAGATACGCGAGCATAATGAAGCGCTAGGACAGCACAAGCAGAAAGGCGGCAAGCATCAGCAGGCGCAAGAAGAGCAGCACGAGACTGAAGCGCTAGAACAGCATGGCCGCGAGCAGAAAGGCCACGAGCATCATCAAGCGCAAGAAGAGCAGCACGAGATGCGGCAATTGTGCGGCGATCCGGACAAGGGCGTCACCGCCTGGCCGCTTGCCGAGATCGCGCAGGCGGTCCAGCCGACGCCGGAGCAGCGCGCTTTGCTCGACGAATTGAAAGCCGCGGCGGCGAAGGCTGCCGATGTGCTCAAGGAGTCGTGCACCGATACCTATGCGCTGACGCCACCCGGCCGCTTGCGCGCGATGACGAACCGCGTCAGCGCCACGCTCGAGGCGGTGAAGATCGTGCGGCCGGCGCTCGAGAAGTTCTATGGTTCGCTCAGCGACGAGCAGCAGGCACGTTTCAACGCGCTCGGTATCGGCGAGCCTTCGCAACAGCAGCCCCAGCAGCAGGAAGCGAATGCTCAGCCTGAGAGCTGCGGCGATCCGAAATCAAGCCTGACGCAGCTGCCGATCGAACGGATCGATGCAGTGGTAAACCCGGCTGGCAAACAAAAGGAAGCGCTCGAACGCCTGGGCGACGCGACTAAACAGGCGATTCATGGACTGCAAGCTACCTGCCCGAATGAAGTGCCGTTGACACCAGTCGGACGGCTGGAAGCCATGCAGAGGCGACTCGAAGCCATGCTGGAGGCGGCCAGTTGGGTGCAGCCCGCATTGGATGAATTCTACGCGACGCTCAGCAGCGAGCAGAAGGCGCGCTTCAACACGCTGCCCCGGAGGGCAAGCCAGTGATCGCCACCAGCGTTGCCTAAGCAATGATCCTAGAGCGTGATGGGATTAGGTCTAGGTCAGGTCGGGCGCCTCGGTGCTCACCTCTCCCCAGCGGGGAGAGGTCGGATTGCGAAGCAATCGGGGTGAGGGGCCGCAGAGCTCAGTGAGACCGTGACCCTCACCCGGATCGCATCTTTCGATGCGATCCGACCTCTCCCTACGGGAGAGGTGAACCGAGCGCTCCGGCTGGCAGCGATTCAATCAGAACTCATCATGCTTTACCACGCTCCGGTGCCGGTCGATGCAGGTGTGCAGCACTTCGTCCATAGGCTTCTCCCACCAGTCGTTGGAGAAGATCTCGATCTCGGAATAGCCAGCATAGCCTTGGGCCTCGACCGCGGCGCGCACCGATTTGATGTCGATGACGCCGTCGCCCATCATGCCGCGGTCGTTGAGGATGTCCTTCGTCGGCACCAGCCAGTCGCAGACATGGAACGCCAGCAGGCGGTCTTGGCCCGCGCGCGCGATCTGGGCCATCAGCTCCGGATCCATCACTAGCCTGTCGCGACTGGAAAGCCCCTGCCATGAGCAGCGCTTTCTGCCTAAGATGGCCAACGTGACGCGACCTTGGGAACACGCATCCCAACGTCGCGCTCCTCGTCAGTCGTGAGGATCACCGGCATCGCCTTGGGATGGATCGGCGCAACCTGTCATTCGGCCTGCAATATTGACCCCCCGTATTGCCTCATCTGCAGATGTTACCCTGATGGCGCCATTGCCGATGATGATCCGATGTCGATTGATCGGCCGCGCCAGGTGGCTTTCCCGGCTTGCTCGACGAGAGGGGCTGTGGGCGGGTCGGGCCCTACATAGCCCGAGCCGTCCACAACCCCGGGCCATGGGGCAGCGGTCGTGGCGGCGCCAAGCGCCTCCTGAGCGACCAGCTGTTCGGCAGCCTTGCGTCTAAGCGCCCTCAGCAGACGCTGCACGATCGAATGCTGTCTCGTCCCGAACTCCTCGGGGTATTTCTCGCTCAGCCGGCCGACAATGGCGAGTGCCGTCAGCTGCGGCTGCGCAGCGAGCCAACCCTCGATCGTAGCAATATGTGGGTCGAGCTTGGACGGCATGCGAACTCTAGTTTTATAGGGCCGACGGGATCGCCGGTGTGTGGCACGAGTCTCGCCGCCCTTCGCCGTCTTGCCGAGCGTTTTGGCAAAATTGGCTGCGGTCGCTGGCGCGTTGCGGGCCACGCGCCTGTCCGGCTCGACGGTCGACACGATTGCCGAGCTCCTCCTGGGCCGAGCGAATCTCGGCCAAGAGCGCGATTGGATCGAGCGAGCGATACTGATCGCGTAGCCGTTTCTTCACAGCCGTGGTTACCTTGGGATGCGCCAATGTACGCTCATAGGGCGTCGACGGAGGATAATAGCGCTTGATCACTTTAGCTCCTTCGCGGCGCTTCTCCTTCAGCTTGAAGGATGGCTGGAAGAAGTTGACGTAGAGCCGTGCGGCCGCATAGAGGCGACCCATCACGTGCGCCGTCTCGACGCCATCGAAGCGGCCGTAACCCATGAGGCGGCGGACGACGGCACCATTCTTCTGTTCGACGAACGCTTGATCGTTCTTCTTGTACGCGCGCGAACGCGTCACTTCGAGCTTCTGTTCGCGACACCATGGCACGACGACATCGTTCATGAAGGCGCTGTCGTTATCGAAGTCCACGCCGCGCAAAAGCCAGGGGAACAGGCTCTGTGCGTGTTTTATCGCCTCGACGACCAGCGAGCCATCCCGCGTCACCAATGGCAGGCACTCCGTCCAGCCCGTGGCGATATCGACCATCGTCAGGGTCTGGATGAATGAGCCAGCCACTGACGTGCCGCCATGGGCCACCATGTCGACCTCGCAGAATCCCGGCGGCGGACTGTTCCAGTCATTGAACGTGCGGATCGGGACCTCGCGCCGAATTGCCGAATAGAACCCTGCACGTCGGCGCCTGCCGCCGCTCGCCGCGACCTTCACGTCAACGAGCAGGCGATCGATGGTAGCGGCGCTGATGGCCAGAATACGACCACGATCCGCTTGGCCAAGCTGCAACCGACCATGTTGCTCAAGGGCTGGCAGCAAGGTCGGGATCATCACCTTGAGCCGCTTGCCACACACCCGATCCGATGCCTCCCACAGAGCCGTCAGCGCGTCCTTGATCGTCGCGCCATATCTTCGTCTGCGTTCTCGTGGTGCCTCGACCTCGCTCGGCCCAACCGTCTCATGTTGCCGTAGCGCGCGCACCGCATGCTTGCGATGCCACCCCGTCGTCGTGCACAACGCGTCGAGGATCTCCCCCTTCTCCGCCCGTTTGGCCGACCGGTAACGCTCCGTCACCGCCGACACCACCTCGCGCCGCGCGCCCATACTGATCCTTCCCGCCATCGACGACACCGACCCGATTCGGTGACGCCGCCCCAGTCATCGGCGGGAAATTGTCCAGTAACATTCTGGGTGAGGCAATGCGGGGTCAAATTTGAACGCCGATTGACAATCGGCTCTTGCCCCCGCGCAGCGGGCTGGAGCGCAGCGACTTTGTGCTGTGGCCCTTCGCGACGAAATCCGCCTATCGCCTGTATGTCGGCTGTGAGGGGTAGACCGGACCTAACGGAGATCGAGCAAAACTATCGCGATTGACCCGGATGTATGGTCCGGCCGCGTTGCAAGAGGTTTCGTTAACCTGGCCGATGCGGTCTTGCATCAATGTATCCGGCCTCTGATTGGAGCGTGTTGGGCTCCGGGCCATCATGGATATCAGCGCGCATGCGAGCTATTTAGCCGACAGGCCTCGAATGGGCCATTCGGGTCAGTGTTCTGCATGCGCCGGGAAGACCGGTCCTCCATCGTAATCGAGGAAGATTTGCGCGCTTTTGGAGCAACGCCGATGACGGACGGAAAATCGATCAGCTATCTCCGAGTTTCGACCGATCGGCAGGGCAAATCCGGTCTTGGCATCGAGGCACAGCGTAATGCGGTCGCCGAGTACCTGAACGGCGGCAACTGGTCGCTCGTGAAGGAGTTCGTCGAAGTGGAGAGCGGAAAGAACACCGAGCGGCCAAAGCTTGGCGAGGCCATCAAGGCTTGCCGAGTCTAACGGCGCAAAGCTGGTCATTGCCAAACTCGACCGATTGTCCCGCGATGCTCACTTCCTGCTCGGTCTGGAAACGGCTGGCGTTGATTTCGTTGCGGCCGATATGCCGAATGCAAATCGTTTGACCGTGGGGATCATGGCAATGGTTGCAGAGGAAGAGCGGCCGATGATCAGCAAGCGCACGAAGGATGCGCTGGCGGCGGCAAAGAAGCGCGGCACGAAGCTTGGTGGTGATCGCGGCGTGGTGCCGAGCAAGAAGACCCGCGCAATGGGCGTGCAAGCCTTGCAGGCGCGCGCTGATGCCAAGGCTGCCGATCTAGGCCCAATTATCGAAGAGCTACAGGCGACCGGGAAAAACGAGTCTGAGGGCCATTGCCGCGGGCCTGAATGATGCGGGCATTCCTACCGCTCGTGACGGGAAATGGTCGTCACCGCAGGTAATGCGGATGCTGGAGCGAATCGATCCCTTTCGCGAAGAAGAAGCGGCGGCGTGAGCGTGTAAACGGTAGATGAAGTTTGAGCTCGCCGGGGCATTGAGCGCCGTCCGTGTAGCGGCGAATGCGAAACGGCCAGGCCGGCTCAGGCTTTGAAGCCGGCTGTGGTTTGGTGACGGCGAAGTCACGACGCCCTGCGCTGGCCAGTACGCGAGCCCTTCGCGGTTGCGACCCGTAAGCTTTTTGCTCGCCTGCCTTTGCTGTCGATCCGGTGACCGAGGACATCCCGCAAAGCTTTCGCGATGTCTTCCGCCGCCACCGAGGTAATGCCTTCGTTCTGGTGTTCCGTGGCAACATGCTCGCGGTTGAATTCATGGCGAGGTCCCGTCCTGCGCCACCGATCTGGCCTTCAGATCGCCCGCGCCTGCCTGCGAACCTCATTTGCAATCGGCCTCAGGGATTCCGGAGCAGCCTGACCGACCAGGCTGTAGCCCACGCCAGCGTCAGCCCAGGCGAAGCCACCGACATTGCCCTGCGACCGGGGCGTCATGGGCGCATCATGGTCCGCACTGCTCATCGGCCGGGTCAGCATGACAATCCGGCTGCCGCGGTCATCGTCATACATGAACATTGCAGCGGGGCCGTGCGAGGTGGCGACAAGCCGTCCTCCCATCAATCGGTAGCCCGAAGTCGTCAAATCCGGCACCTTCACCGGCCGATGCAGCCGGTCGGAGACCCACTGTACGAGTTGGGCAGAGTCGGAGGCGCGAACCTCGACGGGTCGGACGCGGTCCGGCGCGTAGACGTTATATGAAGCGGTGGCCTCCTGCGCGAGCGCAACCAGTCCGCCCGGCGTCACCTCCAGCGCGCTGCGCGCGGCCCAGCCGCCGAGGCCGCCAATGCTCAAGAGCAGCATCGCCGCCATCGCCCAGCGGGCTACCGAGGGCCGTCGCGCGCGGTTCTCGATGATTCGCGATAGATTGAGCTCCGGCGGCAAAGGTTCTTCGGCGATCGGCGCGAGTGCCGTGCGCAACAGCTCCCGCTGGCCGGTGAACGCAGCGACGCGTTTGGCGACGTCCGGATGTTCGCGCAGATAGTCGGCGACTTCCGCCTGTCGCTCCGACTCAAGGACACGATCTACATAGGCGTGGAGATCATCTTCGGTGATCGGTCGAGGGCTCATTCTCCCCTCCGTAGTGACACGACGTTGGTGGACATATTGTCCGCAATCCCCTCGATCTCTTGCTGTAGTCTTTCACGTGCCCGGGAGAGCCGCGACATCACCGTACCCACAGGGATGTCAAGCACCTTTGCGGCGTCCGCATAAGAGAGGTCCTCGACCGCAACGAGCAGCAGCACGGCGCGCTGGTCTTCCGGCAGTCTCGCGAGCTTGTTCATGACATCCTGACACATCATTTTCCGTTCCTGCACGGCGGGCTCGCAGAAATCGTCCTCATTGGTCTCGTCGATCGGAATATGCCTGCCGCGCGTCGCCGTTTGACGAAACTGACTGATTGCCAGGTTGTGGACGATAGTGAAGAGCCAGGCGCGAACGTCGCCGTCGCGCCGCTGGTGCCAGCGGCTGACGGCACGCTCCAGGCAGTCCTGCACCAGGTCGTCGGCATTGGCACGATGGCGAACCAGGGCGCGGGCATAGCGGCGGAGCGCGGGTATCAGCGGTTCGACCTGGAGCAGCATGTCTTTCATTGCGCGCTCCGCCTGCGGCGTGCGTTACTCTAGCACTATTGGGTTTGCACTTGTACTGCCGCTCCGAACGTCGTCGCATCTCCGGGGGCGATGACCAGGTAGCGCCGCTCCGAAGTCGCGGGATCGTGGACGATTTGCCGGATCGGACCGGTCGCATTGACGATCGCCGATCCCGCCGGATTGGTCACAAAGGCCGCCAGCGGTTGCAGGGTGCCGCCCCCGTCCGCGCGATCGGCCAGTGCGAGCACGTACTTCTGCTTCGGCTCGAGCCCCGTGACGGACGCCTGCAACACCTGGATCAGGCCCTGATCAAACAGGGAAACGCTGGTTGGCGCCTGTCCGTCCTTTGCGTCTTTCACAGCCAGCGCCAGATGCAAGACCTGGCCGGCGACACCGAGAGGCTGCAGGTTCTGGCGATCGTCAGGATTCGGGGCAGCATTGGGCACATAGGCGATCGCCTGGGGCGCCTGTCCGATCGGAATGTTTGCGATCACGGTGTTGGTCGCAGTGTCGATCGCCGCGAGTTCATCGGCATTCTCCAGTCCGACATAGATACGTGACCCATCGCCGGACGGCCACACGCCGTGCGGAAGACTCCCAACCGGGATGGTTGCGACCTCCGAAAAATCGTCGATGCGGAATACCCTGACTTCGTTCAGGCCGCCGATTGTGACATAGGCAAATGTTCCCTTTGCCGTATGAGCGAAGTTCACGTGGTTCGTAATCGGGCCCGTGTCGATGGTCTTGATCAGGTTGAACGGCGGCTTCGCGTTGAACACCTGCGTCTTGCCGACATCCTTGAGCGTGAACCAGACCTGGGTCCCGTCCGGTGTTGCCGCGATGTTCGGACAGAATGGGCTCGCTTGCGTGACCTTTGCAATGATCTTGTGATCAGCAACGGAGACGACGTCTGTTTCCGGATTGAAGGACGAGCAGACATAGCCGTACTTGCCGTCGGGCGAGAATATCTGCATGCCGGGCCCGCTGGGCGTGGTGATGCGGGTCTTCTCCGTGAACGTCTTGCTGTCAATCACGGAGATATAGTTCTCGCCGCGCACCGTCACCCAGACCTCCCTGCCGTCGGGGGTGAAGAAAGCTTCATGCGGCGAGCGGCCAACATATGTCATATGCTTCACGGCATTCGTGGCAGTGTCGATGAAGGTCACGGAATTCGATCCGATCGAAACCACGGCCAGCGTCCGATGATCGGGCGAATAACCCATGCCATGGACGAGAACCTGTCCCTTGTAGAGAGGGCTAAAATTGGCCGGCTGCGGGTCCCCCAACCTGATAACCCCGAGGAGCTTGTTATCGACCGGGTCTGTCACCGAGACCGTATTGGAGAATTGTTCCGCGGCGTAAATGCGGTCGTGATGGCTGATCGGGACATCAGGCGCGGATAGCGCGCCGGGCGCCTGGCCTGCCCACGCATTGCCACAGGTCGCAAGCACGGTGCCTGCAAGAAGAAGGCTTTTGGCGAACGAGAACAGCTTGCTCATCTTCATCATCCCTTGGTTAAAGGCGAGGCAACTTTCGTGATGTCGGCCACAGCTTCGGCAAAGGCTTGAGGGGCCTCCTGCGGCAGATTGTGCCCGATGCCGCCCGTGACGGTCCGGTGCGAATATTTGCCGGAAAACATCTTTGCATAGGCCACGGGCTCGGGATGCGGCGCACCGTTCGCATCGCCTTCCATGGTGATGGTCGGCACGGTGATGACCGGTCGCTGGGCGAGCTTCTTTTCCAGATCGTCGTATTTCCGTTCACCCTCGGCGAGGCCGAGCCGCCAGCGGTAATTGTGGACCGCAACCGCGACATGATCGGGATTGTCGAATGCCTTCGCGCTGCGATCGAAGGTGGCGTCGTCAAACTCCCACTTCGGCGACGCGAGCTGCCAGATCAGCTTCGAGAAGTCGTGACGGTATTTGTCATAGCCGTCTCGGCCGCGCTCGGTCGCGAAATAGAATTGGTACCACCACTGCAGCTCGGCCTTTGGAGGCAGCGGTTTCTCTTCGGCTTCCGGGTTGCCGATCAGATAACCGCTCACCGAGACCATGGCCTTGCAGCGTTCCGGCCAGAGTGCCGCGACGATGTTGGCCGTCCGCGCGCCCCAGTCGAAACCGGCGAGCGTCGCCTGCTCGATCCTGAGCGCGTCCATCAGCGCGATAGTATCGACGGCGACTGCCGACGGCTGGCCGTTGCGGATCGTCGCATCGGAGAGGAAGCGCGTGGTGCCATAACCGCGCAAATACGGTACAACCACGCGATAACCCGCCGACGCCAGCACGGGGGCGACATCGGCAAAACTGTGAATGTCGTAGGGCCAGCCATGCAGTAGGATGACGGGCGCGCCGTCGGCGGGACCGGCTTCGGCGTAGCCGACATTGAGAAGCCCGGCGTCGACTTGCTTCAGCGACGCGAACGAGGTGTTCGTGCTCGGCTTGAAATTGCGCGTATCCGGGGTCTTCTTGCTGGCTGGTTGCGCGTTGGCGAAACCGTCGAGGGCGAACTGGGCTGCAGCAAATGTCATGGCCGCTGTGCCGAAAAAGCGACGCCGATCTTGATTGATCTTGTCTGACATTTTGATTTTCTCCTTTCGTTGCTTCTTCGCGAGGTGCTGACGAGTTCACCGGGCCGTGGCCGGTTTAGTTTGCAAATGCCGCGATCAGCTCACTAGGTGGTGGGTCTCGTCATCGTAATGGCATGTCGATCTGCATGCCGGAGTGGTGATGCTGGGCCGGAGTGGAAGCCGGTTCCTGTTGCGTCGGAGCAGGCGTGGAATTCGTTATGGATTCGCCAATCGCAAGCTTCATCGCCGCGATTTCCTGCATCTGGTCGACGATGATCTCCTGCGCGATGCGTCGCAGCTGTTCGTTCCTGCCGTAGCGCAGTTCGCTGATCGCCATGTCGATCGCACCTTGATGATGAGGGATCATCATCGCTGCGAAATCTCGGTCGATATCCCCGGTCGGCTTGATCGCCATATCGTTCATCATCTTGATCATTGCGGCCTCGTTCTCCTTCCAGAACGGAGCTTCGTCGGCGACCGTCGCTGGCTGCGCGGACGGGTGGACTTCGTGCGCCAGCACATGCGACGGAAGCGCAAACGCGATAAGAAGGCGAGCGCCAAGGACCGCAACGCCGAGACCATGCCTCGGAAGCGTGCCGCCGAGCGCCGTCATGACGCTGCGAAATGATGGCCGATACATTCTGAACTCCGTAGGTGTTGCATTCGGGGTGGGGCGTATCGCGACGCGTCTTATTCCGCCGGACCGCTACAAAGAATCTCGGCGGCGCCAACGATGGTCATCCCAGGATCAGGGATGACAAGGGATCATCGATATGAGTTTGAGGCTGCGTCCCATAGGCGTGCCGCGTAGACGTGCTGTCCATTCTGTGAACTTGCGCGTGCGATCGAACCTGCGGCTCGGCAAGGATATGTCTTGGGGTAGCCGCAAAAGCGGCAGGAGCGCCAAGCACGATGGCGCCGAGCACCAAAGTCGTGAAGACGAGAACAGTGCGACGTGATTTTTCAACGGTCATTTCAATTCTCCATTGTTAGATCGTTCGACGAATGATTGGGCGGACTTCGACGATGCCTGAGCGGGTTGCTTGAGGGTGGGACGTAGGAGCTGGCGTCCCTATTCCGTCGGACCGCGAAAAAATCTGGAGCAGTCGCTGGCAATCGTGAAAAATGCAGCCGTTACAAAGGCAAAGAACCGCCAGGGCGCCTGATCACATAAGCGTTAGCGAAGAGACTTCCGGCTCTTAGCCTTGGGCGTCAAGGGCATTCGGGGGCTTAGCCGTTCGTCAAAAACCGCTTTTCATCGTCGTCCGTTTCGAGTTCGCGGCCGGCCTGCTTGAACTTCTCAAGTTCGTTTTTTTGAGCCTTTGACATTCCCGCTATCCCTTTAGCGACCGGTTATTGGCTGGTGCTTGGTCCCAAGCGCTTGAAAGTGCTAAAATACCGCTGCGTTAATGGTCTTGGTCAGATCGCGATCGGTGGAGGCCATCGTGAAGATTGAGCGAGCACTGGCAATTGCAGGCCGGGCACGGGTCAGGCGGCGTGTTTCTTCCGATCTGGCTGCGCCATAACCGGAGCGATAGCGTCATCCCAGCGGCCGATCCCATTGCGCGATGGGCGCGGACGTTTTGTCAAAGGCTACGCTGGTGGACCGGGACGGCCGCCGCGTGACTGTCTCAGGGAAGCCTTTACGAGCGACTTACTTGCGGTCTGGAGACGCTGCACCTGCCAGGCCACGCAGGAGATGCGCTTCGTCCAGCTTCTGAAGCTGTGCGATTTCACGTCGGCGTGTGGCAGACGGCGTTCGAATGAGAGAGATGCTCGCGTTGTCACCCGGGTTTGGCCGCACTAGGTCGGGTTGGTCGCAAATGCAAGACACGCTGACCTATAAGCCTCAGCAACGTCAAATTTCGGCCATTGTGCCAGCACTTGGCCGAGTACATAGAATTGTCGCACACCTTAGCGCAAGGGGGGACAATGATCGAGGACAACAGCAATCGCCACACTGGAGCTATTGGCTCCAAGCTTTCAAAACACGTCCAATTGCACGTCATTCGCCTAACGCTTAATCAGCTTGACCAACAGCTATCAAGCATGCGGGAGAGCGATGGCGAGAGCGTTGTCGATGATATCATAGACAAGAGCCGCACCAGCACGTTCATTCGAACGGTGGTAGAGCGCGAGCTAAAGCGACGGGACCAAGGAGATCAATTGTTTGCTCGCGTTGAGGGGGTGGTTCAAGCGCTTCGTAGCGCAGACGAGGGCTTGTCGTCGCCTTCCAAAGGCTCTTCCAAGCGCGATGTCAGATCAAGCATGATGCCACGCTGTGGCTGACATCAGCCACGCTATCGCGAAAGGCGTTGCCCCTTAGGTAGTGGAGATTTCAATTGACGGCCGTGCCGACATGACGATGAAAGCCCATTACGTAACGGATGGAGATCGTCATGGGTCTCAAGAATCCCGAGCGGCAGGCGCGATGGCGCACCAATCGGAAGGAGGAAATCGAACGACTGCGCAACGTCGTCGCCGAACAGTCTAAGCAATTGGCCGAGGCGCGAAGAAAAATCGAGATTGCCGCCCTTCAGCAAGAGAACGCGACATTGAAGATTGCGCTTGCTGATGAGCGCAAACAGCATGCAGCAACCAAGGCCATGGCCGCCAAGCCCGCGCCGCCGCCGATTGATCCCGACGAGATGGCCCGCCTCGAGGAGAAGAATCGAAACCTGTGGCTCGCGCTGCAAGAGATGAAGAAATGGTATGAGGGGGAAAGTCGCCGGAAGGGCCTCATGACGTTCGCGACTTACGGCAAGCTCATGAAATGCTTGCATCCCGATAGCCAGCCAACCGACGCGGAGAGAAGCGAGGCATGCGCGCTGCTCGGTCAATGGAAACAGGACGGGGATAGAGCGCGACGCCGAGCCCACTAGCGGGCCGCGCCGCGCTGATCTTCCCCCGAAAAAATGGACAGGGTTAAGCTGCTTTTAGCTCCATCTCGATCGGGCTGATATAGCCGATGGCGGAGTGACGACGCTTTCGATTGTAGAAGCCCTCGATGTAAGCAAAGATATCACGTCTGGCTTCCTCACGTGTTTCATAATGCTGCTGATGGACGAGTTCTGTTTTGAGCGTATGGAAGAAACTCTCCATCGGTGCGTTATCGTAACAATCGGCCTTGCGGCTCATCGAGGCCCGAAAACCGGCGGACTGCATCATCTTGCGATAGTCCGCCGAAGCATATTGAACGCCACGATCTGAATGGTGGATCAAGCCGGCGCCAGGCCGCTGTGTCGCAATGGCCATCGCTAGGGCCGCCATCGGCAGTTCGGCGCGCAAATGATCCGCCATCGCCCAGCCGACGATTTTGCGGCTGTAGAGATCCATTAGCGTGGCCAGATAGAGCCAGCCCTGCTCGGTCTCGACGTAGGTGATGTCGGCGAGCCAGATCTGGTTCGGAGCAGTGGCGATGAAGTTGCGCTCGAGAAGATTCGCGGCGATCGGGAAATCGTGACGGCTGTCGGTGGTCCGCACCCGTCGTGGCTTCGCCATGATGGCCCTGATGCCATGGCGGCGCATCAATCGCTCGATGCGACCGCGGCTGGCCCCGCGGACAACTCGGCATGGACGCGCGGGCTGCCATAGCGGCCATTGGTGTCGCGGTGAACCCGCCTGATGTCGTCGACGAGCTCACGATTGGCTGCGGATCGCTGGCTCTCCGGGCGCGAGCGCCAGGCATAATAGCCGGCCGGCGAGACACCGAGCACACCGCACATGATCATCACCGGATAGTCGGCGCGGCGATCTTCGATAAAGCGGAATCTCATTTCGGAACTCCAGCAAAGATCGCAATGGACTTTTTTAAAATATCACGCTCCATGCGCAGCCGCTCGTTCTCCCGCTGCAAACGCGCGATCTCCGCCGCGTGGTCCGCCGACGGCAGCGTCGCCTGCGTTGTGGGGCGCCGCGTCGCCGCCGTCGGCTCCAGCCGGGCCCCTCGCTGCTCCACCCACCGCCGCAGCACGGAATCGCGCAGGCCAAGCTCCCTGGCAACAGATCCGATCGAGCGCCCGCTCGACACTACGAGATCAACCGCTTGCCGCTTGTAGTCATCCGTAAACGACCGACGTTGACGTCCTTCCATCCGACACCTCCTGGCTCTTCGAGCCTACTACAGGTGTCCATCAATTCGGAGGAGGTTCAGCGCCGACCATAACGATGGCCCCGACGATATTGCGCGTCGGGGCCCCTTCAAGATCATCCGGCCGGGTACATCCGCCGTGCCTTCCGATCCAGGTGGACCACACGCCGTCTGCGACGACGCGCATTCTCCGCTGGGTCCAACGGAAATTCTTATCGCGTGAGCAGCCCGAACCTACGCCTACGCCCGACGCGAACTTTCTTGGAGCGTTCGTAGATCAACTGACGAGCCATCACGCGCGCACGAATGCGTTCGACCTCAGTGCGGCCCTCCAATGGAGGCAACGCTGCGGCGATCTGTCTCGCGATCGAATTGGGGATGTCGGTTGGATCGCTCCCGAACCAGCCGTCAACCCTGGTCAGCGTCCTGCACGGCTCAGCACCGGGCGGACTAAATTTCATGAGGTCACCTCCAGATTGCGAGCGGTGCCCGCGCGCACATCACGCGGCAAATCCTTTGTAGGTCGGCTGAGCCTTCTTGATGAGATACGTGAAGTGTGGCTCCGCGGGCGGCTGGGCCGGCGCGGGGGCCTGTGCCAATGCCTGATCTTCGATACGCGGCAGCGTGGCCGGCGCACCGCATCTGCATGCGCACGCAACAACTTGGCGACCAATTCGAGCGCCGCAGGCACCTCCGCGCGACAGATCGGCATGAACTTGTCGAGCCCCAGCGCGTCATAGACGATCGGAACGGCCGCGCTCCGTCGTGCTGTTGAATTCTGCACCGACCTGCCGCTCTGCCGCTCTCCGACAATTTCCGGAGCACGATGGACGACAGCTGTCCCCCGTCCAGTTGGTCCGCGAGGTAACTATCGATTTACCGTGGGCGGCCTGCTAGCCCGGCCTGCGGATCAGGCGATGCTTCTGTCCTCCATGATCCGGCGTTTGACAGTTTCGCAGGTCTTGCGAACGTCCTCTGTGAATAGTGCACACTCCTCAATTCGCTTGAAAATCCTCTTGGCTTCCTCGCGATATGACGCCGCCGTATCACGCATGAAGGCAATCGTAGTATGCACCTCAGCGGTCATCGCCTCGCATTTCCTCGCCGCGCTGATCAACTCAACTCCCATAGCTTCGATCTCTTTGGCCGCGGCTTCATAGTCACGCACCACCGCCTCGGCAGTGAGTTGGCCTACACGCGAGACCCCTTCTCGATGCTCGACATAATCCGGCAATGGTTCAGATGGAACCGGTGGTGCAGCCCTGACGGGCATTGCTGGCAAAGCCGATGTGACATCTGCTTCAAGCTTGGCCAGATCTACTGCCTTGTTTCGCGGAAATTTCTCGATGATCGACATCCGTCCCTCCTACTGGACTCTCCCCTTCATCAAATGGAGCCAATGCGCGAGAAATTCTGGACAATACTCGGCAATGGCGAGCTCATTGAGACTTCTGATTCGTGGCGAAAGATTCGCGAAACTACGGCGACCTACTACCGTGAAGATGTCGCGCTATGGATGCTGCCGCATGACCGGAAGTTACAAGCAACCCGGACGGGGATGCCACCTATGTCAGCGTATTGAGGGCGATCGCCCAGGAGCGCCGTCGCTTCGGCTACCGACGCCTGCATGTTCTGCTCACTTGAACGCGGAGGAAGAGCCGGAGCTGCCCGACTACCCGAAGGACCCAGCATTCCGTGCCGTCGCGAGCGTTGCCGATGCCAAGGCCTTCCGATCGGGACGAGACTTCTCGGCCTGGGTTGGGCTCGTGCCGAAGCAGAACTCGAGCGGGGGCAAGGACAAGCTCGGCAGTATCATCAAAGGCGATCGCTATTTGCGCAGCCTGTTCACGGCCGGCGCGCTCGCCGTGATCCGCTATGCCAAGATCCACGGCACCCGGCATCGGCCCTGGCTCTGCTGACGCGCCGCCCCACCAAGGTCGCGGCCATCGCACTCGCTAACAAACTCGCCAGGATGGCCTGGGCGATGATGGCCAGGAACGAACGTTACAATGAACCCGCCGCTCTCGCGGCGTGACGAGACGAGATTACACCGGACATCCGGTGTGACGTAACGGTTGGGAGGGCGAACAGCACGTAATGCAGCGCCGGTCGATCCGGCGATCAGGACAACCCACTTGGGCCATGGCATCTTCGAATGCGTGGTTTTGACCGGGACCTGATCCGCGGAGGGCATTATGGCCAGCGGTCATGAGTACCGCGCTAACAGGCCGAACACATGGCTGCTCCGACTACCGCCGCATGCGCAAAGAAAACCCTTGCCAACCCGGAGCCGTCCACACATGGCCCATCGCGTCATTTCGCTGCGATGCAGAATTTGGTCGCTATCGGGGGTATAGCGGCCTTCAAGTAAGCCACTGCGATGTGGCGCTGCCGCTTAAGCCGCCGGTTAAGCAGTTGGTTACTAGTCACTGTCACCATCTGCATATTGGCCGCCTGTTCGCGGCAAGGCATTCTGAAAACGGTTTTAAACACGCCCGGTTGGCGGTCTCTTGCAGGGGAGGCCCAATGTTCAAGGGCTTCACGGTGGTAGTTGTGGCGCTGGTTAGTACAGTGCAGCTGGATCAATACCTAACCAACGGTCGGTACACCGACGCGGCCATGGCTATGCTGCGGCAAATCAGGCACGCGTTTGGGGTTTGAGATACCTCTCGGAGACAACTTTGAGGCGCGTGATGGAAGGCGGCATCTCATGGGCTGATCTCGACGCGGATGAGCAACGTGCCATTGCGATATTGGGAGCCGGACTTTCTATCGAGCTATGTGACCCCGTTGCGCTCCTGACCTTAAGGCGGCTCGGTCTGATCGTAGGCTCCCATTTGACGATCGCCGCACACGATTTGCGGAGAGACGTTGTTTTGGACGAACTCGGGGCGCGTGATTGCGTGATGTAACCTTATTGGCGCACTCCCAAACCTGCTTGGTCAGAAGGGCTTGAGGGTATGAATAAGGCTGGGGGTGGAGATGTCAGGAGCTATTGGGCTGATCGTGGATGGTTACGTTTCCCTCAAGGACCAGAAGGCTCTCGATGAGCTTCGGATACAACGCCGGAAACTTATCGCAGACCTCAATGCGTGTACCGGGATCGACTGCGCGAGTACTATCCAGCAGATCGAGGAAGACATCGTCGTAATCGAGGCTGGGCTGGCGCGGTTGGATAGCGCAACGACGAGCTAACCAACCAGCTGCTCGCGGTTCAACCTGCCGCCTTATCTTCCTTCTCCGCCCCACGCATCACGATCTTAAGCGCATCATCCGACAACGGCCGTTGCAGCGCCTTAGCCTCATCTCACGGCGCCCGCATCCAGACATCGCGCATCATTGAACCTCCTCCGAATTGATGGACACCTGTAGTAGGCTCGAAGAGCCAGGAGGTGTCGGATGGAAGGACGTCAACGTCGGTCGTTTACGGATGACTACAAGCGGCAAGCGGTTGATCTCGTAGTGTCGAGCGGGCGCTCGATCGGATCTGTTGCCAGGGAGCTCCAGAGCGGTCATGAGACCGATGCGCTCCATACCGCCTGACGGATCCTCATCATTGCGTTAATCCAATCTGCACCCTGGGTTTTGGACCCGCAACGGAACATATGGCGCTAAATCGTCGGGCGCGCTGGCAATTGCCCAAGTGCCAGAAGCGCTGCGGCCAGCGCCGCCGCGGCCTCTTCGGGCCGGGCTTTCTCATAGATTGCGAACTCAAGGTCAGGAAGGCGCGGCAGCCCCTCTTGCGGTCCCAGAATGCGCAAACCTGCGATGACCGCGCTCGCGGGAAGCGGCGTGATGGCGAGACCAGCGAGCGCCGCCGCGCGCACACCTGTCAGGCTGGGGCTGGTATAAATGATCTCCCACGTCAGTTCGCTGTCATTGAGCGCGGCGAGCGCTGCCTCACGCGATACCGACCGCTCGCGATAGAGCGCCAGCGGCAGCACCGCGCCCGGAACCAGATCAAACGCGTCGGCGGCGGCCCAGACCATGGGTTCGCGCCAGACCAGGCGCCCACGCGAGGTACCGAGCGGACGCTTAGCGAACACGACGTCGAGTCGTCCCTTGTTCAACTGCTCGATCAATTCCGCACTGACGCCGATCTGCACCTCGAGCTTCACGCTCGGGTGCAACATGGCGAAGCGTCCCAGCGCCGATGGCAGCGAGCCGCCGGCGACTTCCTCGACCACCCCAAGACGCACGGCTCCTGACAAACGCGGCGCTGACAGGCGATGGCGGGCCGCCTCCTCGAGTTGCAACAGACGACGGGCGTCACCGAGCAGCATCTCGCCGTCGTCGGTCAGCGCGACGCTGCGGGTCGTGCGCCGGAACAGCGGACGTTTGGTTTCAAGCTCCAATCGCTTGACCTGCTGGCTGATGGTCGACTGCGTCAGATTGAGCCGTTCGGCGGCGCGGTGGAAGCCGCCGTAATCCGCGACGGCAACAAAGGAACGCAAAAGCTCGAAATCCAGCATGTCAATTGATCCTATTTCATAATCAATCATATTACAAAATATCGTTTCTATAATCAATACTGGTCTCCTAACTTCTGCATCGAAGACAGCGTCGAGCGAAGGAGGTTCATCATGCACGCCACATCACGACAGGGAGCGGATCGCTCCGCCCGGCTGGCTCGGGCCGCCACGATCTGCTCTGAAAAGCTTTGCCCTGCCGAGCGCGCGACCGAGTTGGTCGAAGCGATCATCGAGCCGGGCGACCGCGTTGCCATCGAAGGCGACAATCAGAAGCAGGCCGATTTTCTTGCCGCCGCCCTGACGAGCGTGGATCCGGCGCGGATTCACGATCTGCACATGGTGCAGTCGGTGCTGGCGCTGCCCGACCATCTGGCCGTGTTCGAGCGCGGCATCGCCAACCGGCTCGATTTTGCCTTCGCAGGTCCGCAGAGCCGCAAGCTCGCCGAACTGGTCGGCATCGGCACGGTGAAGATCGGCGCAATCCATACCTATCTCGAGCTCTATGCCCGGATGCTGGTGGACCTGACGCCGCACGTGGCGCTGATCGTCGCCGACAAGGCCGATCGCAACGGCAATCTCTACACCGGTCCCAACACCGAAGACACGCCGACCATCGCCGAAGCCGCGGCCTTTCGCGGCGGCATTCTCGTGGCGCAAGTCAACGAGATCGTCGACCGGTTGCCGCGCGTCGACGTCCCCGGCGACTGGGTCGATTTCGTCATACCGAGCCCAAAGCCTTACGCGATCGAGCCTCTGTTCACGCGCGACCCCGCCAAGGTAAGGGACGAGAACGTGCTGATGGCGATGATGGCGATTGCTGCGGTCTACGAGCCATTTGAGGTCCGGCGGCTCAATCACGGCATCGGCTACGCCACCGCGGCGATCGAGCTGATCCTGCCGACATTTGCCGCCCGGCGTGGCCTGAAGGGCAAGATCGCGAGCCACTTCGTGCTCAACCCGCACCCGACCCTGATCCCGGCGATCGAAGCCGGCTTCGTCGACGGCGTCTATTGCTTCGGCTCCGAGCTCGGTATGGAGCGCTACGTCGCAAAGCACGCCGATGTATTCCCGATCGGCGCCGACGGCAGCCTGCGGTCGAACCGGGCGCTGGCGCAGGTCGCCGGACAATATGCCTGCGACATGTTTGTTGGCGCCACGCTGCAAATCGACACGCAAGGCAACAGCTCGACGGCCACGAAAGACCGGATCGCAGGCTTCGGCGGTGCGCCGAACATGGGCGCGGATGCACGCAGTCGTCGCCACGATAGCCCCACCTGGCTGCGCGCCGGTCAGGAAGCAGGCGATCCCTTACGCGGGCGCAAGCTTGTGGTGCAGATGGTGCAGACCCATCAGCCAAACGGCGCGCCCAGTTTTGTCGAGCGTCTGGACGCGTTCGATCTGGCTGCCTCCGCGGGCTTCGCATTGCCGCCGGTGATGATCTATGGCGACGTGAGCCATGTCATCACCGAGAAGGGCGTGGCGAACCTCTTGCGCTGCCGATCACCGCAAGATCGGGAGGCGGCATTGCGCGCGATCGCCGGCGACACCGAATTCGGCAAGCGCCAATTGCCTGTCACAACCGAGAGCCTGCGCCGCCGCGGCATCGTGATGTTTCCAGCAGACCTTGGCATCGATGTCGGCACGGCGACGCGCGATCTGCTCGCCGCCAAGACGATCGATGAACTCGTGGCCGCCTCTGGCGGACTCTACGCGCCACCGGCCAAATTCCGCCGCGCCGTCACCGCGCAAGCTTGAGGAGGAAGTAGTCATGTCCGCAGTCCGCCAAACTTCCAGCGATCCATCCAGCACGAAATTGCCGCCCCTCGATCGCGCGAAGCAGCTCGCAGCATCGCTGCTCTCCGAGCGCAGCCAGGCCTCAGGAGCGCTGGTCGCGCGGCAATTGCGCGAGCTGCTTGGCGCACTCGACGACAACGATCGCCGCTGCTTTCAGCGCTATCTCGCCACGGAGTTCCATCCTCACGGCCCCGCTTTGCGCGCGGCGGCGCAGCGCTACCTCGCCGAAGGCACCGCAGAAACCGCGGCCGCACTCGCGCGTGCCGCCGAGCCGCCGCGCCAGGAAGTGCTGCGGCGAATCAACATGGCACCCGGCGGGATCAGCGCGCTGATCGCGATGCGCAGCGAAGTTGCTTCATGCATGCGCACTGACCCCGAACTGAAGTTGCTCGACGCGGACCTCAAGCATTTGTTCGCCTCGTGGTTCAACCGCGGCTTCATCGAGTTGCGGCGCATCGACTGGCAGACGCCGGCCGCGGTGCTGGAAAAGCTGATCGCCTACGAAGCCGTGCACGAGATCAAGGGCTGGGACGACCTGCGCCGGCGCCTTGCACCCGATCGGCGCTGCTTCGGCTTCTTCCATCCCGCACTTCCAGGCGAGCCGCTGATTTTCGTCGAGGTTGCTCTGGTGGAAGGACTGGCCACGGCCGTGCAGCCGCTGTTGTTGCAGGACGCCGGTGAAGCCATCGTGCGGCAGCGCGCCGCGCGCGCCGACACCGCGATCTTCTATTCGATCTCCAATTGTCAGGACGGCCTGCGCGGCGTGGCGTTCGGCAATTTCCTGATCAAGCAGGTCGTCGAAGAGCTGCAGTCGGAGTTTCCGCAGCTGAAGCGTTTTTCCACCCTGTCGCCGGTACCGGGATTTCGGCAATGGCTCGATAATCGGCTTGCGAATGCGAGTGATCCCGATGCGGCGCTGTTGCCGCAACTGGAGAGCGATAGCTGGTGGAATGATCCGGCGCAGAGCGAGAAGCTGCGCGTGCCCTTGCTGCGGCTCTGCGCCAGCTATCTGACACGGAAGCCCTCGATACGCATCGACCCCGTGGCGCGCTTTCACCTCGGCAACGGCGCACGGCTCGAGCGCATCAACTGGCTCGGCAACACCGCGCAGCGCGCGATCCAGGAATCCTTCGGGATCATGGTCAACTATCTCTATGACCACGACAGCATCGAGACCAATCACGAGGCATTCGTACGCGACGGCACCATCGTCCGTTCGCCTGATGTCGATGCCCTACTGCACACCACCGACTGAGCCGCCATCAAGTTCGACCTTCCCGCCAACTCATGTGAACCCAGGAGAATGACCATGATGATCAACAGACGCGATTTTTCCACCGCCCTGCTTGCTGGTGCAGCCGCTTCGCTGGTTTCCACTCGCGGCACGGCCGCTCGTGCAGCGCCGCCAAAGGCCCGTAACGTCGTGCTGGTGCACGGCCTGTTCGCCGACGGCTCCAGCTGGTCGGAAGTCATTCCGCGCTTACGGGCGGTAGGGTTGAACGTCACCTCCGTGCAAAACCCGCTGACCACACTGCCTGAGGCGGTGGCTGCGGCCGAGCGCGTGCTTGCGCGGCAGGATGGCCCAACGGTTCTGGTCGGTCATTCCTTTTCCGGCATGATCGTCACCGAAGCTGGCGTTCATCCGAACGTCTCGGCGCTGGTCTATGTGGCGGCGCGCGCCCCGGACGCTGGCGAGGACTACACCGCGCTCGCCAAGACCTATCCGACTCCGCCGGCATCGGCCGGAATCGTGTTCGACGGCGACGAGGGACGCCTTTCCGAAGAGGCCTTCCTGCGGGATTTCGCGGGTGACCTGCCGAAGGCAAAAGCGAAGGCGCTCTATGCGGTGCAGGAGCCGTTCCAGAAAGCGCTCCTCGCCGGCAAGACCACGAACGCGGCCTGGCGATCGAAGCCGAGCTATTACGCCGTCTCGACCGAGGACCGCACCATCAATCCGGACCTCGAACGTTTCATGGCCAAGCGGATGGGAGCCAGGACCATCGAGGTGAAGGCGAGCCATCTTTCACTGATCACCCATCCTCACGAGATCTCCCGGTTGATCTTGGAAGCCGCCGGACAGCCCGCTTAACGGGCGAGCGTCCTCGTGCCCCGGCCGCTTTGCTGATCAGTTGCGGCGAAGTCCAGAACGGCCGGTCTCAAATTAGCGAATCGCAGCGAAGAAAGGCATATGTGCTATGGCCAGTCTATATTCCACGACAGTCACGGCGAGCGGAGGCCGTCACGGTTCGATCCGCAGCGAAGACGGTCTGCTCGACCTCAAACTCGCGCTGCCGCGGGCGCTTGGCGGAAGAGGCGATGCGACCAATCCCGAACAGCTCTTCGCGGGCGGTTATGCGGCCTGCTTTGAGAATGCGATCCTTCACGTCAGCAGGGATGCTGGCCACCGCTTTGCGGATGACGAGATCAACGTCGTCGCCAAGATCGACCTTGGTCGAAATGAAGCGGGTGCTGTTGTCCGCCGCGCTTGCCGTGACCATGGCTGGCATCGACCAACCGACCGCTGAACGGCGCGTCCAGGGTGCTCATGCGATCTGCCCTTACTCTAATGCGATACGGGGCAATGTCGATGTCACCATCTCCGTCTCGGTCCGATGAGCCCGATGGCGGCTAAGGCGTGCACGCACTCAGCGCTTCAACGCAATTGGTACGTTCTAAACCGCGAGCCAATCAGATAATAGAAGTCGCGATCGGGATCGCCCTCAACGTCTAGATAAACGGGATTTTGCGGAATGCTGAATGAGGGCGTTCCGACGACATGAACGCGGTTCTTGCGGATCGCGAGCGCCTTCAAGGCTGGTTCATACTTTGGTGCGCGCGAACGATGACGGACTGGACGCCTGCGTGGTCGGAAGGTGTAGGATAGCTGGGTTACCGTGAAGATCACTTTGTCGTTGAATTTCTTTCGTTCCTTCTCGCTGATGTTGGCCAATAGACTGAGTTCGTCTTTTTCACCAGCAATTTGGCGGCAGCGGTCCCGGAACTCACATGCTGGACAATGTTTGTTCAAGATCAGAGGCGGTGGTGTAGCATTCGCATGCCGTACGATGGTCTTCGTAATCAGCGGCCGAGCAACTTCGATCAGCTTCGGCAGAGATATTGTGGTTGATGCATGCTCAGCGCCATGGATGATCTTGCCGACGCGCGGCCTGATGCCTGTCAGGCGCGAGATTGCGAGAGCATCAAACGCGAGCAGCAGCTTGTCAGCGGCGGAGAGTTTTTGGTTCGGAACAAATCGAATAGGGCTATAGACTGTATCCGCCGTATCGCTGGTGGAATGGTTGAGCATCAATGCGTGAACCCGGGCTTGGATATCAGAAACTATGGTCACGCAGTTGAATACGACGCGATAGGGCTGCTGCTGCAACGCCTGCTGTGGAGGAGTTCCTACGTAGTACTCGCCTTCTCTTAAGCTCGCACGGAACCGATGCTGCTCCGCTCGAGTGAAGGTTTCGGTCCGACGGCGTTGCCAATCGGCAATGCCGGACGGAGCGCTTTGGGCGCCGTTGAGCAGGAGGTACGCTTTCGTCTCACATTGCAGAGCCGCCTCGAAAATCTCATTGGTGAGTGGCGTGTTCGCGGTCATGGATCACCCGTCTCTTCAGAGAATCGTCCGGGTCGTCACAAACGGAATCAGTCGACCCAGATGTGAGCAGGAGCGGCAAGCATTGTACGCGTGAGGCAGGGCTGTGACGAAAACTGTTGACTGAAACGCAAAAGTTACGCGGGTGTAAATCCGAAGTCTGTCCCTGCTCAATCGGGGGTCGCCTGAACGGAGTTACGCGGCCGTCTTGCTTGTTGGCGTTGCTGCGAACGGAGTCTTGCGGCACTTCCGATCGTGTGAAGGGTTTCGGATGCCGGCCGCATGAGGGACAGCGCCGCGTATTCGGGGGCCGGCGTCCGAAAGCCTCCAAGGGAGATGCTATGGGGCGGGCGGCGGCGGTGAGGACGGTGAGGATATGGCATTCATCGGCCCTGATGCGAACCGATGGAGTACCCCATGCAGAAGTTGAATGACCTGAGCCGATCCCTCACGCCCCTCAAACCAGACGGCACGCTGATCGCTGTGATCGAGATGAGCCTGTCGAGCTGGCTCGTTGCGGGGATTGTGCCTGGTGTCGAGCGCCAGCCGTCGAAGAAGCTTGAGGTCGACGAGAACGCCTTGCTGAAGCTGCTCAATCGCTGGCGAGAAGAAGCGCGGAGGGCAGGACACGGAATCGAACGCATCGCGGTCGCTTTCGAGGCCGGCCGTGACGGTTTCTGGTTGGCCCGCTGGCTCAGGGCGCGCGACATCGAGGCGCATGTCATTCACGCATCGAGCATAGCGGTATCGCGCGAGCACCGGCGCGCCAAGACCGATCGTCTCGACACCGAACTGCTCAAACGCAGCTTTCTCGGCTGGTTGCGGGGCGAGCGTGATCACTGCAAGATGGTCGCGATCCCGACAATCAAGGACGAAGATGCCAAGCGCCCCACCCGTGAGCGCGCGAGCCTCATCGGAGAGCAAAGTCGGATCGTCAACCGAATGAAAGCAGCGTTGATACGGCTCGGCATCCGCGGCTTCAATCCCAAGCTGAAGAAAGCCGCCGAACGCCTTGACGGCTTACGCACCCCCGAGGGCGAGCCGATCCCGCCCAACACCCTGGCTGAGCTGCGTCGCGACATGGCGCGCCGGCGGCTCGTCAGCGATCAGATACGGCAGATCGAGGACGGCCTGGCAACGGCGGAGCCTGTCGTAAGGTTGGTGCGACGGCCAACCTTGACAGCTTCTGCGCGCGCCAGCGCAAACGAAGTACGGGTCGGGACGAAGAAACGGATCTCAGATCGAACAAAGAAACTGACGAAGGAAAAGATGCGCCGACCTGTCGCCTGTTGAAACGCCGCCGCCTTGACAAAGCCCATACAAGGAAACCGCGGGTAAGGAACGCACGGCCGTGCGGCAGGCGCTATGGGGATTTAAGCGCCGCGGGCGAGCTGGCGGATGTGAATTGAGCCGATACAACGAGCTGTTCGACAGTTGGGCGGCTGACGAATGAACTGCTGACGGCATCGAGCTCTGCAAATTGCCGAACGAATTGCGGTGAAGGGCAGATATCAGAGTGCGCTCTGCCGTGGCCGGTCGAGAGATGGCGAGCACGATGAGTAGATTTGCGGGATTGTGACGCGGTCACGAGGTATCGATCCTGATGGCGTTCGTTGGGCCGGTCGGCCGATGCCGTGGTGTTGTCCCGCGGGCGAAGACCTCGATGATGATCATGCGACCGCCGCAGCATGGACAACTCGGCTTGCCGGGATCGATGGCGGCAGCGGTGGGCTGGCCTTCGGGTGTTGCGACAGCGAGCAGTTCACGCGCGTGGGCGATGTTGTCGGCGCAGACGCCCTTGGCGAACAGGCCGTAGTGGCGAATGCGGTGCAAGCCTTTCGGCAGCACGTGGATGAGGAAGCGGCGGATGACTCGTCTGTGGCGAGCGTCATCTGCTTGTATCGACCGCGGCCCTGGATGCGATAGTCCTTCCACTTGAAGGTGACGCCCTGTTCGTCGAAGGCGATCAGGCGGCTGTTGGCGATGGCAACGCGGTGGGTGTAACGCGACAGATAGGCCAGCACTGCCTCAGGTCCGCCGAATGGTCGCTTGGCGTAGACGACCCACTCGGTTTTGCGCAGCGGCGCGAGATAAGCTGCGAACGACTGCGCATCAGCCAGATGAGCGTGAGCGCCGAAGAAGCTCAAGCGGCCGGCTTGGTGGGCAGCTGTTAGCTTCTCCAAGAGCAGCCGTCGGAACAGGCGTGAGAGCACGCGCACGGCCAGGAAGAAGCCCGGCCGGCAGGACACCCAGCGCTGGCCGTCGGCAGAGATGCCGCCACCCGGCACGATCATGTGCACATGCGGATGGTGGGTCAGCGCCGAGCCCCAGGTGTGCAGCACGGAGGTGATGCCGATCCGTGCCCCCAGATGCTTTGGGGTCGGCGGCGATCGTCAGCATCGTCTCGGCCGAGACCTTGAACAAGAGATCATAGAGGACAGCCTTGTTCTGGTAGGCGATGTCGGCGATGGCCGCAGGCAGCGTGAACACCACGTGATAGTATGGCACCGGCAACAGCTCGGCCTCGCGGTTGGCAAGCCATTCCTTGGCAGCGGCGCCTTGGCACTTCGGGCAGTGCCGGTTGCGGCAGGTAATGGGCGTCGCCCATTACCTGTCTTATGGGCAAATCCATTAATGGGGAGCAGGCGACCAGCTCAGCAGCCAGTCTAGCGGCATTCGCGGGTTTCTGAGCTGATCAATCGCCCGATTGCTCTCCATTACAAAGAAGCCACCGAGACAGCTGCGTTGCGAGATTACCCGTTGGGGTACGCTTAATGTTCGGAAGGCTGTTTGTAGAGGGGATGTCCCGGGTTCTGTTGAATTTCTGAAGATGTCGGCGTTGCCCACCTTGAGCCGGTAGGCTCGGGGTGCTGATTCCACAAAGGAGAGCAACGCCATGACGAGAGATATCACACCGGCTGGTTCGCCGGCGACCGGGGCTGTGGACGAAGCGTTTGCAGAAGTGCGGGCGAGCTTCGATCGGTTCTGCCTTGCGGCAGGGATCGAGGCGCTCGGCACGATGATGGAGGCGGATGTCACGGCGGCCTGCGGGCCGCGCCACGGTCGCGATGCGGGGCGGCAGGCGCACCGTTGGGGCCGAACGCGGGGCCGGATCGGCTTCCACGGCGGCAAGATCGAGGTCGAGCGCCCGCGGGTCCGGGGCGTGGACGGCCGCGAGGTCACGATCCCGAGCTGGGAAACGGCGGCGCAGGAGGATTGGCTCGGTCGCTGGGCGATGAACCTGATGCTGATCAATGTGTCGACGCGCCGGTTCGGCCGCGCTGTCCGGCTGCCCGAGGGTGACGTGCCGGCACCGCCCGGATCGGGGGTTTCGAAGTCGGCGGCCTCGCGGAGGTTCGTCGCGCTGTCGGCGGCGCGGCTGGCCGACTTCATGGCTGCCGATCTGTCCGCGCTCGACCTTCTGGTGGTCCAAATCGATGGGCTGCATCTCGGCGACGATCTCGTGCTGGTCGCCGCGATCGGGGTTGACGGCGAAGGCAACAAGCATCCGCTGGCGCTGGTGGAAGGGGCGACCGAGAACGCCGCAACGGTTCAGGCCCTGCTGGACAACCTGGTCTCGCGCGGGCTCGACCCGACGATGCCAAGACTGTTCATCGTCGACGGCGCGAAGGCGTTGTCGAAGGCGATCCGCCGCACCTTCGGTTCGGCCGCTGCGATCCAGCGCTGCCAGATCCACAAGGCGCGCAACATCATGGAACGCCTGCCGAAAGAACATCATGCGGCCACCCGTCGGGTGCTGCGCCAGGCCTGGGAGCTCGATGATGCCGACAAGGCTGAAAAACTGATCCGCAATCTCGCGCGCCGACTCGACCAGCAATGGCCCGGCGTAGCGGCCAGCATCCTTGAAGGCCTCGATGAAATCCTGATTGTCGTCCGGCTGAAGCTGCCGAAGGAGCTTCGTCGATCGCTCGCCTGTACCAACATCGCCGAGAACATGATGGGCACCATTCGCCGCGTCGCTCGCAACGTCAAACGCTGGCGGGATGCTGGTATGGCCTTGCGCTGGGTCGCGGCCGGCATGATCGAGGCCAACAAGGGCTTCCGACGATTGAAGGCGTATAAGCAATTGTCGGTTCTGCGTGCGGCCCTTCAAGCTCACCACGATCGCATGACGATCAAGCCCGTTGCCCACGTCACGAGGGCCGCGTAACATTCATTCCGGCAACGTCGGCCCGGCGTAGTTCAACAGCGATCGGGACATCCCCGTTTGTAGATCGAACGCCGGAACAACGTAAATCTGCAGCTGAGATTGGTCCAAGTCGTCGCCACCTTTGTTGCCAATGCACTGGAGCAGAGACCGTTTGGTCTCCGGACAAGCTGAGCGCCTTGCTCAAGCGCAGTTCGTAATGGAGAGTGAAAGCCTCTAAAATCCACGTTCAACCCGGTGTGCTCATCCGTCTACTCCCCATTACGGAATTTGCCCATAAGGCAGGAGTTGTAGGCAATCGTCGTATAGGCGCAGTCCGCGCAGCGCGCGACATGGCCGCCGAGGGCTGCCGTGCGGCAGCGCTCGATCGCCGACATCACCTTCAACTGCTGGAGGCTGACATGGCCGGCATTGGCTTGACGCCATGCCGCTCCATGGTGGCGGAAGATATCCGCCACCTCCAATCTCGGACGCGCCACCTGGCTTAGGCCAGTGGCGTGTTCCTCGACTCGTTCTTCTTGGCCGTCAGCGGCGTGAGGCGATCGAGCGGGCTCATGACCTCGCGGATGGTATTGGTGGCGACGCGGGTGTAGAGCGCCGTCGTCTCGAGTTTGGCATGGCCCAGCAGGACCTGAATCACCCTGATATCGATGTTCTGCTCCAGCAGGTGGGTCGCGAAGCTGTGGCGCAAGGTGTGCGGCGTCACCCGCTTGTTAATCTCGGCCATGTCGGCCGCGGCGTGGCAGGCACGCGTGAGCTGGCGCGTCGTCATCGGGCTTGCCGGCTTCAATCCCGGAAACAGCCAGCCTTGCGGGCGGCCAATGCGATACCAATCGCGCAGAAGTGCGAGCAGCACCGGAGAAAGCATCGCGTGGCGATCCTTGCGGCCTTTGCCCTGCTCGACGCGCAGCATCATGCGTTCGGAATCGATGTCGGACACCTTCAGCGCGACGACCTCAGAGACGCGCAGTCCCGCACCGTAAGCGACGCTGAGCGCAGCCTTGTACTTGACGCTCGGCGCCGCTTCCAGAAAGCGCGCAACCTCCTCCGGGCTCAGCACCACCGGAACCTTGCGCGGCTCATGCATGAATGCCAGATGCTTGGCCAGTTCGGGCCGATCGAGCGTCACATTGAAAAAGAACCGCAGCGCCGAGACCGTGGCGTTGATCTTTGGCGCGTGGGCGCCGATCGACGCCAGATGCAACCGAAAGCCGCGCACGTCCTCCGGCTGGGCCTGGTCGGGAGAACGGCCGAGAAACGCCGCGAAGTCCTTGACCCTTTGTACGTAGTCATGTTGGGTCTTTGGAGCGAACTTGCGGATCGCCATATCTTCGATCATGCGCTGGCGCAACGGGCTGATGGCCTGCTTGGTCATTGGGGATGCTCCTGTCTTGAGTGAGGTTGTCGAACCCCTCGATCTCAAGACAGGACGCCCCGTTGCGCTATCGTCTTGCCTCCGTCGCCAGTCCCGGCGCCCTACCGCGCGAGCGGTTTAGTCCCGTGACCCTGAACGAACATTCGCAAGTTGGACCCGGCGCAAAAACCCCCTAAGCTTGCGCGCTGAGCGAAGGGCAACATGCATGAAGCGCCGCCAGTTTATAAGGCTTGCCGGGGGAGCGGCAATGGCGTGGCCGATGGTGGCGCGCGCGCAGCAATCGGCAAAGGTATGGCGGATCGGGTACCTGGGGTTTGGGCCCGCGTCCAGTTGGACGAGCGAAGTAGAAGCTCTACGGAGCGGCTTGCGCGATCTCGGCTATATCGAGGGTAGGAACCTTACGATTGAATTCCGGTGGGCAGAGCGGGCTGATCAAACGTTTGATCTCGCAACCCAGCTCGTTCAAATGAATGTCGATATTATCTTCGCGCCTGCCTCAACGCAGGTGGAGCCCGCCCGGCGTGCGACCAAAACGATCCCGATTGTCTTCGCTCAGCATGCCGACCCCGTCGGCCTGGGGGATGTGGCAAGCCTTTCGCGCCCCGGCGGGAATATCACCGGAATGTCGATGCTCCTTACCGAGATCTCCGTCAAAGAGCTGGAGATTTTGAGGGAAACGTTTCCCAACGCGGCTCAAATCGGTGTTCTCTGGAATCCCACGACACCTTCACACCCGACCGCCATACGCGCGGTTCAGTCCGTTAGCGAAAAGCTTCCAGTCAAATTGGTTTTGGCTCCAGCCGGAACTGTCTCGGAGATCCAGCAAGCATTCGCAACGATGTCGCGAGAAGGGGTCGGTGGCGTTCTCGTCTTATCGTCGCCACTTTACACCGCGCAGGCGGCGCTCCTGGCCGACCTTCAAATGAAGCATCGATTGCCCGGGATCTTCGCAAATAGAGCAAACGTAGACGCGGGCGGTCTTGTCAGTTATGGCGCGGATCTAAACGATCTCTATCGACGCGCCGCCTTCTATATTGACAAAATTTTCAAGGGAACTAACCCGGCTGACCTGCCAGTCGAGCAAGCGTCAAAGTACTTCATGGTTTTCAACCTAAAGACTGCGAAAGCTCTGGGCATCACGATTCCCCCGACCGTGCTCGCCCGCGCCAACGAGGTCATCGAATAGGCCACTTCCGGTTTTGGCCAAGCGGACTCATTTGCCACGATCCTCGACCGGCGCTTTTGTTCAGGGTTTCGGATGCCGGCCGCTTGAGAGACAGCGCCGCGCAAGATTTGCGCACGTCCGGCTGGTGAGACGAGCCCGTCATGAGATGCCGCTCAGGAGCGCATTGCGTCGATCGCATGAGCGATTAAAACCGCTACGCTCGCGGCGATGAGCAAGACGAAAATCCAAGTAGCGACTACGTCCATGCTCAGAGTGAATGCGCCGATCCATGCACAGTCAAAAACGATCGTGCCAGACCCCACAGTTTCAGCTCTGGCTGAGGATTCGCGGCAACAAATGCGCTCAGTATCGGCCCTATCGGCCGAATGCCGACAGGAGCAGCAGGCCGACAGCACACGCAGCCATAAGGAATAAGTAGAGGCCCACGAGTATCCTCCGACTCGCACATGGTCGGGGATTAAACGCCGATTTTCGGCTTTCAAACGTTAATTTGCCAGTTTTTCCCCAATGCAAATAAAGCCGTTGCATGAAAGGACGAGCTAAAGCGCTCATGCTGGCTGGCTTTGCCTGCAACGTTCTTCGGAATGCTGACCGTATTCGAGGTGGCGCAACCGCCAACGGCTGGCTGCGCTCGCCCGCAGGCTAAGGCGGTGAACGACAAGGCCCGCCAGCGTGAGCCGGCGGGCCTGGGCACTCCCGGCGCTCTGATCCGCAATCGAACCGGCAGCCGGGAGCTCGGGGCTGGAATGCAAGCCGTGCCACGGCCGCTCTTAAGTGGCAATGGGCGCTCCGGTAGTTGTACGGAATCCATTTTCGGAAAGGGGTGTTCTACTGTGAGAACACCGGAGGGATTTGAGTACCGATTTTTAGTTTGTCCGGGATGGCCGCAGTAGGGGCTGGAACCACTCTGCGGCCTTTCCCATTGAGCAGACGTTGCACCGCATATCCTGCTGCGCCGGCTCACGCTGGCGGGCCTTCCAAAGCGGTGCAAGAATCTGCCAGATGATCAACAGCACCACGATCACCATCATTAGGTAGATGGTCCTGCGGCCGATCCAGTTCATTCGAGAACCTCATATTCAAACGCCACCCCCTCGGGTCGTTCTCCTCGAACCACTTCTCGGCCGCGTCCTGATTGGCGAACACCTTGATGTGCTCTTTGTCGCCGACCGGCTTGCTGGTGTTGACGTAAACGAAGACGGTCATAGCTCACGTTCCATCGCGGGATGACTGCGGTTCTGCACTTTGACCCAGTGCTCGCACCGGCCGACCTTGTAGGCGCGCTCGCGGTGCTTGGAGACCAGACCCTCAGCCCCATGCGGCAGGCGGCCTCGAATAGCTCGGGCCCGATCTCGCCCTGCTCGAACGGCGCCACGAAGATGCCTTCCGGCCAGCCGCGCAGGAGCTGCGCCAGGCCCAAGCCGATACCATGAAAAAGAACAAAAAGAAGAAGAAGAAATGAGTTTCACCGTCAAAGGCATGTGCAAGCACGGCGAACTGGCGCACCGCAGGAAAACCGCCGAAGCGGCCCTCACGAAAGCCAGGGAGCTTGCCAAGATAGGCTGCTACGACGTCCATATTGCGGATTGAACGAACCCGCTACGCGGGAGTGGGGGCAAGCCTGGTGAACAGAGGTGTCCTGTCTGAGAGGATGTTGGTCTTCGCACCACCCCTCTCAAGACAGGAGACCCAGATGGCTACGATGAGCCCTCTTCGGCAGCGCATGATCGAGGACATGACGGTCCGCAATCTGTCGCCGTCGACTCAACAATCCTATATCTATGCGATCGCAAAGTTTAGCCGCCATTTCGGCTATGCCCCGGACCGGTTGAGTTTCGAGCAGGTCCGCGCCTACCAACTGCATCTCATCGGCCAAAAGCGCTCGTGGTCCCACATCAATCAGGTGGCCTGCGCGCTTCGGTTCTTCTATGGCGTCACACTCGGGCAGACGGAGGCATTTGAGCGGATCATCGGTGGCCAGAAGCCGGACAAGCTCCCGCTCGTGCTTAGTGCCGAAGAGATCGAGCGCTTCCTGGACGCGGTTACAGGGGTGCGCAATCCCGTCGTGCTGGCGACGGCTTATGCGGCTGGCTTACGGGTTAGTGAAGTCGTCCGCCTGAAGGTGAGCTCGATCGACAGCAACCGAATGTTGATCCACATCGAGAACGGCAAGGGCGGCAGAGATCGTTACGCGATGCTTTCTCCGCGACTGCTGGAGATTCTGCGTACGTACTGGATGCGAGCCCGACCGGGGCTGTGGCTATTTCCAGGCCAAAACCCCAGTGAACATGTCAGCGTCCGCTGCGTCCAGGCGGCCTGCCGCGCCGCCCGCCGCCGCGCTCGGCTTGCCAAGCCGATTACTGTCCATACGCTCCGGCACTCGTTTGCGACCCATCTCCTGGAAAGCGGGATCGACATTCGCATCATTCAAGTTCTGCTCGGACATGCCGACCTGGGATCGACCGCGCGCTACGCTCAGGTCGCGACCAATCTGCTCGCCCGCACGACCAGCCCATTCGATGAACTCTCCGTCAGGGTGATCCCACCCGACTGAGCTGCCCATATGCGCCCCGTGCTCGAGGTGGCGGACATCCTCCGCCGCCACGGCGGCGCGTTCCGTGCCGCGCAGGGTCCTCGGCTGTCCTCCGATCAGCGCCGTGTGATGGCGGCCATCGAGGCGTGTCGCACAGCGACGCTCGGCGGCCACGTCGAACGGTGCGACGACTGCGGCCTGGTCCGCGTCGCCTATAACAGCTGTCTTATGGGCAAATCCATTAATGGGGAGCAGGCGACCAGCTCAGCAGCCAGTCTAGCGGCATTCGCGGGTTTCTGAGCTGATCAATCGCCCGATTGCTCTCCATTACAAAGAAGCCACCGAGACAGCTGCGTTGCGAGATTACCCGTTGGGGTACGCTTAATGTTCGGAAGGCTGTTTGCAGATCGAACGCCGGAACAACGTAAATCTGCAGCTGAGATTGGTCCAAGTCGTCGCCACCTTTGTTGCCAATGCACTGGAGCAGAGACCGTTTGGTCTCCGGACAAGCTGAGCGCCTTGCTCAAGCGCAGTTCGTAATGGAGAGTGAAAGCCTCTAAAATCCACGTTCAACCCGGTGTGCTCATCCGTCTACTCCCCATTACGGAATTTGCCCATAAGGCAGGTAATGGGCGTCGCCCATTACCTGTCGCGATCGGCACTGTCCAAAGTGCCAAGCGCTCGCGCGCGCCCAATGGCTCGCCGAGCGCCAGGCCGACCTGCTGCCGGTCCCCTATTTCCATGTCGTCTTCACCGTGCCGGCGCCGGTTGCCGCCATCGCGCTGCAGAACAAGGCGGTGGTCTACGACATCCTGCTCAAGGCAGCAGCCGAGACGATCCGTCTCATTAGCGCCGACCCGAAGCATCTCGGTGCCGAGACCGGGATGATCGCCATTCTCCACACCTGGGGCCAGACCCTGACTCATCATCCGCATGCCCATTGCCTCGTGCCAGGCGGCGGGATCGCCCCCGATGGAAGCTGGGTTCATTGTCGCCCCGGCTTCTTCCTTCCCGTTCGCGTCCTGTCACGATTGTATCGTCGGCTATTCCTGGAGCGCCTGCAGGCGGCGTTCGATGGCACCAAGCTCCAGTTCTTCGGCCATCTCGCACACCTCGTCGAGCCCGCGGCATTCGCCCGCCATCTAAACGCCCTCCGCAAGGTCGAGTGGGTCGTCTACGCCAAGCATCCCTTCGGCGGACCAGAACAGGTTCTGGCCTATCTCGGGCGCTACACCCATCGCGTTGCGATCGCCAACGGCCGGCTCCTTACCTGTGACCAGGGCCACGTCCGCTTCCGGTGGAAGGATTATCGCGCTGGCAACAAATCCAAAGTGATGACACTCGACACTGAGGAGTTCCTTCGTCGCTTTCTGCTCCACATATTGCCGAAGGGGTTCCGCCGCATCCGTCATTTTGGTTTCCTGGCGAACGCCTGCCGCGCCACCAAACTCGCGCGCATCCGAGCGGCGCTTGACGCGCCGCAGCCACCTCCGCCTGCCGAAGCTGTCAACTATCGTGAGCGCTGCGCCATCCTCCTTGGTCACCGCCTCGACTTGTGCCCCATCTGCGGAGGCCGCATGGTCGAGATTGGACCTCTGCCGCGTGCGCCAGCGCAGCGACGCGCAGCACCTCGCTGCGATACATCATGACCGACGACCTCGACTTGTCCGCTCCCAATGCACGCGCTGCCCTGCCGACGTTCTCCGTCGGAAGGATCAAGCACGCTCACAACGTCCGCCGAACGGGCGATGATCAGCCGCCTGGGCTTGACGCGCCGTTCGACGCTATCGACGGCGGCAACCCTTGCTGCCAACATCAGCCGCAATCTGCGGCCACACTCGCTCGCGGGCCCGACATCGGGTCAATCGCGCCTACCGGCACCTAGATCGAGCCCCCATAGGTCCGAGCTCACAAGACGCGACTTCGTTCAATCCAGCTTCAAATAGGTCCCGCGCTGGACTTGCGGCGAGATCTGCGATGCGGGACCTATTTGAACCCTCCAGTATTCCGAGATGATCTCGCCCACCATTCCGATTTGATGTCGCCCGGGGCGTGAGGCGTTCTGGCAGTCTGGTTTCTGGCATTGTGAAGGTTTTGTGAAGGTTCAAAACGGTCACCGACCGCGCTGAGCCGGACGGGTTACTGTCATCCCGCGACAGGCGTACGAGCGCCTTCGACCCTCACGCCCTGAAGCCTTTCGGCGCCGGCTATCGGGATCGATGGGCTGGCGTATAGTCGATGAAGGCTCCGCAATCGATGCAGCGACCGCCCGTCACACTTTCGTTTTCAGCAGAGAAAGCAGTTTCGCGATCAAAGCGGCGGTCAACAGCGTGGCATGGCCGTCGGGCGCAATAGCATAAATGATCGCGCGACGCGTGAAGGCAGCGGGATCGTTCTCGAGTTCGCGCGCGGCTTGCATCGCCGCGAGAACGGTGGACCGCTTCTTGATGCGGTACTGACCGCGCCCGAGGAAGATCGATGCGGTGAAGTGATCCGCGCTGCGGATCGCCGCGACCGCCCGGGTCTCGATCTCGTCAAACGTCACGGCTGACCCCGAGCGATACCGCCGCGACCGCGAGTGAGATGTATTAGGCGAGCAGTTGCGCTGCTCGGCAACGAACTGCCACATCCAGGCGACGCATGAAGGTGATTGCTGCCGACGATGCCGATCATCACTGATGCCGAAATTGCCGAGATTCGGCGCAAGGCTGCCGAGTTGCCGCGTGGGTACCACCACGATCCGCGTGGTGTTTATGATCTTTCTGGGATCCGGACGCTCGCCGAGCTGATCGGCTACCTGGCGCGAGAAGGGCTGGGACGAGGTCGTGACCTGCTTCGACTGCCTCCACGACATGGGCGACCCGGCCGGCGCCAGCCCACATCCGGCAATCCCTCAAGCAAGACGGCACCTGGATGATCGTCGAGCCAATGGCAGGCGACAGTCTCGAGCAGAACCTCAACCCGGTTGGACGACTGTATTATGCCGGCTCGACCATGATCTGCGTGCCGACCTCGCTATCTCAGGAGGTCGGTGCCGGACTCGGCGCACAAGCTGGCGAAGCGAAACTTCGCGAAGTGATCACGTCGGGCGGGTTCAAGACTGTGCGGCGCGCGGCCGAGACACCATTCAACATGATCCTGGAGGCAAGACTCTAGCGCATGATCTTCTCACCGATGCAAGTTCCTCATGAGAAGAGGAAGAGGTCCGCTACGCTGAACTTATCATAAATCCCCGACATCTGGCATCAGACATGACTGGTTGGAGTGCAGCTTCACCCGGGAATAGTGGGAGTCGGCGACCGGTGGGCGGCCATAGGCCTGTTCGATCATGAGGGACGAGAGCGCGCCATAGGCCGCAGTCCATGCCTCGGCAGCCTCAGCCGTCCAGGCATCGCCCAGCCCCTTCTCCAGAGTCCACAGCAGCGCAGCGCCAACGACGGGGTAATGCTCGGGCTTGGCGCCATATGCGATATGGCGTTTGGCTAGCGCGCTTGCCACCGGCAACACCGATTGAAGGTTGGCCAACCCGTTCACCGCGAAGGCCAGCGTCGCGATTAGCTTTCGTCGCTGCCCAGACATGTCTGCCGGAAACATCGTTTTTACCTGGGGGGCGAGTTCGAACAGCCGATCATAAAACATGATCGCAGCCTGATCGGCGATCGGCGCGACCTTGGCGAAGCTCTCCTGCACGAGCGTGATCTGTTCGGATGTCATCTGCTTGTCGCTGGCCATCATAGTTGCTCCGCGTTGAGTTTTGCGCTCGAACGGATCGCCGCTCAGATTCCTAGGAGCGATTTCCGATATCGTTGGTTCGTGATCGACCATCTACGAGAAAAAAGCGCCGGAATTCGCATCGCGAACCCCGGCGCAAATTCACGCGGTCTTTGCGCCGTCATCGAGCCTGCAACTCACTGGCAAGCCGTTTGACAGCATGTCGAACACCGGCGAATAGGCCTGCGCCATTTCGATCAGGTCCTGCTTTCCTGCGTCGTCGCAATCGGCGTCGATGTCGAACAAGACGCGGATGTCCTTAAAACCGCGGCGGACATCCTTGGAAAGACCGAGAAAGCCCTGCAGGTCGATGTCACCTTCGAGCCGCGTGGCGATGCCCTTCACCGCAATGCCGCGCGCCGCCGCGTGATAGACCAGAGCGCCGGTTAAGCAACTGGCGAGCGCGTGCAGCACGTACTCGCCCGCATTCGGCCCGCGGTCCTGGGAAAGCAGCACTTCCGGCTCGTCGCTGACGAGGAAAAACGGTTGCTTGTGCCGCATTTCCTGACCGACGCCGTAAAAGTCGTCGATGCGCGAGTGGTTTTCCCCGCCGGCAACCCACTGGTTGGAAAGTCTGAATTGGAAGTTGGCGAGAGAAGCATCGGCCTTGATCGCTTCGATGGTGGCGGACAATCTTTCGGTATCAATGCCGTTCACGGTGGTGCTCTGGGGTACCTTTGGGTCCGCTGCAGGCTTTGCTGCCGCGGGCGGATGACATTCAATCTCTGTAGTCATGATGGATCTCCTCAAACTCTCCGAGTTGCACACATCGCCGAAGGGCGATCTAGGCCGCACGGCGCGTACGACCTTCGTGTGATACCTAAGTCATTCACGCCCACCGCTGAATGATTGCGCTGCCGAATTTCTTGCTCGCGCATCCAGAGTTGCTATCATTCTTGTTTGATCGCGGCTTTAGTCGCCAAAGGCCTGGTCGCGGGCGGCCCAAATGTCGGAGGTCATGTCCATGAGCTCGGACGCATTGTCCGATATCCTCTCCGCCGTGCGCTTATCCGGGTCGGTCTTTTTCGACGTGACCGCCAAATCGCCATGGGTTGCGGAAGCGCCGCCCGGAGCGCAGATCGCTAACGAGGTAACGCCCGGCGCCCAGCACGCAATCGAATATCATGTCGTCACCCACGGTTCGTGCTGGATATCACTCATCGGCGATGAGGGGTTCGAGCCGGTCAAATTGGAGAAAGGGGACATAGCTGTCATACCGCATGGTGACGCGCATGTGATATCAAGTGCACCGGGCATGCGCGCCAAACCGAACCTGGACATGCACCGCCGGCCTGAGGATAGCAATGCGTTGCCTTTTGCACTTCGAACCGGTGGCGAGGGTGCCAGCGATACCCACATTATCTGCGGGTTCTTCAGTTGCGACGTGCGCCCTTTCAATCCGCTGCTCGACTCACTGCCGCGATTCATGCGGCTGCGGCGTGACGCCTTACAAGCGTCACAAAGCTTGCTCGACCAGTTCATCCTTTTCGCCACCTCGGAGACAGTCAACAAACGCGCCGGAAGCCAAAGCGTGCTCAACCGCCTGTCCGAACTGATGTTCGTCGAGGTGATCCGGTTGCATATGGATCAGCTTGCGAACAACAGCACCGGTTGGCTCGCGGGATTGCGTGATCCTCTGGTTGGTCGCGCGCTGACGCTATTGCACGCGCGCCCCGCACATGCCTGGTCTCTGGAGGAGCTTGCAGCTCAAGTCGCCGCCTCGCGCTCAACGCTTGTCGATCGATTCTCTAATTTGGTGGGCTGTCCGCCAATTCAGTATTTGACCCAATGGCGGATGCAGATTGCAGCCAAACGCCTAGCGGATCCCGGTGTCAAAATTGCCGCCATCGCTCATGAAATCGGCTACGAGTCCGAAGCTGCATTCAGCCGAGCATTCAAAAAATTTGTCGGCCGCTCTCCGAGCCAGTGGCGATCAGAGTCTTAGAAGGGCTGTGAACTGACGCCGCATTGAGCCCGCTCGTACCAAGTACTTCGTCGTCGTACGGAGCCTAGAGCTTTAAAACGGAGGACCAGAAACAGCGGGCTTAAAGCGCCGCGGCCCAATGTCCGAGAATGGGATGGACCGGCCGTGCTCCCGCCCAACCAGCGAGCATGCTTGTGGGGCAGTCAGGAGAAGGAGCCACGCCATGCCGCGCAAGTTTGACACCGCAGTCGTTACCATTGGTATCGATCCGCGCAAGAACATACTGCACCTAGTTGGCCTCGATGCCCGAGGAGAAATTGTGCTGCGCGAGAAGGTAGCGCGCGCCAAAATTGTGTCGCGGCTGGCGAATATGCCGCCATGCTTGATCGGGATAGAGGCAGGCATGGGAACGCACTATGTGACCCGCGATCTGCTCGCCCTCGACCACGACGTGAGGCAAGTGCCACCGGTCTACGCCAAGTCTTTCCGGCAGACCCACAAGAATGATTTTCGAGATGCGCATGCGGTCGCTGAAGCCGTGCAACGCCCCACGACGCGGTGCCTACCGCCAAAAACCGATGAGCAGCTCGATCTGCAGCGTTGCATCGCGTGCGCTATCGTCTGGTGGGACAACGAACCGCGATCATCAATCAGATGCGCTGTTTTCTCCTAGAGCACGGCATCACGGTGGCTTGCAGCCACCAAATGTCCTACTTTGCCACGTGATGGTTCCTGAGCCATGCCGATCTCTAGGTTGCCGCAAAACATGCCGGTGGGACCGGAAGAAACCTGCCGCATGACCATGGCTTATGAAAAAACCTTGCGTCCTGTGGGCATTGTCGACAGCAACGACCCAATAGCTGAGATGATCGCCAAGAAGATAATCGAGATCGCGCAAACCGGCGTGCAAGACCCGGTGCAGATTTCCGAGCTGGCGATAAGGGAACTAGGAGTACGGTAGCCCTGTCCGGCGAGCGCTTCGCGCTAAGAAGAGATCCAGGGGCGGCGCGGAGTAAAGCGGATGGCATTCAGCAAATACGAGTTCAGGGTCGAGCTGTGGCGCCTGATCGAGAAGCACCTGGACAAGGCCGACAGGGTCGAGACCTACTGCGTGATCGATGGGGAGCTGGAGGCGGCGGCGGCTCGCCTGAACCGAAGGGCTGACAAAATCCCCGACGAGGACTTCGATAACCTCGATCCCATGGATCTCCCATGAGCCGGCGGGCGAGTGTAGCGAGTTCGCGCTGATCTATATGCGCCGAGCGCTTCGCGCTACCAAGTAAGAAAATGCCGGAGGTGCCGATGGAGATTAGATTTTCGGTATGATACGATAACTTCACCCAATTGGAGTTCGCCTAGGGTTTAGTTCAGAAACACTACTAGGGAGGACTCGTTATGGCTTATCATCTCAAGGGTGATCTTCTCGAGGTCTGCGACTGCAAGACCCTCTGCCCCTGTTGGATCGGCGAGGATCCCGACAACGGCACCTGCCAGAGCGCCTTGGCCTATCGCATTGAGTCAGGTCAGATTGAAGGCGTCGATGTCTCGGGGCTCAACTTCGGTGTCGCCGTATTTATCCCGGGCAACGTGCTGAAAGGCGGCTGGCGTGCTATCCGCTATGTCGACGATCGCGCTACGTCCGCGCAGGAGCAGGCCCTGCTCAAGGTATTCCGCGGCCAGCTCGGTGGCCCGCTGGCTGACCTCGCCGGGCTGGTCGGAGAAGAGGTCGCAGCGAGGCGTGCGCCGATCAGCTTCACCGTCGAGAAGGGCAAAGGGACGCTGCGTATCGGCGATGGTATTGCCGCCGACATGGAGCCGTACCACGGCCCGACCGGCGAGCCGACGCGGCTCGTGGAGAGCATCTTTTCGACCATCCCCGGCTCGCCGGCTTATGTCGCGAAGGCATCTCGCTTCCACATGGAACAGCCGGAGATCGGCGTGAGGCTCGACCTCGCCGGCCACAACGCCATCCAGGGTCTGTTCGAGCTGCAAGGCTGAGCGTTGCGGGCGTTGCCTACAGCGGGGCGCCGTTTGGGCATTTCACCCTACGATGTTGTATTCCTGCCCATTCTAGGCGGGCTGATTGTGGTCGCTTGGGTGACGTTAGCCATCTGGAGTGCCTCGCCTTACGGCCGCTATGTCAGCCACGATTGGACGAGTTTGGGCCTTGCTGCATATGTGTGTGCGGCATTGCCGGCAGGCGAGATCCTCTTGCCGGCGTTCCTGTACGTGTTTGGCTGGGTCCTGATGTCGGCGGCGATGATGCTGCCGACCACCGTACCCCTGCTGCGCGTCTTTGGTAGGCTCGTCGGTAAGCGCGGCGATGCAGGCCGCCTGCTAGCCGTCGTGGTTGGCGGCTATCTCTTCGCGTGGCTCGGTTTCGGCATCGCCGCCCATCTAATCGGGGTCGCCCTCGTCGCGCTCGTGCAGCGTTCGCTCTGGCTCAGCTTCAACGGCTGGGCGATCGGGATGGCACTCCTCCTCGTCGCGGGCCTATTCCAGTTCTCTCGCCTCAAATATCTTTGCCTAGAGGCGTGCGGCGCACCCTTGGGGTTTGTGCTGGCTCGCTGGCGCGGCCGTCGTCCAGCTCTCGAGGCCTTCCTCCTCGGCATTGCCCACGGCGCTTTCTGTGTCGGTTGCTGCTGGGCGCTGATGCTGCTCTTGTTCGCCATGGGAACTGGCAGTGTCGGCTGGATGGTGGCGTTAGGTGGGACGATGGCGATCGAAAAGAACACTTCATGGGGCCGACGGTTGGCGCGACCACTTGGCATCATGCTCTTTGCATGCGCTGGCGCCGTTGCCGCGTTCAATCTGCCGGCTTGACCTACCAGGCTCGAACGTTGAAATCCCGATCGAGCGCTCGTCGTTGTACCGGCCGGAGTGCAGCCAGTCAAACTGCGAGATGCCGCGGACATCGAGCACACAGATCTCGCCGTCGATGATGAACTGGCTCTGGCGCATCTTCCGCGCCGCCTCGACAATCATCGGGTAGCGCCAGGTCCAGTCGAGTCCAGCCTTCGAGATCACCTTCACATCCTTGCCATCGCGGACCACGCGCCCGCGGTAGCCGTCCGGCGATCTCTCGGCATTAAGGAACGCACAATTACAGCTTCGAAAAGTCGCTTGGATCGCTCGCTTGCTAGTCCTATCCCGACGAATTTCTGGGATGCCCCGCCGCTACGCCACACGCTGCGATCGGCTGGAAGCGGAGAGCAACTGCATTACTGATCTGGAGCAAACCGCTTTGCTGAATAAAAAGCCTTGCGCCTGATCAACGCCGTGTCTCAGTGTCGCCGAGGCCTGAGCTTCCGTTTCGACGCCCTCTGCCGTAGTGGACAGATTAAGGCCGCCGCAGAGGCCGATGATTGCTCGCATGAAGATTTCGCTCTCGCTGGTCATGCCAAGCTCTTGAACAAATCGTTTATCGATCTTGAGTTTGTCAAACCGCAATTCATACAGATGAGAGAGGCTCGAGTATCCGGTACCGAAATCGTCGATAACTATACGAACCCCCGAGTTGCGCAAAGTCTCTATCGCGTGTCGCGTAGCATCGATGTCCGTCACTATCGCGTTCTCGGTAATTTCCGCTTCGAGGCGATGCGCTGGCAGGCCAGTGTTGCTCAAAATTGTCAGCACTTTATCCGCAAAACACCTGTCACTGAGTTGAGACGGCGAAAAATTGAACGACAGCGTAATGTCGTCGGGCCAAGTCAAAGCGTCGCGGCAGGCTTCGCCAAAAAGCTGTCTCCACAATATTTCCATCTGTCCCAGCTCCTCCGCAACCGGGATGAATTTATCCGGCGGGATGAAGCCAGTCACCGGATGGCGCCACCTAGCCAAGGCCTCAAAGCCGACGATCTGCCTTGATTTCAAATCAACGATCGGCTGGTAATACGGTTGAATTTCACGCCTTCCGATTGCTGTCACCAGGTCCAATTCCAAAAGAGATCGTTCGCGAACATGTGCGTCCATCATCGGATCAAAGAAGCAGTATTCAGTTCGATTTTTTCTGGCGCGAGACAGTGCAACATGCGCACATCTGAGAAGCTCATCGACAGTGACTTGCCCCCGGCCAGCTTGAGCTATGCCGACATTTGCGCCAAGGCTGAGATGCTCGATCCCGATTTGAACGGGCTCCTTCACATCCTCAACGAGTGACGATGCTATTTTGCTGGCGACTTCTGGATCTACGTGTGACAAGGATAGAGCAAATTCGTCATCGCCAATTCGCGCAAGTAAACTGTCGGAGTCAATCCGATCTTGCAACCGCCTCGTCACCTGCAAGAGCGTAGCGTCGCATCCAAGGTGGCCATACACGTCATGAAGCCTCTTGAATTGATTAAGGCCCAATAACAGTACCGTCATTCTGCTGTTGGGGCGCCTCAACCTGGCGCTTGCCTCGACTTCAAATTTCGCTCGGTTTGGCAACTGGGTCAACGGGTCACGCATCGAAACGTCATGGGCGTGCTGCTCAGCTGCGACGCGTCGGATCCGTTCGTTCCTTTGGTCTATGATGCGACGGATGCTGAATACGACCAACGCAATCCCGACAAAGTACAAGAATAGCGGCTGCTCCTGCTGCGCGCCGAGGATCGAGAACCCGACCCAGTCCATCATGGCCAAGTGGTACGAAATGACGGATATGGAAAAAATCACCAAAGCGTCGATGATTTCGCGCGGCGCGATTTTCAATAGCTTGGAACCAAGAAAATGCTTGTGACTCAAGGCACCCTCCACATAAGTACCGCAGCCAATATGACGCACGTGAGCAAACCGTGATAAACAATCATTTCAATAGGTTTAAACACGCTACGAAAAGTCCGAATGAGGACCGACCAAAGCTCACCTAAGTTACCTATCTGTCTCTTGGTAAGCCGATCCTTAAAGTCCCATTCCACGCTCTCTAGGGCGGTCCCTGCGGAACCGCTTCGGCTCTTTGGCGTAATGTATTTCGGGCGGGCAGGAGATCGCGGCGGTGCCGAGTGAAGACTATCTCATCAGGCAAGTGGCCATGCTTCTCAAGTTTGCGAGGCAGACCAGCAACCCCGGCGTCGCCGCCGTGCTCATCGGCAAGGCTGCCGATCTTACTGAGAAGGTGGAGCAGTTGCCGTCGCTCCAGACGGACATGAGCCCCAGTCCCCCAGACGTCCTGCGATAAGCCATGGCGCGTTGCTTTAACCTTGAAGGTGGGCAAAATACCCGGCATCTATTCGAGACCGAGCTGGATGCTTTCCGTGCGGCTGAAAGATTCGCGAGGGAGTTGGGCAGCAGGCGGCCCCTCTTGCGGGGCAATACCTGCGTGGTAGTCACCCGCAATGACCGGAGCGAAGTCTACTACGTCGGCGTGTGAGGGCAACCACCGGTCGCTTTCGTTACAGAATCCTTCACGATGACTCCGGAAAGACGCGCGACTTTCGAGGACAGGGTTCATCGTATTTATCAGAGTTTGAGCTTAGTGAAGCTTCCCCGCGTAGGAGATCCAGTTGTCTTCCCGCAGCGAAAACGATCAAGCAATTTTCCTTGGCATTATGCCCACCCTCATATGGGGCTTTGAGAGTCAAGTGTCTTGGATAGGTCTGGGTTGGGTTTTGATAGTGACAGGGCGGCGCGCGGAGCCATGCGTAGCGCAGCGCGACGAGCGAGCTCCGGGCGAGGATTGGCTTGCGACGATTGCAGCAACTCACTGCATCACCTCATATCCGGTCGGATCGTCTGATCCGTACCCACATTCCGCATGCTTGCGGCGAGGAAGCCATGAGGATGAGACCCATCTACAAAACGGTTTGGTTTGCCCCTGGGTGGCCCGGTCATCATCCATCCTCAGTGACCGCAGCGAAACTGCGGCGCGCCTGATTGCGAGGTTTGGTTCTTAAGCCTTCATCGCGGCCTGCTCAGGGACGAGCCCGGTGTTGAGATAACGCCACAGCGCCACGATCAGTTTGCGCGCCAGCGCAACGATGGCGATGCGTTGGCTCGTCCGCCGGCGTTGGCCGTGCGGGTACGAAACCATTGGCTGAGCGCACTGTCCGGTTGATGGCGCAGCCAGAGCCAGGCAAGCTCGATCGCCTTCAGCCGGGCGCGGCGATTGCCCGCTATGCTGATACCCTGCTCGCGGTCGATGCCGCCGCTCTTCCAGGGGCTGGGCGCCAATCCACAATAGCTCGCGACCTCGCGGCGGTTGCGGAAGTCCTTATAGAATAGCTCGTTCATCAGTGTCGAACTGAAGGCAGGGCCAAGCGCCTTGATCCGCTGCAACAGCTTGCACCGATCGTCCATCGAAGCCGTGGCAGGCGGATTGGCAACCTGGGCCTGCTCGAGTGCCGCGAGCTGTTCCCGTACCAGCATCAGACGCGCATGCTCGCGCTTGACCTCAGCGAGAAGATGCGGTGGTAGCGGCTGGCCCTGCCAATCGCGCTGTTGCTCCAGCCAGGCAGCCAGTTCCGCCGTCGCAGGCTGCCGCCGTCATTCCCAGCAGGCGCAGCAGCGCCTTGATCCGATTGGTATGGGCCGTCTGCTCCTCGATCAGCCGATCGCGTTCGCGGCTGGCCTGCCGGGCATCTTCCTGTTCCGCGCTCGGGACGCGCACGACCCGGACCACCCGCGGCTCGCCGCGCAAATAGGCCATCAAGGTGCGTATCAGGAGTTCGCCGTCGATCCGGTCGGTCTTCGCTCGCCGGCTCCGCTGTTCGACCGCAATGCTCGCCGCATCGAATACGAGGTTCGTGAGCCCCGCCGCAAGCAGCAACCGATGCAGCCAGAAGCCGTCATAGCCGGCCTCAAAACAGCTCACCACCCGCGGCACCGATCCGAGCTTCTCGGCCGCCCTGGCGCGGACCTTCCCGATCAGCGCATGGCAGAAGCGCCCATGCCTTCAGCCTTGAGTGCCTTCACCTTCGCACCGCCAAGCTCGTCCCGAAAGGCGTTATCTGCCACACCTCTGCGCTGGCGTTTCACGGACTAACCGATACGATTCCGCTGCCCGGTCAAGCGGAAAGGTCGCCGTGACTGCCGGCGTCTCAGGGCCGCCGTACAACGCGAGCGACTCAGTCTGATTGGGGGCGTTGACTGCAGGCAGCGACAGCATGTTGATGCAGAGACTGACGCAAGATTTCAGCGAGGGACATAAACCGTCACCTTCCCGATGCGGCTCGCGCGCCGCACGTCCCTAGTCCCAGGGCGGCGTGCCGCGAAACGCCTCGGCCAGAAAATCCACCATCACGCGCACCTTGGCGCTGAGGTGGCGGCGGCTGGGATAGACCGCCAGCACGTCGGTTTCAGGCATGCGGTAGCCGGTCAACAGGGGCACCAGCCGTTTCCGCCGCAAATCCTCGCCGATCAGGAAGGTCGGCTGCCGCACAATGCCAAGTCCGGCCAGCGCCGCTGCGCGGGCAGTATCACCATTGTTGGTGCACATGATGTGGCGCACCGCGACGGAATGCTCCTTGCCTGCACTGTCCAGCAACCGCCACTCGTCAACGGAGTCCGAATAGACATAGGCAATGCAGGCATGTTCGTTGAGGTCTTCAGGGCTCTGCGGCACGCCGTGGCGCGCGACGTAGTCGGGAGACGCGCAGATCAGGTGGCGCGTGGTCGCGAGCTTGCGACCGACAAGGGCCGGCGATCCGCCGCGCGAGATGCGGACGGCCAGATCATAGCCCTCCTCGACGAGATCGACGACCCGGTCGACCAGGCTGACATCCAGCTCGATATCCGGATAGCGCGCGCAAAAGCGCGGCCAGAGCGGCGCCAGATGGCGAATGCCGAAACTCAACGGCGCGTTGACCCGTAGCCGTCCGCGCGGCTGCATCGTGGCGGTGGACGCGATTGACTCGGCTTCGGCCACGTCCTCGAGGATGGCGAGTGCCCGGTCGTGCAACATCTTTCCGGTCTCGGTCAGCGACAGCCGCCGCGACGTGCGGTGGAGCAGGCGGGCGCCGAGCATCTCCTCCAGTTCGTTGACGTACCGGGTGACATTCGCCGGCGAGGTGTCGAGCTTGTCCGCGGCGCGGCTGAAGCTGCCTTGGCCCACGACAGCGACGAAAACCTCGAAAGCTCGCAACCGGTCCATGTCTCGCCTCACATCATTCATAAAAACTGAATGATGTAACCAGTTTCTGTGTCTTCCTTCAACTCCATGTTGGGTTTACCTACACTCATCAGGCCGCGATTTCCGCAGCCGCAAACGGGAGAAACGGACATGACACAGCAGCAAACAGGGCGCCTTCAGAACAAGGTCGCCATCGTCACCGGCGCCAGCTCCGGCATTGGCCGCGCGACCGCCAAGCTCTTCGCCGCCGAAGGTGCCAAGGTCGTCGTCGGCGCACGGCGTGAATCCGAACTTGCGAGCCTCGTGGACGAAATCAAGGCGAGCGGCGGTGCGGCCGTGGCGCTCGCCGGGGACGTGCGCTCCGAAGCCTATGCCCGGGCCCTCGTCGCGCTGGCCGTCAAGACCTTCGGCAGGCTCGACATCGCGTTCAACAATGCCGGCACGCTCGGCGAAGGTGGGCCCTCGACCGGCGTTTCCGAGGCGGGCTGGAACGATGCCATCGCCATCAACCTGACCGGCTCGTTCCTCGGTGCCAAGCACCAGATCGCCGAGATGGTCAAGCATGGCGGCGGATCGGTGATCTTCACCTCTACCTTTGTCGGCCACACGTCCTCATTTCCCGGCGTCGCCGCCTATGCCGCAAGCAAGTCGGGCCTGATCGGACTGACGCAGACGCTGGCCGCCGAGTTCGGCCCGCAGAATGTCAGGGTCAACGCGATCTTGCCGGGCGCGGTGGATACCGACATGTATCGCGAGATGAACGACACCCCGGACAAGACGGCCTTTATCACCAATCTTCACGCCCTCAAGCGCGTGGGACGGCCGGAGGAAGTCGCGCGTTCGGTCCTGTACCTGGCATCCGACGATTCCGCTTTCGTCACGGGTACCGCGTCGCTGATCGATGGCGGCCTTTCCATCACCCGTACCTGAGCGCGCCGCGGTTGCACAAGGAACGAGGAGGCTGATATGGGACTGCTGGTCGACGGCCAATGGCGCGATGCCTGGTACGATACCGCCTCGACGCGTGGCCGCTTTGTGCGCAAGGATGCGGCCTTCCGCAACTGGATCACGGCCGACGGCAGCGCCGGCCCGAGCGGGGTGGGCGGCTTCAAGGCGCAAGCCGGCCGCTACCATCTCTACGTCAGCCTCGCCTGTCCCTGGGCACACCGCACGCTGATCATGCGCGCGCTGAAAGGCCTCGAGACCATGGTCTCGGTCTCCGTGGTGCACTGGTTGATGCTCGAGAACGGCTGGACCTTCGCGGACGGCCCCGGCGTCGTCCCGGATACCGTCTACCGCGCGCGGTTCCTGCATCAGATCTACAGTGCGGCCGATCCGCATTACAGCGGCCGCGTGACCGTTCCCGTCCTTTGGGACAAGCACGCGCGCGCGATCGTCAACAACGAATCGTCCGAGATCATCCGCATGTTGAACGTGGCCTTCAACGCGATCGGCGCGAAGCCCGACGACTATTACTCGCAAGCGCTGCGCGCCGATATCGACGCGGTCAACGCCCGCATCTATGACACGCTGAACAACGGCGTCTACAAGGCCGGCTTCGCGACGACCCAGGAAGCGTATGAGGAAGCCGTCGTCCCGCTGTTCGATACGCTCGACTGGCTCGAGCAACGGCTTGCCGACCGCAGGTTTCTGTTCGGCGACAGCCTGACCGAAGCCGACATCCGCCTGTTCACGACGCTGATCCGCTTCGACGCGGTCTATGTCGGGCATTTCAAGTGCAACATCCGCCGCATTGCCGATTATCCCAACCTGTCGGCCTATACGCGCGACATCTACCAATGGCCCGGCATCGCCGCGACCGTGAATTTCGAGCATATCCGGCGGCACTATTACGAGAGTCACCGCTCGATCAATCCGACGGGAGTCGTACCCGTCGGGCCTCTGCTTGACTTCACCGCGCCGCACGGGCGCGGGCACCTGGCTGCCGCTATGACACTGCCATCGCAGCACCGGCAGTCATCCCGGACCGCGGTTTGATTGAATCATCCATCAGCGGCTTTCCCTGGAGATACCTCGGCATGACCAATCGTGTTCGGACAATCTTCGCTGCCTTGCTTGCGATCGCCGCGTTGAGCGGCACCGCTGGAGCCCAGACGCCGTCGGCGCCCGCTGGCCCGATCCCGTCGGCCGCCCTAACGCCGCTCGGCATCGGTCTTGAGGGCATCAACTATCCCTATCCGGTGCAATATCTTGATCTCACACTCGAGGGCCAGTCGGTGCGGATGGCCTATATGGACGTGCCGCCGGCCGCGGCAGCGAACGGCAAGACCGTCGTGCTGCTGCACGGCAAGAGCTTTTCCGGCGACTATTGGGCACATACGATCGCGACACTGACCGGCCAGGGCTACCGGGCCATCGCGCCGGACCAGATCGGTTTCGGCAAATCGTCGAAGCCCGACATCCGCTATCACTTCGATATTCTGGCGCGCAACACCAAGGCGCTGCTCGACGGCCTCGGGATCACCAGGGCAGCGATCGTTGGCCATTCCTTCGGCGGCATGCTCGCCGTCTATTTCGCCCGCAACTATCCGGAGACCACGCAGGTGCTGGCGCTGGAGAACCCGATCGGCCTCGAAGATTATCGCAGCGCCATCCCGCCGCAGCAGATCGAGACACTGATCAAGACCGAGATGTCGCAGACGCCCGAGAGCTTCCGCGCCTTCATGGCAGCGTTCTTCGTCGGCTGGCCGCCGGTCGCACAGCACTACACCGAGATCTTCTCGCGGGTGCTGCAAAGTCCTGAATACCCGCGTTGGGCGCGCGCGTCGGCGCTGACCTACGACATGATCTACAACGAGCCGATCCGCCACGAATACCGGCTGTTGAAGATGCCGGTGCTGCTCGTGATCGGCCAAAACGATCGCAGCGTGTTCTTCCGCCGCTATGCCGCGCCCGAGGCGATCAAGCCCCTCGGCAACTGGCCGGCGCTTGGCCGCGACGCCCTGAAGGATCTTCCCGACGGCAAGCTGGTCGAAATCAATGACGCCGGCCACGTCCCGCATGCCGAGAAGCCGGACGAATTTGATGCGGCTCTCTTAGCGTTTCTGAAGGCCAACCTACCTTAGCCGCGCCGGTATGCGCCCTCCAGACAGTGGCAAGCTCCAGACAGGGCATCGTCGAGCTGCTTGAAGCGGTTTTCAATGCAGCACCGAGAACGCCCGACGAGCGTCAGGCCCGCCGTCGCGCCCGCAGCATCCATCGTCTCCTCTCTGAGACTGCTGCGGCCAAGGTCCGACGCTCCATCGTGGAGCGCACAGACGAACCATTCCGAGAGACGCTAGCTCGGGCCGAGGCGGACGAACTTGCCAGCGCCGCAACGGCAAAAGCAATCGATAATCTCATCATGGCAATTCTCCATAGGTGAGATACTTCGGTAAACAGCGGAGCTGTACTTCGCTATTCGCTGTTCTGTCTCTCCTCGACCTCGGCGTGGCCGCAATCCAAGGAAATCCCGGTTCTGATCGACCGCAACGATCAACCTGCGTGGCTGCTGCGGGCATCAGTCAGCGGTGCGCTGCACTTCCGCGCTGCGCCATGCCATCGACAGATCGCTTAGCTGCCGTTACGCACATTGCCGAAAGTAACCACTACCACCCGCCGTAATAGGCATCGGCCTGATCAAATCGATGACTTTGCGAGTGGTTCGGGCTCAAAGGGGCCTAGCGCTTCGCGCGACATCGGGCCGCCTGATCGATAGCCAGCCGATGCAGCCACCGAGTCCCGCACAAATCGATGCTGTCCACATCACGGTTCGAAGCGCGCCATCGAATGCGGCCAATCCGCCCTCGCTGCTGCCGGGATGTCCGGCCATCACTGCATTCAGCGCGTCGCTCGTCTGCGTGGGGGTGATTCCGGATAAGTGGTTTGAAAAACTTGCGGACAAGACCGCGCCGAGAGCGGCCACCGCCAGCAGGCCGGCGATGCGGGCAACCGCGTTGTTGACGCCCGACGCAATGCCCGCGTGCTCGTCGCCGGCGGAGGTCATCACTGTCGACGTCAAGGGCGGAACGGTCACTGTCATGCCGAGGGCAAGGATGCAAATCGCCGGAAACGCACCGGCCCAATAAGATCGCGCGAGATCGACCAAACCGAGCAGCGCAAGCCCACGGGCGGCGATGATCGGCCCATCGTCAGGGAGAGCCTTGGGCTGAAGCGATCGGCGAGGCCCCCCGCGAGCGAGGCGCTTGAACCCATGATCAACGCGAACGGCAGCAGCGCGGCGCCCGCTTGCGTTGCGGAATAACCGCCCAGCCGGATCAGACCGAATGGAAGAAAGTACAGAGCGCCGCTCAGCGCAAAGTAGAGCAGCAGCGTCAGTGCGTTCGTTCCGCTGAACTCCCGCGACATGTACAATGACAGGGGCATCATCGCGCCGGCTCTGGCGCGCGCTTCGATCGCGACGAAAACGAAAAAGAGCGCGGTTCCGCCGCCCAGCGCCCACAACACATAAACGTCGCGAAATCCAAACTTAGGAATCGCGCCGAACCCCCAAGTAATCGAAGCAAGGCTGACGGCGATCGCAGTGGCGCCCCTCAAGTCGAGTGCTCTGGCTTGCGGGTCACGGCTCTCGCAGGCAAAGGCGGTCGGAAGACCGGCTGCCACGACGGCCAGCGGGACGTTCAGCAAAAAGATCACGCGCCATGACACATGGTCGACCAGCCAGCCGCCGAGAACCGGGCCAGCCGCGGATGTCAGCGCGCCAAAGCCCACCCACAGGCCAATCGCCTTGCTGCGCTCTTGCTCGTCGAAGGTCGCTCCCAACATCGCAAGGCTCGCTGGTGTAAGGACCGCGGCTCCGATGCCCTGCACCGCTCGGCAGACAATCAGCAAGGTGATGTTTGGTGCCAGTCCGCATCCGATCGAGGAGATAGTGAACAGTGCGACGCCGATAAGGAAAATCCGTCGGTGTCCATATAGATCGGCAGCAGCACCCCCCACCAGCACCAGGGCGCCCAGCAGCAACAGATAAGCGTTGACGATCCATTGGGTCATCACCCCATCGGCACGCAGCGCCTGCTGGATTGCGGGCAGCGCGATGTTCACGGAGCCGTCGATGAACGCCATGCTCGACCCGAGAATTGTCGCCGCCAGCGTCCGCTGCTTGCGCCGCTGCGACAGCCCGGTGGGAAAAGTCGGCGTCGAGCGGATGACGCCTGCGTGGCATGGTGGCCTGGTCGCACCGAGCATGCGCTCTCCTCCCACACGATTGATGCGCCGTCCGCGAGACAAAAAACGGGTGGAGCAGAGTGGAACAGAGTACGAGTACGATGAGAAAGCTTTAATTAACCCCCGGGGCGATGGTTGGTTGAGTCGCTCGCGGTTTGCATGAAACGCCATTTGAGCACGTTCGTACTCGGACATCGCGACCTTGGCGTCCGCTTCCCTGAAGGCCTTTTGAGCCTCGCGCTGAGCTGAGGTGGGCCTCTTTAACTAGTGGGTGTAAGTCATTTCTCCTCTTTCGTTCCGACGCGTGCGGCAAGATGGCGAGAAGCATATCCAGACTGTCAAGTGGGCGAACGATGCGCAGTCTGGTCGAGGTGAATGGGAAACGGAGATAGGGGACGATGTGCCCGATCTCGTCACGGCCGACGGCACGCCGTTCGAGAAATTCGCCCTCAAAAAGCTGCGCCGCAAGATGAAGCCGATCTTCAAGACGTCCGTCCATCGCATCACACTGCCTGTCCGCACCAAACGAAGCGAGACCGAGCACCTCCGCTACCCTGCCAAGCGCTCACGCCACCAACCCTCTCTCTTTATTAGCGGAGATCGCGACTTCGTGCGGACCATGTTCGGGGACAGGCTTCATCTGCTGAGAGCGGACTGGCGAAAATTCACTTGAATGCGTTCGTACAAGGCATCAGAAGCCAACCCCACCAAGCCGCCGCATATCGCGCAAAGCCGACAGAACTTGTCCCGCTAATGATCACGTGTGGCCTTTCTACTCTCGAAAAGGAGCTGCCGAACGCAAAGGGATATCGCTGCGACGTGTCCGATCCTGCGCAGATCGACGCGGTGGCATCCGCCGTCGAGCGCGACCTCGGCAATCCCGGCGTTGTCACCCACAACGGCGTTGGTGGAGCATTCGGCACATTCCGCGAGATCGATCCGGACATTCTCAACCGCAACTTCCAGGTCAACACGATGGGGCTCCTGTACCTCGCGCGGCGCTTTGCCCCGGCGATGGTCAATGCCGGCAAGGGCGCCATCGTCGCCACCGGCAATACGTCGGCGTTGCGGGGCAAGGCTGGCTTCGCGGGCTTCGCGCCAACCAAGGCCGCGCAACGGATCCTGGCTGAAGCGATGGCCCGCGACCTGGGGCCGCAAGGCGTGCACGTCGCCTATGTCGTGGTCGACGCCTTGATCGACCTGGAGTGGACGAGGAAGCGCTGGCCAGAGCGGCCAGACGACTTCTTCATCAAGCCGCGCCCGATCGCGGACGAGATCTGGCACGTCGTTCGCCAGGATCGCAGCGCGTGGTCATTCAACGTCGAGTTGCGGCCATTTGGAGAAAACTGGTAGCCGCAGTGCAAAGGGCAACGGGAGCGGTGCCTCAGCCGTAGGTCTCCGCGATGAAATCGATGAAGGCGCGAAGCTTTGGCGTCATCTTGCGGTTCTTTGGCCATAGAATTTGTCGCGCGCGGGACTGCGTCTTGTAGTTCGACAGCAGGAGTCGCAGCCGTCCCGCGGCGATATCCTCAGCAAGAAGCTCGTCGCGCATCAGCACGATGCCTGCGCCGGCGAGTGCGGCATAGCGAATGCCGAACGCGCTGTTGATGGCCAGTCGGCTCTTGACGTCGACCTGGACTTCGCCATCCGGCCCGAAGAACGTCCACCTTTGACCATCAGCCCAGCCCGGATAACGCAGGCATTCGTGATCAACGAGATCCTTTGGGTGCGTCGGCGTGCCGCGTTCGGCGAGGTAGCTCGGCGCCGCGCAAACCACGCCTGTGTAAGGCGAGAGCGTGCGCGACATCATGGTCGAATCGGCGAGGGTGCCGACCCGGATGGCGGCATCGAGACCTTCCTCGAGCAGGTCAACCATCCTGTCGCTCAGAACGAGCTCAACCGAAACGTCGGGATACTTCCTCATGAAGCGGACGACTGCAGGTGTCAGGCTGTACGATCCGAAGGCCACCGAAGTCGCCACACGGAGCTTGCCGCGCGGCGCGCTCATAGCTTCTTCGACCAGCGCATCTCCCGCTTCGGCCTCTTCCAGCAAATGCCGGCAATGGTCGAGGTAATTGCGGCCAAGTTCGGTGAGGCTCTGTCGACGGGTTGACCGGTTGATCAATTGCGACCCCAGCCGCTCTTCGAGAAAGCGGATGTGCTTGCCAATCATGGTCGGTGACTGCCGTAGCTCCTTCGCCACTGCGGCGAATGAGCCCAGATCAGCAACCTTGACGAAGATGGACATGCTGGTCAGTCGGTCCATGATTATAAACCATAGGTTCTTTCAGAGCGGAACAAGCGGCTGTTTATGCCCGAACAGTATTGATTACCATGAGTGAGTAATGAACGCGAACACCATGGGAGTGATTGGGTGCGGTTCGATTTCGAGACGATGCTCGCGTCCGAGCGCTACGGGCTGCTGCTCGCCACCGTGCTGCCGCGGCCGATCGCCTGGGTAACGACCTGCGATCGAGACGGCCTGGTGAACGCCGCCCCGTTCTCCTTCTTCAACGTCTTCGGCAGCGACCCCGCGACCGTCGGGGTTGGCATCGGCAGCAAGGGACCGGCCGAGCCCAAGGACACCCGCGCTAACATTCGCGAGACCGAACAATTTGTCGTCAATTTGGTACCGTTCTCGCTCGCACAGGAGATGCGCGTCACCTCGATCGCCTTCCCAAGAGGCGTCGAGGAGCCCGCCGAGGCGGGCCTGTCACTTGCTGCATCCGAGCGCGTCGCCGTTCCGCGCATTGCGCAAGCTCCGGTTTCAATGGAATGTTCGTTCATGCAAGAGATCGCCCTCGGCAGCTTCGGGCTGGTGCTCGGCAAGATCGTGATGGTTCACGTCAGCGACGAGGCGGTGATTGACGCCGGCCGCCAACATGTCGATGCGAGCAAGCTGGACCTGATCGGCCGCATGGAAGGTGCCTGGTACACCAAGACGCGCGACCGCTTTGAAATGCCGCCGATCGCGCTCAACGATTGGAACGATGCGCGGTCCGCGCGGCACATCGCAGCTGAATCAACATAGCTTTCTGAAAGAGGTCACCATGGCTTTCCAGCTTACGATCAACGGAGATCGTCATTCCGTCGACGTTGACGGAGATACACCGCTTCTCTGGGTGCTGCGCGACGTGCTCGGCATGACCGGTACGAAATTCGGCTGTGGCATGGCGCTATGCGGCGCCTGCACAGTGCATATCAACGGCGAGGCCGTCCGTTCGTGTATCACCTCGATCGATAGCATCGGCGATTCGAAGGTCACCACCATTGAGGCGGTCGGCAAGACGCCGGCGGGTGAGAAAATTCAGGCTGCCTGGCTCGATCGAGAAGTGCCGCAATGCGGCTATTGCCAATCCGGCCAGATCATGTCGGCGTCTGCATTGATTGCGAGCAATCCACACCCGACGGATTCGGACATCGATGATGCGATGTCGGGCAATATTTGCCGCTGCGGTACGTATGTACGTATTCGTGAAGCGATCAAGCAAGCCGCACAATCGGGAGGCTGATCATGACGCTCGCCCACACTAATTCCGACTTAGCCCAGGCTGGTCTGTCGCGGCGGGGCTTTCTCCGCGCGGGCGCCGGAGTGAGCGGCGGCTTGCTGCTCAGCCTGAACTTGCCGTTCGCGAGCCGCGAGAGCGATGCGGCGAGCGCCGATACCTTCGAGCCGAATGCCTTTATCCGGATCGGAGGCGACGGCCAGATCGTCTTGACCATGCCCTATGTCGAGATGGGGCAGGGCACCTACACCTCAATCCCGATGCTGATTGCCGAGGAGCTCGAGGTCGGCCTGAACCAGGTGCGCCTGGAGCATGCCCCGCCGAACGAAGAGCTTTACGTGAACCCGCTGCTCGGCGTGCAGGCGACCGGCAACTCGAATGCGATGCGAGGCGCCTGGCAGCCCCTGCGCAAGGCCGGTGCGACCGCGAGAACAATGCTCATCGCGGCGGCGGCCAAGCGTTGGAATGTCGATCCCGCCTCCTGCCGGGCCGAAAACGGCGAGGTGCATCATCAGGCGTCGGGACGCAGCCTCGGTTACGGCGCGCTTGCCGCCGATGCGGCGCGGATGCCGGTGCCTGAGAGCGTGACGCTGAAGAAGCCGGCGGACTTCAAGCTGATCGGCACGCCGGCGAAGCGGCTCGACACGCCCGCCAAGGTCAACGGCACGGCGCTCTACGGCATCGACGCCCGGCCGCCCGGCGTGAAGATCGCGACGCTCGCGCAGTCGCCGGTGTTCGGTGGGCGGGTGAAGCGTGTGGACGATGCGGCGGCGAAGGCCGTCAAGGGCGTTCGCCAGATCGTCCGGCTCGATGACGCGGTCGCTGTCGTGGCGGACCATATGGGGGCCGCCAAGAAAGGCCTCGCCGCGCTCACGATCGAATGGGACGAGGGGCCGCATGCGAAGCTTGCGACCGCCGCCGTCGCTCGCGAGCTCGAAAGTGCCACGACGAAGCCCGGCGCGGTGGCGCAGAATGTCGGCGATGTCGGCAAGGCGATGGCAGGCGCGTCCACCAAGGTCGAGGGGACCTATCAGCTGCCGTTCCTCGCGCACGCAACCATGGAGCCGATGAACTGCACAGTCCATGTCCGGCAGGGCGGCTGCGAGATCTGGGTCGGCAGCCAGGCGCTTGGGCGCGCGCAAGCCGCGGCGGCAAAAGTCCTGGGTGTACCGCCTGAGAAGGTGGTGGTGCACAATCAGCTGCTCGGGGGCGGATTTGGCCGCAGGTTGGATGTCGATGGTGTCATCCGCGCGGTCGAGATCGCCAAGCAGGTCGATGGCCCGGTGAAGATCGTCTGGACCCGCGAGGAAGACATCCAGCACGACATGTATCGTCCCTATTGGTTCGACAGGATTTCGGTCGGTCTCGACCAGACCGGCAAGCCGGTTGCCTGGAACAACCGCTTTGCCGGCTCTTCGGTGATCGCGCGGTGGCTGCCTCCGGCGTTCAAGAACGGCCTCGATCCCGACACGACCGAAGGCGCCATCGACCTTGTCTACGACATCCCCAACTTCCACGTCGAATATGTGCGGGTCGAACCGCCGGGCATTCCGACCGCGTTCTGGCGCAGCGTCGGGCCCTCGCACAACGTCTTCGTCACCGAAAGCGTGATCGACGAACTGGCCGCAGCCGCGAAGCAGGACCCGGTCGAATATCGGCGGTCGCTGCTCGCCAAGTCGCCTCGCGCCAAGGCTGTGCTGGACCTTGCGGCGGCAAAGTCCGGCTGGGGACAGCCCTTGCCCAAGGGAAGCGGTCGCGGCGTGTCTTTGCAACTCGTGTTCGGCAGCTACCTGGCGCAGGTCGCCGAGGTCGAGGTCGCGAAGGACGGTGCGGTCCGCGTCAGCCACGTCGTTTGCGCAATGGATTGCGGCGCAATCGTCAATCCCGACACGGTGCGGGCGCAGATCCAGAGCGGGACGATGTTCGGCGCCACCGCGGCGCTCTACGGCGAGATCACGCTTAAGGACGGACGTGTCGAGCAGACCAACTTCGATACGTATCAGATGCTGCGCATCAACGAGGCGCCGGCCATCGAGGTCCATATCGTGCAAAGCTCCGAGCCGCCCGGCGGAATGGGCGAAACCGGCACATCGGGGATCGTGCCTGCGATCAGCAATGCGATCTTTGCGGCGACGGGCAAGCGGCTGCGCAAGATGCCGGTCGATGCCGCGCTGTTGAAACAAACGTAACGTATTACGAGGAAGCGATGAACGAGCTGCTCGGCCATGTCCTCGAGGCGCATGGCGGCCTGGAACGCTGGCGGCGATACAACAAGGTCGAAGCGACGATCGTCACCGGCGGCGGCTTCTTCCCGCTGAAGGGCGTGCTGCAGGATCGCAACCCGCGGCGCATGACAGTGTGGCTGCATGAGGAGCGCTCGTCCGTCACGCCGTACGGGGCTCCCGATCAACGCACGATGTTCAAGCCGGATCGGGTGGCCATCGAGAAGCTCGATGGCACCGTGGTCGCGGAGCGTTACGCGCCGCGGGATTCGTTCGCCGGACATCAAATGCACACGCCGTGGGATCCGCTGCACCGCGCCTATTTCAACGGTGAGGCCGTGTGGACCTATCTCACGACGCCCTTCCTGCTGGCGATGAACGGGGTCCGTGTCGAAGAGACAGAAGCCTGGCGCGAGGGAGCGGAGAACTGGCGCGTGCTGCGTGCCTACTTCCCCGGCTGGATGGAAACCCACTGCATGGTCCAGGATTTCTTTTTCGGCAAGGACATGATGCTGCGTCGTCAGGATTACAGCGTGAACATCGCGGGAGGGTTTCCGGCCGCGCAACTCACCTCGGACTACATCGAGGCAAGCGGTATTCGCCTCCCAAGCAGGCGGCGTGCCTACACCCGTGGTCCCGATCGCAGGCCCATCACGGATATGCTGATGGTCTCGATCGACTTCAGCGAGGTCGTCTTCTCGTAATCGTTCGCTCCCCGGACAGAGCTCTCCGGCGGCAGGATCACGGGGCTTCTATCTGGCGGCCGATCGTTCACGATGAGGAGCCGAGGTCCAGTCGTTCGCCGGGGCGCGCGCATCCCGTTGCCTCAGATCGTGCGGGACTGATCGTCCCTGCAGCGGCAGCTTCCTTATTTGGAAAACACTGCCAAGCTATTGAAACTGCGAGGAGCCATATTCAATCATTTTTCCAAATGCGCCTTGAAATCATTGACAAGCAGATTTTGCCCGCCTTGAGGCTACCGAGATCAGTCGCGTCGGGCGGCAGATGGCGGCCGAGGGCGGGCTGACTTACGGCGAGATCGTGGACGAGGGAGGTCGTAACATGGGCAGGGTGGTCAGATCGACCGCCCGCGGCGTCTGGAAGCGGAAGCACCGGATCTCGAGCAACGGATAACCGCCGTTGACTGCCTGGTCGATCTACGGCGAGGGGGCAACCGGGTCTGGGACACCGTCACCACCTCGGAGCCGGACCGATAAAATTCATCCGGGACAGCGGCGCACAGCGCTGCATGGATGGCTTCCCAGGACGTGAATTCCCGCGGCATCTCCTGGAGAACGCCATCTCCGCCGTCAGGGTCGATTATCAGACTTGCACGGCGGTTGAAGGAGACGGCTTCGGATTGCCACGCCCATGCGGCCGCCTCGGCGGTTCGATCCCGATCGCCCGCGCTAATCCCATGGCAGATGTGCGGCTTTGCGCGCAGCTGCAACCCAGTCCGTGACGTTGTCCGAGTTCAAGCTCGCATCTTCCAAGCACTCTTGGCCGCCGCCAACCGCCCGCCGAACTCGCCGAACGCGAGCTTGCCGCCTTTGCCGCATGCGTGATCGATCTCGAGTTGGATCTTGAGAATCTCCTCGGCCGACCTTCCGCACCTTGCCGAGGGCATGCAATCGCTCCGAGATCGACCGGTCGCGTTGGGTCGTCTTCGGCGCTGCCTTCTTCGGGGCCGGCTTGCGCTTCTTCGCGAACTTGGCTGCCTTCTTCGTCTTCTTGACCACCGACCTCTCCTCATGTTCGGCCGGCCAGGCTACAAGCCATTTTTCAGCGGGCAGCATACGGGTGGTGTGGTTCGCCCGCGCATCCGACCTCAGGCCTCCAAGGGGGCGCACTTGCCATTCACATCGACGGAGGGTTGCGTCCGCCGAGGGGGCAGGGGCATGCTTGAGAATAGGTGGAAATCCTACGCAACAAGCGCAACACAATGAAATCGGAAATTTTCAACTAACCCATTGATATCATTGGCGCGTATGATGCTCGACCCCATTGCAGCAGGAGGTACCGAGGTTAGCTGGCAACTTTGATTGTGCTGTTCACGGAATTCGGGTTGCACGGCCCGTATTGGGTCAGATGAAGGCGGTGCTGGACCAGATGGTGCCGGGCATATCCATTATTGACCTGTTTGCTGATGCGCCGGTTGGAAATCCCAAGGCATCGGCCTACCTGCTGGCGGCCTATGCCGCATGGTTTCCGGCGGGTACCGTTTTTCTTGGCGTCGTCGATCCCGGCGTCGGCGGTGCACGCCCGCCTGTCATCGTCGAGGCCGACGGCCGCTGGTATGTCGGCCCGGGCAACGGATTGTTCGAACTGGTCCAGCGCCGCGCCGGACAGACGCGGAGCTGGCACATCGACTGGAAGCCGGAGCGCCTCTCGGCCAGTTTTCACGGTCGCGATCTCTTCGCACCGGTTGCCGCCATGCTGACGCGCGGGGAGCCGCCTCCAGGCCAGCCATGCCAGGATGACGCGAATCGCCACCTGGATTGGCCGGACGACCTCAGCGAGATCGTGTACGTCGATCATTTCGGCAACGCCATGACCGGCGTGAGGGCGGTCATGTTGCCAACCGACGCAAGGCTTTGCGGTCGCCGATCGAGTGTTGGAGCGCGCAAGGACGTTTAGTGATCTGCCGACGGGTGCTGCCTTCTGGTACGAGAATTCGAACGGGCTTGCCGAAATCGGCGTTAATCAGGGGCGCGCGGACCGCGAGCTCGGTCTTTCGATCGGCATTTCGCTCGAGATCGTCTCTTGAACAAAGGCTTGCCCGGTCACAGTTTTGAACTGTGATGGGCAAGGTAGTGAAACAGCGCACCGGCCCGGATCGGCCGAAACTGCGAGAGCGCCGCAGCAAGCTGGCGGCGAGCGGTAACGGGCGGCTTCCAGAGCAGATCCGCAAAATTCTCCGCAAGCATTATTCAAGCAAATATCGAGTGCGGTGAGTACCCTTGGCGGAGCGGCTGTGGCAGCAGTCTCGGAGCTTTCGCTGCGCGGAATGATGCGCCATACTCATCAAGCCTGTCGCGGCAGGATGGATTTGTTGCTTGGAGGCGTAGGCCAATGCCTGAGCGAACCCACAGTCGAGAGAGCGAGATCGATGTCACCAAAGCAAGCGCACGTCTGCCCGGGCTCGACATCGACATCACTCATCGACAATCGCCGGGCGGCGAGTGGGAGCAGGTGTCAATAAACGTACGTGCAACGCCGTCCTTCGAATCGCTCGGGCGCTTATTCGAGGCAGCCGATCCTTTCCTGCTTTGGGTGCAGGCCGCGCGATTGATGTGGATGCCCTGGCTGCTAACGGGGCAGACGATAATGTTGCCGGGAGGCTGGCCGCGAAGACTGCCGAACTCCGAGTGAGGATGGCACTATTGCTTCGCCGCGGCGCCTGACTAGAGCTTTTCGGTTAGCGCTGACGGGAAGTGGCGCGCCCGACACGATTCGAACGTGTGACCTTTGCCTTCGGAGCAAGATAACGTGCCCATCCGAAAAATGCGATAGGGCACGCTAGGCTACGCTATCCACCTGAAGCGGCTGGATATTCTCAGAAACATGGTTGCGATCGGATTCGCCAGAGCAGCGGCGGCTCAAGGCGCAACCGTTCTGCCGAAGACGGACGTGCTCACCGTAAACATCACTGCCAACAAGGTGACTGGCGTAACCACCACGAGAGGCGTCATTGAAGGCCCGATCGTGGTTGATGCAGCTGGTGCCTGGACGCGACAGGTCGCGGAGGTAAGTGGGATTTCCGTGCCGTTGGTGCCTACCCGGCAGCAACTGATTGTCACGGAGTTCTTGGATGGCGCGCGTGCTGACCTACCGATGGTTCGCATTATGGATGCCGCCGTGTATACGCGCCCCTGCCAGGGCGGTTTCCTTTGGGGTGTCTACGAGGAGACGCCACGATTTTTCGAGATGAAATCGCTAGGGGCAGTTTCGATATCAAGGACATGCTACTCGACATCGAGGTTCTTCGTTCGGCCGCTGTGGAGGTCAAGGATCAACTTCCGATCCTGCAAACGGCTCAGGTGCGAGAGTTTCGTGGCGGCATACCGACGATGACCGCGGACGGCCACCACGTTCTCGGTCCTGCCCCGGGGGCTGAAGGTTTCTACTTCGCGAGCGGCTGCAACGTTGCCGGCCTTTCAATCTCGCCGACGGTCGGCGAGGCTATTGCAACTTGGATTGTCGATGGCAGGCCGCGTGTCGATCTCTCGCCTAGGTCCGTCATGCGCTTCACGGACTAGTCGTGGTCTGAAGCCCAATTGCAGAAGGAAGCCGCCTGGCAATATCGGCACTTTTACGGTGCGGTCTGACCTATCGACTTCGCCCACAGAGCGCATTGGCGAGTAGGACCGGGCGAGAAAGGGGTCGAAAGTGGTTCCCGCATGCGCTGGCGTAGAGTGGCGCGCCGTTCAGAACAAAACAGCGAACTCCTATGCTATCGAAATCGCAACACAATATCCAACCGAGAGCGAAGCGGCGAAGTTGACCGCCTGCAGCGGGCGGATCGCGCTACGATCCGCCCGCCACCTCGACCTCGCTCGGTCAATCAACCGAGGTGATGAACTTTCTGCAGGCCGTAAACCGGAGTCGGGATGCCTTCCATCCGCGCCTTCAGCTGCAACGCCAGATATTGGGAGTAATGCCGCGACTGATGCAGATTGCCGCCGTGGAACCAAAGCGCTTGCTGCTGGGTCGGCTTCCACATGTTGCGCTGCTCACCCTCCCACGGCCCGGGATCCTTGTTGGTATCGGATCCAAGACCCCAGACCTTGCCGACCTTGTCGGCGACTTCCTGCGAGATCAGGTCGGCCGCCCAACCGTTCATCGAGCCATAGCCGGTGGCATAGACGATGAGATCAGCGGGGAGTTCGGTACCGTCCACGAACCTGACGCCGGTTTCGGTCAGTTCCTGCACCGCCGCACCCTTGCCGCTCTTGAGCTTGATCGAGCCGTCGATCACGAGATCGCAGGCGCCGACATCGATGTAGTAGCCCGAGCCACGGCGCAGGTACTTCATGAACAGGCCGGAGCCGTCGTCGCCCCAGTCATGCATGAAGCCGACCTTCTCCAGCGCGTCGTAGAATCCCTTGTCGCGCTCGCGCATCTGTTGGTAGAGCGGAATCTGGAACTCAGGCATGATCTTGTAGGGCAACGAAGCGAAGATCAGATCGGCCTTGCGCGTGGTCATGCCGCTCTGGACCGCCTGCTCCGAGTAAAGCGCGCCGAGGCCGATATCCATCAGCGTATCGGACTTCACGATATGGGTGGACGAGCGCTGCACCATCGTGACGTCCGCGCCCCCTTCCCACAGCGCGGCACAGATGTCGTGAGCGGAGTTGTTGGAGCCGATCACCACCACCTTCTTGCCGCGATATTTCTCCGGTCCCGGATGGTTCGAGGAGTGTTGCTGCTCCCCCTTGAAGACGTCCTGTCCTTTGTACTTGGGCCAGTTCGCTTTGCCGGACATGCCGGTGGCAAGCACGAGCTGCTTCGGCTTGAGGGTAGTCTCCTTGCCGTCGCGCTCGACGACGACGGTCCATTCCTTGGCCTTGTCGTCATACTTGGCGGACTTCGCGACCGTAGAGCTCCAGTAGTTCAGCTCCATCACCTTCGTGTACATTTCCAGCCAGTCGCCGATCTTGTCCTTGGGCGCGAAGACGGGCCAGTTCTTCGGGAAATCGATGTAAGGCAGGTGATCGTACCAGACCGGATCGTGCAGGCAGAGCGACTTGTAGCGTTTGCGCCAGGAATCGCCGGCCCGTTCGTTCTTCTCGATGATGATGGTGGGCACGCCAAGCTGCCGCAGCCGCGCGCCGAGCGCGATGCCGCCCTGCCCGCCACCGATGATCAGCACATAGGGCTGCCTCGCATAACCCAGTTCGGCGACCTCCTGATCGCGTTCCTCGCGCCAGCTTTTGCGATCCTTGCCATGGCCGTGCTTGGCGCCGAGCGGACGAGTGAAGCCCGATTTCTCCTCGTGACCCTTGAGTTCGGCCATCGTGGTGAGCAGCGTCCAGATGCGGCCATCCTTCATGCGCACATGACCAAAGCCGCGGGCGACATCGGTTTCGAACTGGATCCAGCTATCGACGATGCCATCGGCCTCGGTCGCAGTTTCGCCGTCAGCGATGCGAAATCCTGACGGCCTGGTATCCGCAAGCCGCGCCTGCAGCATGTCGCGGATCTGATCCTTACCCTCCATGGTTTTGATGTTCCAGGTGAAGGTAACGAGATCGCGCCAGTAGCAATCGGTCTGGAACAGCGCCAGCGCACGTTCGATGTCGCCGGACGACAATGCGGCATTGAACTCGTCGAGCAGTGCGGTGACTCTTCCGTCCGGAGCCTTCGTGAGCATGGTTTCATTCTCCCTTGTGCCGGCGTCGATCGCTCTCGCGTCGTGGTCCGGTGCGTTGTTGTCGAGGTCGAATTTTGCCTCCGCGCCAATGTTAGCAAGCCTCGTGCCACGGCGCCCGATCTCGAAATTACCTATTATTTCCTCGTGTTAATGACGCCGCCACGGCGCAACGGCTGTTGCGCCGTGCAACAGGTGTTGCACGCAACAAACTTGATCGGCGGCACAATCCGAGTGACACTCAACGCAACAACGTGCGAGGAAACATCCGGGAGTATCTGCCGTGATTACGGAGCAGGCTGCGCACATCGACGAGCTGGTTCGCGTTGCGGTCGGGCAGAGCAGCGCGCGTGATGCGATCATCCATCAGTCGTGGGTACGATGCGTCTCCGAACACAAGCTCGATCCGGTGGTCCTGCGCGATGCTCATATCGTCACCTCCAGACGGCTGCGCGAGCATCGCGACGCGATGGACGAATTCCTCCACACGGCTCGCTTCGGCGTCGAGATGCTGTATCGCCAGATCGCCGGACTCGGCTACGTGCTGTTGCTGACCGACGCCAGGGGCATCACGGTGGATTTCATCGGCGACCCGACGTTCAACAACACGCTTCGCAAGGCCGGCCTTTATCTCGGTGCCGATTGGAACGAGCCGCATGCCGGCACGTGCGCAGTCGGCACATGCATCGCGACCGAAGAAGCCCTGACGGTGCATCAGTCGGACCATTTCGACGCCACCCACATTCCGCTGACCTGCACGGCTGCGCCGGTCTTCGACCCCAGCGGCAAGCTCGCTGCGGTGCTGGATATCTCCGCGCTGCGCTCGCCGGAACCGAAGGCCAGCCAGTTCCTGGCACTGCAACTGGTCAAGTCGTTCGCCCACAAGATCGAGAACGCGAACCTGCTGAATCGTTTCCGGCAGGAATGGATCATCAAGCTGTCCGGCTCCGCTGAATTCGCCGACGTCGATCCGGATTATGTGATGGCCGTCGATAGCAGCGGCCGCATCATCGGCTTCAACAATCGCGCGAGGCAGCTACTCGCCCGCGAACTGAGGAAGCGTCCGGACCTTCGCCTGCGAGCCGACGGCTTCAGCGTGTCCGACATCTTCGAGTGCACGATCGACGATCTGCCGCGCTTCGCCCATTCGCGGCCCACCGGCCAACGCGCGCTGCGGCTTGCCAACAGCGGCGCGACACTGTTCGCGCAAACCTTGCCGCCCCCGAACAAGCTGGCCGCACCGGCCTCGTCCCGCAGCGAGTCGGCGCTTCCGGCGCCGTTGCGCAGCCTGTTCCGAGGTGATCCCACCATGCATCAGGTGGTGACGCACGCGGCCAAGCTCATCAATACCCAGATGGGCCTGCTCATCACCGGCGAAACCGGCACTGGCAAGGAGCACCTGACGAAGGCGCTGCATTCGGTCAGTGCGCGGGCAGGCAAACCTTTCGTTGCGGTCAACTGTGCCGCGCTGCCGGAAAGCCTGATCGAGAGCGAGCTGTTTGGCCACGAGGCGGGTGCCTTCACCGGCGCGGCGGCCAAGGGCAAGAAAGGTCTCTTGCTCGAAGCCGACGGCGGCACCCTGTTCCTTGACGAGATCGGCGACATGCCGATTTCGTCGCAGACGCGCCTGTTGCGTGTGCTCGCCGAACGCGAGGTGACACCGGTCGGCCGCACCCGGCCGGTCCCGCTCAATGTCCGCGTCATCGCAGCCACCCATCGCGACCTCGTCGCGCTGGTGAAGACCGGGCAGTTCCGCGAGGATCTCTATTTCCGCCTCAACGGCGCGGTGTTTGCGTTGCCTCCGCTGCGTCAGCGGACCGATATCGAGTGGCTGATCGATCAATCCCTGCATCGACTTTCGACGGAGCACAAGGCCAACTATGCGCTGACGGCAAGCGCGCGCGGCGCGCTGCTCAAGTACCAATGGCCCGGCAACATCCGAGAGCTGGTCAACGCGCTCGATCATGGCTGCGCGCTGTCGACCGACGGCACAATCGATCTTGCCGATCTGCCGGACCGGATCGCTCATCCTCTGCGTGTGGAGATATCCGGAAAACCGGCACGTGGGGGAGTGGCAACGTCACAGCAAGCCGACGAGTTACTGACAGCGTTGCGCAACAATCGCTGGAACGTCTCGCGGGTAGCACGCGAACGCGGCGTCGATCGCTCGACCATTCACCGCCAGATTCTCCGCTTCGGCATCACCATGCCGAAAGACCTGACCTGAGTGCAGTTGCAGCACTGGCTGCACGCCGTCGCTGACCTCCATGGTCAGATACGACCTGTCTTAGCCGACTTCACCGGAAACGACCGCGAAAGCAGTCGCAATGTCACCGTGAACCCCGACGGCGATCGGCCGCTGCGGCATCGATCGAAAGCCGAACATGGCAGGAATGGCGACTTAGCCGCCGACCAGCCTGGGAAGAAGACGGTTTCTTCCGCGTTCGGGCGAACGATCGGACCTGCGAGACCTGACCTGGACCAATCCGGACCGCTACGGTGAAACCGATATTCGTCAGCTCGTAGAACCGCTGCTCCGCCTTCGCCAGTTCTTGCGCGTCGTCGGAGTTGAAAGGATGACGGCTGTCGCCGGTGTGGTCCATCACGATCTGGATCGCCATGATCGCCCTCCTCGGATTGCTGATAGCCAAGGACCTTGATCCAGTATCCGGCCAAAGTCGCGGACTTTCAAAGGGAGGAGTATTCCATCGCCCCTAGTCCGCTGATCGCAGCGGCTTGCGCATGCACCGTAAGCAGTGGCAGCACGCGATTGGCGATTGAGAGTGCCCTCTAGATGCAAATCATCAGCTGCAGCCATCATATCATATGTGACGCTTGCTGTAATTTCACTGCAGGGGGGAGGCGGTAGCAGCCAAACGTCCCTTTACGGTTTCCCTCGCAATCGGCCGGCCCGCACCGGCCTGACGCCGCTAACGAGTAATTCTTACTCGGTCTCGACGGCACAACCTGCTAGGGTGCGCGCCTTCACAACGATATGCGCCGGGATCACCGGCCATCCCGAGGAGTGCCCCTTGCAAAATCCAGGAACAGGCGTGCGGTGGATGGTCACCGCGATCGTGTCGATCAGCTTCATCACGTTCGGCCCAGCGCGGGCGGCGTCGGTTGCGCCGGTTGCCACAGAGAACGGCATGGTGGTTTCCGCGCAGCATCTCGCGACGCAGGCAGGCGTGGATGTGCTCAAGCGCGGCGGCAATGCCGTCGATGCGGCAGTGGCCGTCGGTTACGCATTGGCGGTGGTCTATCCTGCGGCCGGCAATTTGGGCGGCGGCGGTTTCATGACGATCCAACTCGCCGACGGCCGCAAGACGTTCCTCGATTTCCGCGAAACGGCGCCCAAGGGCGCGACTGCCAACATGTATCTCGACAAGGACGGCAACGTCATCAAGGGCGCGTCGACCAAGGGGCACCTCGCCGTGGGCGTGCCAGGCTCGGTGTCCGGCATGGAATATGCGCGCGAAAAGTACGGCACCATGAAGCGCGCCGACTTGATCGCCCCTGCTATCCAGCTCGCCGAGCAGGGATTTGCGCTCGACCAGGGCGACATCGACCTGCTGCGCACGGCGACCGACGATTTCAAGGACGATCCGGCATCGAACGCCATCTTCCTCAACAACGGCCAGCCGTTCGACGTGGGTGATAAGCTGGTGCAATCCGAGCTGGCCAAAACCCTACGCGAGATCAGCAGCAAAGGCACCGACGGCTTCTACAAGGGCTGGGTCGGCAGCGCCATCGTGGCGTCGAGCCAGGCCGGCAAAGGCCTGATCACGCAGGAAGACCTCGACGGCTACAAGACGCGTGAGCTCGCACCCGTCGAATGCGACTATCGCGGCTACCATGTGATCTCCGCGCCGCCGCCGAGCTCGGGCGGCGTCATCATCTGCGAAATCCTGGATATCCTGGAGGGCTATCCGCTGAAGGAGATGGGCTATCACTCCGCGCAGGCTGTGCACGTCCAGATCGAAGCCATGCGCCACGCTTATGTGGACCGCAACAGCTACCTGGGCGACCCGGACTTCGTGAAGAACCCGCTCGACCGCCTGCTCGACAAGGCTTACGCGGCCAGGATCCGTGCTGCGATCGACCCGAACAAGGCCGGCGTGTCCAAGGACATCAAGCCCGGCGTCGCGCCGCATGAGGGCAGCAACACCACGCACTATTCAATCGCGGACAAGGACGGCAACGCGGTATCCGTGACGTACACGCTAAACGACTGGTTTGGCGCCAAGGTGACGGCAGGCAAGACCGGCGTCCTACTCAACGATGAAATGGACGACTTCACCGCCAAGGTTGGCGTGCCGAACCTCTACGGCCTGGTGCAGGGCGAGGCCAACGCCATCGCTCCCGGCAAGCGGCCGCTGTCCTCGATGAGCCCGACCATCGTCACCAAGGACGGCAAGACGGTCATGGTGGTGGGCACGCCCGGCGGCAGCCGCATCATCACGGCTGTCTTGCAGACCATGATCAACGCCATCGACTACGACATGAACGCGCAGGAAGCCGTCGACATGCCGCGTATCCACCAGCAATGGCTGCCGGACCTGACCAACGTCGAGAACTACGCCCTGTCGCCGGATACGCAAAAGATCCTGGAAAGCATGGGCCACAAGTTCGGCCCGCCGCAACCGGCCAACCATCTCGCGGTCATCATCATCGGTGCGCCGTCACTCAACGGCAAGCAGGTCGGCAACAACCGCTACTACGGCGCGAACGATCCCCGCCGCAATTCGGGGCTAGCTGCCGGGTACTGAAGAGAACGCGTAGGTAGCGAGGCGTAACCCACCTATTTTGTTGCCAAAGAAGGCTGTCTCGCTCCCGGTTCGGCCGTTTGGCATCCTCCTCTTCGATCATTGGGATCGCGACCATGCTGCAGTGACGCTTCTCGCCGCGGAGCCTTCCAAGTAAGGCGCGCAGCAGCAGTTCCGTATCGAGGCGATCTGTCCTTGCGCGTCGATGTACCGCAATGACACGTGACGTCATGCTCACGGGTGAGACGACGGCCAAACGGCATGTGAAGATGAACATCGTGAACTTCGCCGCCAGGCCATTCTTGGCATGGCGCATTATCGCTCGGCACGCGCTTTCGCCGTCAATCCCGCGCGCCAAAAGGCGCGCCAATTGCGGTCTGCAGGGATTGACCGCTCAGCGTGGCCAAGCAAAGGGTGGCCCTTCATGCCGAGAATGCAAGGAAGCGCCTCGCTGACACCCAACCGGAGCGACTCGACAAGTGGATAGAGAGCAGCGTGTGGGGAAGTTTACCCTTGACAGGGAAAGCCCCATACAAGGTTAAGACGCGCCGTCGTTCAGGAGCCGGACATACGTGCCGCTCTCGTGCAGCCCCAACCAGCCTTTTTCGACCGCGTGCTTGATCCCTGCGCCAAACTCGGCCCCGCTGGCTTTGAGCGCGTAGAGGAACGGGGCGTTGATCTTCTCGATGTGAAATGCGCCTATCCTGCACGGCCTCGATGCTGGCGGCGAGTTCGACCAGCTTGCGCGCAGTCGTCCATCCGCAATTGTCACTATCAATGTCACCTCGGACTGGCGCTACCGGCGAGAGCGTCCTAAACGCGCTCAATCCGGAACGGCTATTCGTCCTCTCCTGATTACCCGAAAGCTGTCTGCCGCCCGCAGCAACGACGGTAGGCCCTCGACGCGAAAGCGCTCGCCGTCTTCCGAAATCCATACGACCTTTGTGCGCTCGCCATGCGGCCACTCAATGATGTCGTCCGGCGCTAGCTTGGGTATCAATCGGGTCATTAGCCTAATTCTGCTGTGTCGCGCGGGCGCGGATGAAAATGTTCCGCCTGACCCGTGCTCGAGCTGCGATTGCCAGTGCTCGCTCAATCTTCACGATGGCCTCCACCGATTCGCGATCTGACCAAGACCCGTTAACGCAGCGATATTCTAGCACTTTCAGGCGCTTGGGACCAAGCACCAGCGTTTTCAATTCGAGACTCGGACTCGGTGAGACGCAGCGCGCCGTGAGACGAAACGGCTCGGTCGCTGGTATCTCCGGTGATGACCTTCAGATACCGAATGCGCGCGCGATTTGTCTCAGCATCGTTGAGACGCCGTCCGTGACCTGACTTCCGTTCAGCAAACGATCCGCACCGAACAGCACCAGTAAAGCGACTGCGGCCCCCTTGAACATTGTGGGCTTCCTCTCCAGAAATAGCACCGCCGACCGGGTGGTCGGGTATCGGAAGACCGCGAAAAGAACATTTGAGACTAGGTCATGCATCTGTCAGCAACGCGACAGAAGGTGCTTACCTGCCCGAGATCTATCGCTTGCGCGGCGCGTGCCTCCTGGCGCTCGACCGCGGCAACAAGACGGAGGCACTATCAGCTTTCACAAACCGCTGCCGATAGCGCCGCGGAACTATCCCTGAGATGTCAGGTCATGCTCCGTCGCGTCATTTGCTGCGTGTGCACACGAGTATATTCCGCACAATTATTTGTTGCTTCGGCAACTAACTTGTGCAACGACTAAAAACAAGGGCGACAGAGGGAGGAACCGCTGCGTCCGATATCGGAGGAAATGATGCTCGGCAGGAAGGGGGCCGCAGGCAGCCACGGCCGCATGCCAGGTGGCGACAGCGTGCGGCCGCGGTGCGGTGCGTCAGCTGAAGCTGCTGTCCGTCACGGCGCCGAGATTCTCATGCAGCCGGCGCAGCAAGCCGATCAGGACCTCACGCTCGTCCTCGTTCAGGCACGACAACAGCCGCCGCTCGCGCTCGAACGCTGCGACGATCACCTTGTCATGGGTGGCGCGGCCCTTCGCCGTCAGTGCGATCGAATGAGTGCGGCCATCGTTCGGGTCGGTGCGGATCGAGACCAGGCCGCGCTTCTCGAGACCCGCCAGCGTCCGGCTCACCGGGCCCTTGTCGAAGCCGATGACGTGGCAGATGCGCGAAGCCGGAATGCCCGGCTCGATCGCCAGCAGCGACATGATCCGCCATTCCGTGACGTTGACGCCGAACTCCCGCTGATAGAATGCGGTCGCGCTGTTCGACAGCTTGTTGGCGATGAAGGTGATGAACGCCGGCACGTAGCGTTCGAGATCGAGCGTCGGTCCTGCCTCAACGGGCGAAGACTTCTGGCGGGCTCTGGTCGAGGACGGCGGCATAGCGGGATTCTGACTCGCGGCGGACACAAAGACCTAAGGGCATGCGCCGCCCTTTCACAAGCTCAAAATGAGGGAGGTCTTCCATGACCGCATCCGGCTCCGCGGAATCGGGCGTCCCGCATCTCGACGTCGATCCCTTCGACATGACTTTTTTTGCCGATCCCTATCCCGCCCATGAGCTGCTGCGGGAGGCGGGCCCGGTGGTCTACCTCGACAAATGGAAGGTCTATGGCGTGGCGCGCTATGCCGAGGTCCACGCGGTGCTGAACGATCCCGCGACGTTCTGCTCCAGCCGCGGCGTCGGTCTGTCCGATTTCAAGAAGGAAACGCCATGGCGGCCGCCGAGCCTGATCCTGGAGGCCGATCCGCCTGCGCACACCCGCACGCGCGCCGTGCTGTCAAAAGTGCTGTCGCCGACGGTAATGAAGCAGGTGCGCGACCGCTTTGCCGCGGCGGCGGAAGCACGGGTCGACGCGCTGCTCGACAAGCGCAGCTTCGACGCGATCACCGACCTTGCCGAGGCCTACCCGCTGTCAATTTTCCCGGATGCGCTCGGCCTGAAGCCGGAGGGACGCGAGCATCTGATTCCCTATGCCAGCGTCGTGTTCAACGCCTTCGGCCCGCCCAACCGGTTGCGCCAGGAGGCGATCGAACGATCGGCGCCGCATCAGGCCTATGTTGCCGAGCAGTGCCAGCGCGAGAATCTGGCGCCCGGCGGCTTCGGGGCCTGCATTCACGCACAGGTCGACGAGGGTGCTATCACGGCCACCGAAGCGCCGCTGCTGGTGCGCTCGCTGCTATCTGCCGGACTCGACACGACGGTCAACGGCATCGGCGCCGCCGTCTATTGCCTCGCGCGCTTCCCCGATCAGTGGCAGCGCCTGCGCGAGGATCCTTCGCTCGCCCGTGGGGCCTTCGAGGAGGCGGTGCGCTTCGAGAGCCCGGTGCAGACCTTCTTCCGCACCACCACGCGCGAGGTCGAACTCTCCGGTGCCCGAATCGGCGAGGGCGAGAAGGTGCTGATGTTCCTCGCCGCTGCCAATCGCGATCCCCGCCGCTGGGACGACCCCGACAGCTACGACATCACCCGCCGCACCTCCGGCCATGTCGGCTTCGGCTCCGGCATCCACATGTGCGTCGGCCAGCTCGTCGCCCGTCTCGAAGGCGAGGTGATGCTGACGGCGCTGGCACGCCGCATCGCGAAGATCGAGATCACGGGCGAGCCGAAGCGCCGCTTCAACAACACGCTGCGCGGGCTCGACAGCCTGCCGGTCACCATCACCCCGGCCTGACGAGGAGCCTTGATGCCCGACATCATCTTCATCCATCCCGACGGCAAGCCCGAGCGCGTCGAGACCTCGGGCGGCGAGAGCGCCATGCAGGCCGCGACCCGTCACGGCCTCGACGGCATCCTGGCCGAATGCGGCGGCAACGCCATGTGCGCGACCTGCCACGTCTATGTCGACGAGAGCTGGCTCGCGCGCCTGCCCGTGATGGCCGACGACGAGGACGCGCTGCTCGACGGCACCGCCGCCGAGCGGCGGCCGAATAGCCGCTTGTCCTGCCAGATCACTATCACGCCCGAGCTCGACGGGCTCGTGCTGAGACTGCCGGAGCGGCAGGTGTGATGCTCAAGATGCCGGCAACGACCGGCAACCAACACACAGGGGAGGGAATGATGAAGCACCTGAGGTGGACACTCGCACTGGCCGCAAGCTTGGTGACCGGCGCGGCGAGCGCGGAGATATCCGACAATGTCGTGCGCATCGGCGTGCTCAACGACATCTCCGGCATCTTCCAGGACACCAACGGCATGGGTTCTGTCGAGGCCGCGCGCATGGCGGCGGAGGATTTCAACGGCGGCGGCAAGGACATCAAGGTCGAGATCGTCTATGCCGATCACCAGAACAAGGCCGATGTCGGCAACGCCATCGCGCGCAAATGGCTCGACGTCGAGGGCGTCGACGCCATCGTCGACGTGCCGAACTCGGCCGTCGGCCTCTCCATCAATGCGTTGCTGCGCGACAGCCGCATGACATTCCTTGCGTCCTCGACGGCAAGCTCGGATCTCGCCGGCAAGGCCTGCTCGCCCAACACGATCCAATGGGTCAACGATGCCTGGGCGACCGGCAACACCACCGCTGCGGCGATGATGTCGCGGGGCGGCAAGGATTGGTATTTCCTGACCGTCGACTACGCGCTCGGCAAGGGCATCGAGGCGGAGGCGCAGAAATACATCGAGGGACACGGCGGCAAGGTACTGGGCTCCTCCAAGCATCCGCTCGGCACCTCCGATTTCGCCTCCTTCCTGCTCCAGGCGCAAAGCTCGAAAGCGCAGGTCATCGGCCTTGCCAATGCGGGCGGTGACACCATCAACGCGGTCAAGCAGGCCGCCGAGTTCGGCATCCAGCAGAGCGGGCAGAAGCTCGTCGCCTTCCTGCTCTTCATCAATGACGTTCACGGCATGGGCATCAAGGTCGCGCAGGGTCTCCAGCTCATGGAAGCCTTCTACTGGGACATGAATGACGATACCCGCGCGTTCGCCAAGCGTTTTGCCGCGCGGCCCGGCATGAACGGCAAGATGCCGAGCGGCAACCAGGCCGGCGTCTATGCTTCCACGCTCGCTTATCTCAACGCCGTCGCCGCCACCGGCAGCGACAATGCGAAGCAGGTCGTGCCCGAGATGAAGAAGTTCAAGGGCAAGGACAAGCTGTTCGGTGACACCACGATCCGCCAGGACGGTCGCGTCGTGCATCCGATGTACCTGTTCGAGGTGAAGAAGCCGGAGGAGTTGAAATATCCGTACGACTATTACAAGCTGGTCTCGACCATTCCCGCCGATCAGGCGTTCCGTCCGCTGGCGGAAGGCGGGTGCGAGTTGGTGAAGTAGGTGGCTTTTATTTGGTGTTGACCAGCACGCACCTTACAGCGGTTGCGATAGTTCTGTGCAGATCGATCGGCCTCTGCTCATCGCACCGGACCGCGCCGGACTCGGGATCTGCGCTGATCTAGTCTAGGGCTCTGCGCCGACGGTAACGGACAGGATTTCGCGTTTGCGAGAGCACTGCACATAGCGATCTGCGCGACTTCTGCCTGGGCTCAAGCGCGGGTGGGTCAAGCAGCTCTTTTGCCGCCACCATATCAGAAATGGGCGCCTGGACTTGCTCAAATAAAGGCGGATCCAGCAGGCGGGCCGCAACTGCAGTGAGGTTGGCGATCTTCATAGGGCAGGTCGCGCCGGTCGAGCGGCCGGCACAACATGCGTTAGGCTGGGCGGTCCCACGTCACCGGCAGGTTGAGCAATCCGCGGAACGCCCAGCCTCCCATCCGTGCCGGCTCGTCCGCGATCAGGCGCAAGCGTTCGAGCCGCGTGAAGATGGCGGGCAGGGCGACATCGGCCACCATCGCCCGCGACGCCCAGGCGCCGGCGCAAAAATGCGGCCCGGCACCGAACGCGATGCTCTTGCTGGTATCGCGCCGGACGTCGAATTCATCCGGCCGCGAGAAGTGCTTCTCGTCGCGGTTGGCTGAGCCGAACATCAGGAACACCCGTTCCTCCGGTTCGAAGTCGACATTGCGCACTGTCCATGGCTTCGCCACCCGTCGTGGCGACATGCCGATCGGCGATATCCAGCGGGTATACTCCTCGAACGCCTGCATCCAGGGAATCTCTCTGGCCATCAGCAGCCTGAGCTGGTCCGGATGGGTGATCAGCGCCCAGACGGTGCCGGCAATCGCATCGCGCGGTTCGTTCTGCCCGCCGCTGATCGCCAGCTTGATGTTGGCGCGAATGCTCTCCATCGGCATCTCGCAGGCCAGCATGACGCCGAGCAGGCTCTGGTCGGGCTGTCGGCGCAACAGTGGCACCATCTCGTCGATCGCGGCGTCGATGCCCGAGGTCGCCGCGCGGCAGCGTGCATCGACATCAGGATCGCCGACGTAGTTGGCGATGCCGTCAATCATGCCTTGCGACCAGGCATTCATGTCCTGGAAACGCATGTTGGTGAGGCCGGTGATCGATTTCAGGCATTCCGCCGAGAACGGCAGCGCGAACTCGCGCACGAAATCGCAAGCCCCGGCAGGCACCAGAGCGTCAAGGATCCGGTCGGCATGACTCTGAAACTGAGTGGTCCAGTGCGTCTTGACAGTCTTCGGGGAGACGGCAGGGAAGATCGCCTTGCGCTCGGCGAGATGCGCGTCTCCATCCTTGCGCATCATGTTGTGCCCCATCAGCCGGTTCATGAGGCCTTCGGGTTGGTGCGAGCTGAACACCTCGATTTGCTTTTCGCAGACATAAATGTCGTCCCGGCTGCACAGAAGTGTGCTGCCGAGCTGCGGCACAAACGCAATAGGCGCCTCGCGGCGGAGGCGCGCCAGAGTCGGATAGGGATCGTGCCAGAAGGCGGCAACGTCGACGTCGATACGGGGGGCTGTGCTCAAGATCGGTCCTCCGGGCGCGAGCGTATCGTCTCACGACCTGGAAGTCTGTCCCTGTCGTCAGGGACAGCCGAAATGCGGCCGCGCGATGAGCCGTAGCGCAATGGCGAACAGCTCATTCTGCGAGGAGATGCCAAGCTTCTCATAGGCCCGCTTGCGGTAGGTGAATGCCGAGTGCAGGCTGATCCCGAGATCGGTCGCGATCGCCTCGGTGCTGTAACCGGACAGGATCCGCCGGCACACGTCCCTCTCACGCTGGGTCAATGTCATAAAACATTCGCGCGTCGCGAACAGTCGCTCGATCTGCGTGCGCGGATCGGGAACATCCTGCTCCTGGCAATGTCGCGCCACGATCGCCGCCAGCGCCGGAGCAAGCTCGGCGAGGCGGGCGGCCTCGGCCGACGTGAACTGCCCCTGATCTTTCGTCCGATAGAAGTTCAGGTAGAAGCAGATGTCAGCCACCCAGATCGCAGTAGCGCTCTTATCGACGATCTCGCCGTCCTCGAAGAACAGCTTCCGGTAGGTGTTGCTGTACATGCGCGGCGAGAATCTCGGCAACAGGATCGGCCGCGGCGAGGACTGCTGGCGCAGCAGCGTGTCGTGGTTGGGATCCGCGGCATAGAAGTGCTCGGCATAGGCCGCGCCCAGGTCCGGCCCGATCTGGATGTTTCCGATTCCGAGCGGACAGCGCGTGGTGCGGCCTTCGAAAGCGAAGACCATGCAATGGCCGACATTAGCCGCATCCCGCACGCCATCGAGCAGCAGCTTCGGGAACGACGGCCGGCCGATCGCCAGCACTAACGGCGCGAGCACGGATGCCACATCGGTGGGACGCGGGTCCGCCGTCATCGCTTCCTCCTGTTTTTTGAAGTCTATCAGCCGCATCGGGGCTTTTGAAGCCTCGCGCTGGTGCTGCAGTTGCTAACTGTCCCCAATCGTGGGGACAGACGCAGGCCTTCAGGCGGCGGATAATCCAAGTATGGTGCGCTGGGCCCCAAGAGCCTGCGCATCACAAGAATTGATTGTGCGGAGGAGAGCGACAATGAAGCTGGCTGCTGCCGGGCTGAGGGTTCTTGCGAGCACGATGCTGCTGCTGTCGCAGGCGCAAGCGGACATCAAGGTGGGGGTCGTGGTGTCGGCCAGCGGGCCGGGCTCTTCGCTCGGCCAGCCGCAGATGCGAACCATTGCCGCGCTGCCAGCGGAGATCGCCGGGGAGAAGGTCGTCTGCATCGCGCTTGACGACGAGTCGGATCCGACCAAGGGCACGCAGAACGCGCGACGGCTGGTAATCCAGGACGGCGTCGACGTCCTGATCGGGTCGTCACTGACGCCCGTGACCATGCCCATGATTGACGTCGCCATGGAGTCAAAGACCCCCATCGTTTCCCTCGCCGCAGCCACGTCGATCGTGCAGCCGATCGACGACCGCCGCAGATGGGCTTTCAAGGTGGTACCGAACGACGATCTGATGGCGGCTGCGATCCTCAGGCATGTCGCCGCATCCGGCGTCAAGACGCTTGGCTATATCGGTGTCTCCGATGGCTATGGTGAGGGCTATTACGCCGAAGTGTCTCGGCTCGCGCCGGGGCTTGGCCTTACCGTGACGACCCACGAGGTCTATGCCCGTTCCGATACCAGCGCCATCGGACAGGCGTTGAAGGTGATCGCCACCAATCCGGACGCCGTGTTCATCGCCTCTGCGGGTACGCCGGCCGTTCTGCCTCAGGAAGCGCTCCGAACCCGCGGCTATGCAGGCAGGATCTACCAGACCCACGGTGTCGCCACCGAGGACTTCATTAAGCTCGGCGGCGCCAACGTTGAAGGTGCGGTGTTTGCCGGAGAGGCCTTCACCATCGCCGACGACCTCGCCTCGGAAGATCCGTTCCGCCGCGCGCGTGATGAGTTCGTGGCGGCCTACGAGAAGGTGAACGGTAGCAGACCCAACATTTTCGCCGCACATCTGTGGGACGCGATGACGCTGGTCAGGCAGGCTGCACCGGATGCGATGACAATTGCGAAACCCGGCACGCCGGAATTCCGCATCGCGCTGCGTGATGCACTAGAGCGGGTAAGGGATGTCTACCTGAACAACGGGGTGTCGACGATGAGCCCCCAGAACCACAATGGCTATGACGCCCGGTCGGCGTTCCTGATCAAGGTCGAGGGCGGAAAGTTTCGGCTCGCGCGGTAGTACGAGCGGAGGCCGGTCGGCTGCATCCTGCATGCGCCGCCCAACTAAGGTGGCCCATTAGAATCTTCGAAGCCGCCGCGCCTTGAAGCTTCGGAACGTCGGGTCCGAGGACGGTCGCACTGGTCAGCACCATCACCAATATGGATCCTCGTCGCACTTGCCCGACGAGATTTCAAAATCGCGACTGCTTTTGCGCGGTGTTCACACTCGCAGCCTACGTCGTCTCGGTCCTTGAAGGCGCGGCAGGATGGCCTGCTGTCCTTGCCGTGCGATATCGCTCACCAAGCGCCTCGTAGCGTATGCTTGGCCTTGTCTAGCGCTGTAGCGCTAATATCGTAGAGCGAAACCTTGTAGCCATGAAAGGCCGTTTGCATGGCAATCTGGCTTCCAGGATACACCGCTGCCGGCAACTGCTATCTTCTTGATATTTTAACTCCTCGCGTGTGCCAATGGATGCAAAAATGGCAGCGACGATTCATTGGTAGGTCGATCCGTCGACGTCGTACGCTCGGTAAGCGTGCGCTTGGCTAAGGGGCCGACGGTATCAAGGCCCCTCGCCATCAGGATCGATTATGCAGCTTCGGTTACCCGCTCTTTGCAAGAGGACACAAAATCACCGATCGACGCATACATTTCTCGAACGCCCGGGATGAACGCGCTCATGTTGAACACTCCATGGAACAGTCCATCGAAGCGATGCAACCGGACAGGAACTCCGGCCGAAGCCAAAGCATGGGCATAATCCTCAGCCTCGTCGCGGCTCATATCGAGCTCGAGAGTGAGGACGAGTGCGGGTGCAAGTCCGGCCAAGGTTGGAGCCCTCGAGGGCGCGGCGAGCATGGTCACTTCGGCCCCACCCAGGTAAGCGCCCCACATCTTCTCGCCAATGGCCCGAGTAAAGAAGGGGCCATTTGCGAACTCGGTGCGGGATGCCGTGGATGCCTCCGGATCAATCGGAGGATAAATCAGCACCTGCCCCGCGAGCGGAATGCCGGCATCGCGTGCGCGGATGGCAGCGACTGCGGCCAGATTCGCGCCGGCGCTCTCACCCATGACGACGATCCGATCGGAATCGCCGCCGTAAGCGCTGATGTGCTTCCAGACCCAGCCTAGCGCAGCAAATGTATCATCGGTCGCGGCCGGGAACGGATGTTCTGGTGCGAGCCGATAGTGCGCGGATACGACGATTGCTCCAATTTCGTCGGCGAGCGTTCGGCAGGGAGCATCGGCCAAATCGAGCGACCCGGAGATCCAACCACCTCCATGATAGAACACGATCACCGGCAGAGTGCCCTCGCGGTCGGGAATGTAGATTCGAGCGCGAGGCGCCTCGACGGTTTCGACTCGCATTGCGGGTCCTGGCAGCTGCAGCTCCCTCAGGGACTCGGCCACCGCTCGCACCTCATTCAGATTGAGCTCATCGAGAGGCTTCATGCCGCGGGCCAGCATCGAGCCCAGGAGGAGCGCTGCGGCGGGATCGAGTCTGACCAATGGGGGGATAGGCGCCGAGACACGGTCAAGGGCAAATCCGCCATAGCCCACATGCGCGATCTCGGCACAGATCGCACGGTACAACGGCGCGCCCCCCGCAAAGAAATACGCCGCCCTCGCCTTGCCCGGGATGTTCTCGCCCATGTACCAGGAGCCCTTGGAATGCGGGATGACGGTCAGGTTCAGAATGCCTTCGCACAGGCGGCCCCAGGCTTCTTCAGCCTCGTAAGTTGCCTCAAATGTCGCGGTCTTATCCGCTATGGCGCGGGCGAGAGCCGCAGCAACAAAGTCGACGCTGTCCTCGGTCGCCAATGGAACGTTATAGAGCGCGACCGCATTCTTCGGGCCGTTGATGAGGAACAGATTTGGAAAACCGGCGATCTGGACACCCAGATAGCTCGTGGGGCCGTTCGCCCATCTGTCTTCGAGCTTCAGACCATCGCGCCCCCTCAGGCCGAGTTTCAACAGCGGCCGTGTGAAGACATCGAATCCAGTTGCGAGGATGATCACATCGAATTCGTAGGATTTCGACGACGTGCGAACACCGGTTGGCGTGATCGCCTCAATCGGCACGGAGCGCACGTCGACAAGATGAACATGCGGGAGGTTGTAGGCCTCGTAATAACCGGTCTCGAACGGCGGACGCTTCGACGCGTAGGGATGGTCCGTAGGACAAAGCAACGCTGCCGTCGCAGGATCCTTCACACGCTCACGGATACGTTCGCGGATATATTCTGCGATAGTTTCGTTGGCCTGTTGGTTGAAAATCACATCGCTGAATGTCGAGACGAGCAGGCGAAAGCCGCCGCGGTCCCAATACTTGTCGCAGATCCTGCGCCGCTCATCCGGCGTCGCTGCAAGTGCAGGACCGCTGGGCGGGTCGTAGGGCACGCCGATCATATGTTGGCGCGAGCCCGCTCGCAGCTCGGCGTGATGCTCTGCATTCCATCGCCGCTGCGCCAGATCGACGGGTTCATTGCCCAGGGGAGCGGCGAAATTGGGCGTCCGCTGAAACACGGTCAGCTCCGCCGCCTCGTTCGCAATCTCCTGGATAACCTGGATGCCTGTCGAGCCCGTGCCGATCACCGCAACCCGCTTGCCAGTGAAGTCCACGGGCTCGTGCGGCCAACTACTCGTCCGGTAGAGTTCGCCCCTGAATGTCTCTGAGCCCGGAAACTCCGGCTCCTTCGCGACAGAAAGGCCGCCGACACAAGGCACTACAAAGCGTGCCGTGCAGGTGGCTCCGTCATCGGTACAGATTATCCAACGCGCGGCCTTGTCATCCCACGTCGTCGACGTCACGCGCGTATTGAAATGAAATGCGCGGCGGACATCCAGCTTGTCAGCCACCCATTCCAGATAGGCCAAGATTTCCGGCTGCCCGGCAAAGCGCTCCGACCACTCCCATTCGCGCTGTATCTCTTCGGAAAAGGAGTAGCTGTAGTGGATCGATTCGAAATCGCAGCGGGCGCCGGGATACCGATTCCACCACCATGTACCGCCCACTCCTCCGGCCGCCTCGAAGGCTTGAACATTCAGCCCAAGCTCGTCGCGCATTTTGTGCACTGCGTACAAACCGGCAAACCTGCGCCGACCACAACGACATCGTAGTGCGATCCCATCAGCGTATCCTCCATCTGAAGCGAGCCCCAGGTTTCCTGCGTAGCCAGCACAGAGCTTGGACCCGACCGATATCGGTTGTCTTCGGCTAAACGCTCAAATCTCTGGAGCAAAATTGACCATTTGGCGATATGCTAGACCTATGGCACGTTCTTCGGAAAAATTGATCCTCGCAACCGTTCGCCGTATCGCCACGGCTTTAGTGCCCGAATTGCCCTCGATTGGTGACGGGACCCTTTCCCACATTCTAGCGGCGATGCCAGAAATCCCCCACGGCGGCATGATCGACCTCGCGCGGGCGAGTTGCCACGCCAACAGCAAGGCGATCCTGCACGCGCTGATCAACTCGGTCCCGTTTGAACAGATGGCTCCCCCAGCCGAAGTGGTGCAGTCCACCCGCGCTATGGTCCAGCACAACTTCAGCTACGACGCGATCATGCGGGCTTACCGAGTGGGGCTGATCTACTGGTGCAAGCGCTGGTCCGATGCGGTCGAGCGGTACTGCCGCGATAAGTCCATTGCCGTGTCAGTTGTCAGTTATGGGACAGCGTTTTTGATCGGCTGGTTAGATCTAATCACGCAGCGGCTAGGTTCCGAGTATACAGATGAGGCCGAGCGCGTTGCGCGGGAGGGCTCCCTGGCCTGGGCGGCTTACGTCAGGCGCGTCTTGACGGAAGACGATGTCAATATACGCGATGCAGGCCTGCGCTTGGGCTACAATCTTGCAGGGCATCATGTTGCGCTCGTTTTGCAGCGACATCAAGGTGGGGATCAGACGCCACTAGATTCGACCGCGCATGAGATAGCCGCTACGTTGAGCCGAGCAAAACCTCTACTAGTTCGCACTGACATCGATACGGTTTGGTGCTGGATCCCTGCACAGGTCACGAGTGAAGGTCGTCCAACGCAAGCTGCCGTGATTGTCGGTCAGGGACGGCCAGCCGTCGGTCTCACCGGATTCCGCCGTAGTCACCGAGAAGCGTGCGATGCGCTTCGAGTCGCGCGTCTCGCAGGCTATCCAGCGGGGACCGTAACGTACTTTGAGCACGTAGAGCTCGCCGCTCTTTGCGGCAGCGATCCCGCAAATTGCCGCGCCTTCATGGCCGACCAGCTCGGTTCCCTAGCAGACGAGACGGTCGAAGCACGCCGCCTCCGTGCCACGCTTACGGGATTCTTCGATGCCAATAGCAATTTCCGCGCAGCCGGCAGCCGCCTTGGCCTCCATCACAACACGGTTCGCTACCGTCTCAATCGCGCGGAAACCCTCCTCGGACGTCCTCTCGAAGAAAACCGACTACACCTCGAGCTCGCTCTCCATTTAGCGGACCGACTCGCAGCGCCACAGCGTCGGGTGGAGAGGTCCGCGGACGTCGCCGGTTCTCGTGGTCGTGGACGCAAGAAAACAGTCGTTCGACAACAGTAGCCAGCCCTGATTCACAGCACTGACTAAAGAGAGCGGCTTTGCCAGGCAAAGGCTCTATTTCGGCGATGATGCTGCGCAAACACTGAAAAGAACACCTAGACGCGAAGCTTGAAGAGATTTGTACGCGCGTGCGGCTTTTGAGCTGATGACGCGGTGTCACTGGGCCGAGGCACGCGACATGCTCCAATCTGCCAACAATTCGACTAGCTGACCATCGGCGACGTGCCTGTTCACAACGGGCTCAGCCTTGAAAGCAATTCCGAGGATTTGGCATATTATCTCGTGTGCGGCCTCATTGGCCCGAACGAGAAGACCTCTGCGCTGAGGTCACAAGGGTCCTTGCTTCCGCACAAGATGGCGCAGCTACAATCGCTGAATCTCGTGCCGTCTTAAGCAGGATCGATTTTTCAGACAATCACCTGGAGGCATGGAGCTGATCGCCCGTGAAGTGAGCAATGCTGTCTCCACGAAGTGCTCCAATTGCGAAGTCCATGATCTGCTCTAGATTTGGTCGATGAAAACCTCCCCTCGTAGCGATTAGGCGCGGATCGCAAAAGACAGCCGTAGTTACAAGAAGACATCGCCCAAGGACTATGCTATCTCCGCCTTGAAACTGGCGTCGTGCTATCCCTTCCGAGACGATGTCGGCCACGATGGACTCGATCCGCTCCGTGAAGGAACGGCTAACCAACCAGTTCTCTCGTACCGAAATCACCACTAGTTCATGGAGATGTTTTTCGTTGAGGAAGCGATCAGCATGGCGCTTCTCGATAGCTGCCAACGTCGCCCTTAGTCGCTCGGCGGGAGTTCGCGGGGTTACAGAGGCTTCAGTCGCGAGAGCGATCACCTCCGCAAACAACCTGTCTGCAACAGCATCGTTCATCGCTTGCTTCGAGCTGAAGAACCGATAGACGTTTGCGGGCGACATTGAACACTCGCGCGCAATATCGGCCACCGATGTCTTCCTATGACCCATCAGCCGATACAGTCTGGTAGCAGCGTCCAGAATGCGACAGCAGGTAGCAGAATGTTCGGCCGCTAAGTTATTATGTTTCATGGCCCTGAAACGCTGGCTATTCTCGCACGCTGTGAATCGCGCATATCATGCTTAGGTGTTCGAGCCAGGGTTGCCTCGGGGACTTTCTTCGCATTGACATATTTGGCCGGCAGCGCTGCTAACGTTCGTCGTCATGGATCGACGACGGATGCCGGCACAGCGGCGCGACCCGGATCTCCATGAATGGAAACAGCGGCAGGCTGGACAGGATGTCGTGCAATTCTTGCGCGCCCGAGACGTCGAATATGCTGACATTGGCATAGCGCCCGGCCACCCGCCACAAATGGCGCCAGGCCCCTGTGCGCTGCAGCTCCATGGCGCGGACACGCTCCGCCTGCTTCAGAGCGTCGGCTCGCTCAGTCGGCAGATCGTGCGGGATCCGCACCTCCATTTCGACGTGAAACAGCATGACGATGAACTCTCTCTGCAAGCATAAAGCGACCGCGCAAAAATGGCGTGGAGCCGCGGCGCGATCGCGGCGGCTCCCTTGATCGTCTCTACCGGATCGCCAGCCTTGCCTTCAGCCCTGCACCAGTCCGCGGCTGACGAGGTTGATGTCATCGGGATTAACCAGATCCTCCGCCGTCCAACCGGAGACGTCGTAGTCGCTCATGCAGTTGCGCACGAAATCCTGCATGGCGCCGAGGTCCCCGGTGGCGGCCGCGGCGTTCAGCGTCTCGACCCGCAGGTTCTCGTAATTGCCGGCATAGTTGCGCTCGTAGAGCTCGTGCCTGCCACCGAATTCGGAGCCGACCGCGTCCCACAGCAGCTTGAGCAGCTTGATCCGGTCGATCGCGGCATAGCCGTTCGAGCCGCGCACGAAGCGATCGAGATAGGGCCGGATCGCATCGCTCTCCAGATCGGCCGAGCTCGACGGCAGATAGATCAGGCCGCTCGCGACATGGCGCTCGATCAATTCCTTGATCCGCGGATAGGCCATCGGCGCGAACACACGATATGCCAGCCCGTAGTTTAGGTTGGGCAGATTGTAGCCCTCGGTGCCCTGCCAGGCGATCGGCGATTTCACCATCGCGTCCGCAATGCCGTGGAACAGATTGCGCCAGGCGATCACCTCCCCCACGGCGGTCTGCACGCCGCGGAAGTCCTTGGAGCCGGTCGCTTCGACGGCCATCGAAAACAGGCCGGCGATAAAGTCGAGCTTCACGGCCAGCCGCGTCACGCCGTGCAGCGTGAACCGCGGGATGAAACCGGACGCCGGGAAGAACTGGTTGATCTTGTCGACATCGCCATAGATGAAGACGTTTTCCCAGGGCACCAGCACCTTGTCGAACACGAGGATCGAGTCGTTTTCGTCGAAGCGGCTCGACAGCGGGTAGTCGAACGGCGAGCCAGTCGCCGCCGCCGTGAATTCGTAGGACGAGCGGGCGATCAACTTGATGCCCTTGGCATCCATCGGCGCCGTGAAGATCAGCGCGAACGACTTGTCCTTGATCGGGATGCCGTAGTGGGCGATGAAGTTGTAGTGCGTCAAGGCCGAGCCGGTTGCGACCACCTTCGCCCCGGAGACGATCAGGCCGGCGTCGGTCTCCTTCTCGACATGCATGAAGACGTCGCGCACCTCCTCGATCGCCCGATCGCGATCGATCGGAGGGTTGACGATGGCGTGATTCCAGAAGTCGAGCCGCTCCTGGGTCCGGGCATACCACTTCCTGGCGTTGCCGGCGTAGTCGCCATAGAAGCTCGAATTCGCACCCAGCGTGCCAAGGAACGATGCCTTGTAATCAGGTGAACGGCCCATCCAGCCGAACGCAACCTTCTGCAGTTCGGCGATCGCGTCGCGGCCCTTGATCAGATCGTCGGCCGTCTTCGAGCCGAGGAAGAACGGATGAGTCAATTGTCCCGAGCCGGTGTCGGTCAGGACGCCGATCTGATCCTTCTTATCGTGAAAACGATCGTACCAGCGCGCCACCATCCGCGCCGAATTGCGAAAGGCGGGATGCTGGGTGACGTTCTTGACGCGCTCGCCGTAGATGTAGATTTCTCTTCCGTCCTGGATGCTGTCCAGGAATTCCGCGCCGGTATAGACGCTGGTGGTCGACGCAGGCATGTCGGCTCGCAGGGCGGCTGCTGTAGTCATGGACGCTTCTTCTCCTTTGTGTCGTTAGACCCGCGGCTGTTGCCGCATCGGCCCGATACCATCTCGTCACGCTCTTGGTCGGCGTGACATCGGAGGAAAAGCTACGCGCTCGTCCGGAGCCGGCGGAAGGTATCACACCATACCGCGCGGACCGGCCCGGCTCGGGCTATGACTCGATGGCACGGACCGGACGGCAATGATCGTCCGGCCGACGCAACGCCGCAGCTGACGCAGCAGTCGCGCAGCACGGCAAGGGAGCGAAAACCGGAGCGAACCATGGCCACGGGTTTGGGCAAGGGTTTTGACAGCAGCGCTGGCGAACTGGCCCTCGACGCCTGCGTCGTGACGATCGGCGCGTTTGACGGCGTCCACCGCGGCCATCAGGAGCTGCTCCGACAGACAATTGCGGCAGCGCAACGCCGCGGCGTTGCCGCCGTGGTCTACACCTTCAATCCGCCGCCAAAGGTGTACTTCGGCCAGGCCGAGCCGTTGATATCGCTGCGCGAAAAGCTCGCGCGCATCGCAACATTCGCGCCGGACCACATCATCGTCGCCGACTTCAACCGGATCTATGCGCGGCGAACCGCGGCGGATTTCCTCGCCGAGCTGCGGCGGCTGCAGCCGCGTGAAGTGGTCGTCGGCGAGGATTTCCGCTTCGGGTCCTGCAAGGGCGGCACGGCGCTTCTGTTGCAGCAACACTTCAACACCCGCATCCTGCCGCCGGTGCGCTGCGGCAATGGCGAGATCGTCTCCAGCAGCCGGATCCGGAGCTTGCGGCGATCCGGCCTTGCCGCTGCCGCGGCGACGCTGGAAAACTGGCGAGACATCGTGACCGCGCCACCGGCCAATCGATCCGGCTTGGCCCAAGCCGAGACCGCAAGCCAATGACCGCGATCGATCCGCGCGAACTGCGCAATGCCTGTGGCCAGTTCGGCACCGGCGTGACCATCATCACGACGCATTGCGAGGGCCGCGACCATGGCATGACGGCCAACGCCTTCATGTCGGTCTCGCTCGATCCGCCGCTGGTCGCCATCTCGATCGCGAAAAGCGCGAAGATGCTTCGCAACATCCAGAACACCGGCCGCTTCGCAGTGAGCGTCCTCGCCGAGGGGATGGACGATTTGGCGTGGCATTTCGCCGGCAAGCCTAGGCTCGAGCTTTGCGACATTTTCGAACAGCGCAACGAGCTACCCGTGATCGCCAACGCGGCCGCCTATTTCGTGACCGATCTCGCCGACGAGATCGTCGCCGGGGACCACACCATCTTCCTCGGCCGCGTCCGCGCGATGGCCTTGGAGCCCAGCAAGAAGCCGCTGCTGTTCTTCCGCGGCCGCTTTGGCGGCCTTGCCGACCCGCACCCTGCGCCCGCGATGCTGGAGAATGCTGCTTACGAATTTGTGTGGTGAGGCCACCAACCGATATTCCCGAAAACGGGATGCAAGTTTGATCAACCTGCAAGAAGAGGAGGAAACGACCATGTTGAACGTCACCAAGGACACCATCACCGACCACGTGATCGCCGCGCTCGCAAAGGATATTCCGGATCGCAACCGCCAGATCATGACTAGCCTGATCCGCCACATGCACGCGTTCTGCAAGGAAGTCGACCTGACCTTTGCCGAGTGGTTCGCCGCCTGCGAATTCCTGCGGCGCGCCGGCGACATCTCGGACGAGAAGCGCAACGAGTTCATCCTGATCGCTGATATCCTCGGCGTCGAGGTGCTGGTCGATATGCTCGACCACCGGGTCACCGACGGCGAGAGCGAGTCCACCGTGCTTGGGCCGTTCTACCGGGAAAACCCGCCGGTACTGCCGAAGGGCGCCTCCATCATCAAGAAGACGTTCGACAACGCGCAGACCGTCAAGGTCAGCGGGCGCATCAGCGACACCGCAGGGCGGCCGATCGAGGGCGTCACCATCGACGTCTGGGAGGACGCGCCGAATGGGCTCTACGATCTGCAGGATCCGGAGCAGCCGGCCTACAATCTGCGCGGCCGCTTCACCACCGACGCCAACGGCGAATATGCCTTTGTGGCGCTTCGCCCCGAGCCCTACCCGATCCCCTATGACGGCGCGGGCGGCGAGCTGTTGAAGTACATGGGCCACCATCCCTGGCGCCCGGGCCACATCCACTTCATGCTCCAGAAGGAAGGTTATCAATCGCTGATCTCGCAGATCTACGATTCCGAGACCAAATATCTCGACAACGACGCGGTGTTCGCCGTGAAGCAGAGCCTGATCGGCAAGTTCAACAAGGCACCGGCCAGTGCCGACACTGATCTGGTTCTCAACTTCGACTTCAAGCTCAAGAAGGCGGCAGTCGAACGGCTCGTCGCGGCCGAGTAATACCCGTGATGTCCTGCCAGGCCCCCCGGCCTGGCAGGCTCATTCTGAACTGACCTGCGAGGATATATGAGTCGTGCCGTGATCGAAATCGCCGAGCCTGTGGAGCGAGTGCAGGCTCACACAAAGGACACCGCGATCCGCAGCATCCGCGCCACCATCGTGGAGGCGCCGACCCGCCGTCGGCACAAGCTCTCGAACACGGAAGTCACGCATCAGGGCTACGTGCTGGTGCGCGTCCTGCTCGACAACGGCGTGACGGGCATTGGCGAAGCCTCGACGCTCGGCGGGCCGCGCTGGGCCGAGGAGAGCGTGGAGTCGATCGAGGCCGCGGTCACGAATTATCTGGGGCCGGCGCTGCTCGGGCAGCCTGCCCTCGGCTTCGAGGCCAATGCGCTCCGCATGGGCAAAGCCGCGACCCGCAATTTCGCGGCCAAGGGCGCGATCGAGTCCGCCCTGCTCGACGCCGCGGGCAAGACACTCGGCCTGCCCGCCAGCGCGTTGCTCGGTGGAGCAGTACACGAACGCATCGAGGTGATCTGGGCGCTGGCCTCGGGCGACAGCGGCCAGGAGGTCGAGGAAGCTAGGGAGAAGCTGCGGCGCCGCGAACACCGCCAGTTCAAGATCAAGTTCGGCTTCAACCGGCCACAAGCCGATCTGAAGCGGCTGCAGGCGCTGCGCGCGGGCCTCGGCGACGAGGTCCGCCTGATCGTCGATGTTAACCAGGGCTGGACCGAGGCCGAATGCATCCGCTTCATGCCCGTGCTGGAGGAATTGGATGTTGCCCTGATCGAACAACCGGTGTCGGCGCTGCAGTTGGACGCCATGGCGCGCGTCGCGGCCCGCACGTCCATCCCGCTGCTGGTCGACGAAGCGGCCTTCACCAAGGAAGAGATCGCCCGCGCAGGCACGATGGGCTGCGGCAGCGTCTACTCGCTGAAGCTCGTGAAGAGCGGCGGCCTGTTTGAGATGAAGTGCGCCGCTGCGGTCGCCCGCGCGCACGGCCTCGAGCTCTATGGTGGCTGCCTGCTTGAGAGCAGCATCGGCGCCGCTGCGCATCTCGCCGCATTCGCCACCCTGCCCAAGCTCGAATGGGGCACCGAGCATTTCGGTCCGCGGATCCTCGTGGAGGACTTGGTCGTCAACCCGATCAGATTCGAGGAGTTCGAGATCTGCGTTCCCGATGGTCCAGGTCTCGGCGTCGAGGTCGATGAGGACAAGATCCGCGCCTTCGCCCGGAAGGACTAGGGCGTCTACTCATAAAGGCGCCGACCTCGGTATCATGTGGACAAACAGAAATCCTATGATCGACCAGAGGAATGCCGTTGATCAGCTAATGTGGACGTTCGACGAGCGTGCGGTCCGGAAATGCGCGCGGATTTACCTCGAACGCGATGAAGATGCTGCGGGCGCGGCTGTATCATATCGCCTGTGAGCGGTTCGAAACAAGGAATGAGACCTTCTGGATCGTTGTCCCCGCCATCGGGGTCACACTGTTAATGGCCACAATAGTTTTGGAAGGTAAAGGCGGCCATGAGTAGACGGCCTAGGCAGGCGGCGTCGTTCCCGCGGACAATTGACAACCCGGGGACCTACGCCCAGTCTTTACGCTGGAACCATCGTCCTGATCATGCGCTGATGACCACGCGATACCAAACCCGGCAGGACCTCCCGGCCGCTTCCGCGGAAGCGCGCGAACAAGCGTCCGGCTGACCGTGACCGACCGCGACGACGTCATGGACCTCAGGCGACTGGTCTATTTCGTTGCGGTCGCAGAGGAACTGCATTTCGGCCGTGCCGCCTCGCGGCTCGCGATCGCGCAGCCGCCGCTCAGCCGGCAGATAGCGCAACTCGAGAGCGATCTCGGCGTCATGCTGATCGACCGGAGCCGAAGCCAGATCCGGCTGACCCAGGCCGGCAGCGTGCTTCTGGAGCGTGCTCGCGACGTGCTGGAGCGACTCGACCGAACGCATCGCGAGATCAAGCGGATCGGAGAAGGCTTTTCGGGACATCTGCGCGTCGCCTTCGTCGGATCGGCGACCTATGGCGTGCTGCCCAATGTGATCAAGGCGTTTCGCTCCGCCTATCCCGACGTCGAACTCGCGCTGTCGGCGATGAACAACGCCGAGCAGAAACGCGCGGTGATCCAGCGCGAGATCGATATCGCCATCGCCCGCCCCTCGCTCGACGACGAGGAGTTGAAGTCGGAGCCGCTGCTGCACGAGCCGTTGATCCTTGCGCTGTCCGACACCTCGCCTTTGCTCGAACAGCCGGTCACGAGGTTGTCGGCGCTGAAGGCCGAGACATTCATCCTCTACCCGCGCAAGCCGCGCCCGAGCTTCGCCGACTACATCCTCAACATCTGCCTGGAAGAGGGCTTCATTCCAAAATCGCAGGTGCTAGCCCAGGACTATCAGACTGCGATCAGCCTGGTCTCGGTCGGCGTCGGCATCTCGCTGGTGCCGAAATCGGTCTCGGAGGCGGAACGCCCCGGCGTCGCCTACCGCGCCTATGAGGGACATAATCCAGGGACCGCGCTGTCGCTGAACTACCGGCGCGACAACCGGATGCCGCATTTGTTCAATTTCCTGAAGATCGCACAAGACGTCACGCGGCGGCAGCGCAAGCCATAGTCTCGCGCTCTCAGGCCGCGACCGGCGCGAGTGCGCGATCGTCGACGCTGCGATCGCATCGGAAAACACGTCGATCATTGCACCCAGCGGCACGCCGTTCTCCGCGAGGTGCCAGCGGAACCCGTGCCGGGGACGCCAAGGAAGGCCCCGACGAAGTGACGCGCGATCGAAGCAGCCGCGCGCCCGACATGCCCGCGCTCTCGGGCGAGGTGAAGTTGATGGAAACATCGGTGGTTTGCTGCGTGGACATGAAGAGGCGTCTCCGAGTCGATCGGTTGCGTTGTGCGTTTCGGATGGGTAAAGGATTTGCCGATCAGCTTGGATTGCGACGCTCTGCGTCCGGCGAAGCCGAAATCGTGTAGTCGAAGCTGTAACCCTCCAGGATGTCGACGAGCCTCTGGCGTAGAGCATCGTCCAATGCAGGAGCGGCGACATTGACGGTCGTGCCAAGCTTGCCGCCGGCCGAGACCGCCACGGAAACATCCCGCCCGACCGCTGCGTCGATTGCCTCTGTGACGAACCGTCGTACGGAATCAATTCGCAGTGCCGGCTTGAAGATCTTGCCCACTCCGGTCACGGGAATCGCGTCGATGATATAATAGCGTTTGGGCCACGCGGGACGCTCCGGGATGAGCGGCTCAGCGAACGTCCGCAGCTCTTCTGTGGTCGCCTTCATGCCAGGTTTGATGCTGACGTAGCAGACAGGGAGCTCGCCCGCGTACCTGTCGGGTTGCCCCACGGCCGCGGCAAGCTGCACCGCGGGATGCCGCGAAACTGCTTCCTCGATCGTCTGAGGGTCGATGTTGTGACCGCTCCGGATGATCAGGTCCTTGGCCCGTCCAGCGATGTAGATACGTCCTTCCCCATCCGAGTAGGCGAGATCTCCGCTGCTCAAGACGCCATCACGGATCGTGTCGTCGTCCTGAATTCCTTTGTATCCCGGCGACACGTTTGGGCCGACAATGGTGAGCACGCCTACTTCGCCTGTTGAGCATTCCTGGCCAAGCGAACCGTTCCCCAGCAACTTGCGTACCGAAATGGAGGTGTATGGCAAGCGGAATCCGACGGACCCGATGGCGGGGTCGGCTGCTGCGGGCGCAATCGCGGCCAGGCCGCCACATTCCGTCATCCCGAATATCTCGTGGACCTTGAGGCCGGTCTTGTGCTCGAATCGCTCTATCATCGCGTTCGGGGATGATGACCCGCCGGTGATCGCCAAACGAGCCCGCGAAAGGTCCGCGCCATCGAGAGGGACATCAAGGAGCGCGGCGAGTACCGTAGGTACGCCACCCAATATCGTGGCGCCGTAACGCTGGCTGATCTTCCAGAAGTTCTGAATCATGCGAGGATTGCGGAAGCCGGCGGGCGATAGAACCAATATCCGGCCTCCGGCCATGAAAAAGGCGAGACCCGAGGCGATGGTTCCCGCAACATGAAACAGCGGCAGGCCGTGGGTCATCACATCGGCCTTCGAGTACTGCAGCATCGCAGCACCTCCGAACGATGCGACGATCTGGTTGCGATGCGTGTGCGCCGCCAGCTTCGGCGCGCCTGTAGTGCCACCAGTGTGAAAATAGGCCGCGACGTCGTCGCCGGATCGCGGCTTCTCAAAATCCAGGCTGCTGCCGGAGTGGCGCGCGATTAACTCGGCGAAATGCGACGCGCCCCCCTGCGCAGGACCACCTGGAGCGACCTGTATGAGCCTCAACTCCGGAAGGAGCTTGCTGACCGCGACAGCCTTCTCCCAGATGTCCGATTGAGGAGAAGGACCGAGGGCTACAAGGACACTTACCCCGGCGGCGCGAAGAAGATTTGCGATGTGAGCGGTTTGCAGCAGAACATTGACTGGTAGAGCATAGCCGACGGTTTCGGCTCCCCAGAGGGCGAACTGGGTCTCCGGAAGATGGGGAAGCATGAGACCGACGCCGGCACCTGGACCCGCGACGTCATGGAAGAAATTGGCTGCGCGCGTGATTCCTGCGAGTAGTTCGCGATAGGAGACGTTTTTCGGCGATTCGTCTTCCTCGCCCGTCAAAATTAAGGTGAGGGCAGGGGCATTGCCGAGCCGCTCAGCGCCGTACGAGAAGACGTCGTACACGCTGCGCCATGGGCACCGTTCCTCGAAGGTCTTCTCGGTCTCGAAGCGCTTGACGTCGGACAAGGTCCGAAACGGAAAGTCGAACTGCACCCTGCGTCTCCTCTGGGTTGTGGCGTCGGCTGGGCGCCTACCGCAGTAGCCCCAACCGCAACCGCGCTTTTCCGAACTTTCATCGGGACGTTCGGTTTGTTTAACGATGTAAACTATACGAGACGAAGAACAGCATCATGCAGTACATGGTCAAGCTCGAGAGCTAGAATTGTGCTCCATTCTTACGAGCCCGGTGTGGAAGAGCATTTGATGTCGCCTTCGCAGGTTATGCGAGTTCGGGGCCACTATGCCCCTAGTGCAACTCACCTATCGGGAACTGCGGTCGTGCGCGAAAGCCTGGCCGGAACTACGCAGCCGTCAGCCGCACTAACATACTCTCGAGGCCACGCAGGGAATTGTTGAGCCTGCGTTTCGGCTCGGCCGTCAGCTCGATGGTCTTCACGCGCCTCGCAAGCTCGCCGAAGATCAGTTCGCCCTCCAGGCGGGCGATCATCTGGCCGACACAGGCGTGGATGCCGGCGCCGAAGCCGACATGCCCGGTCGCAGCACGTTCGACGTTGAAGCGGTCGGCCCTGTCCCACCGTGCGGGATCGCGATTGGCTGAGGCCATGAACAGCAGCACCTTGCAGTGGGCGGGAATTACGCCGCCGCCGATCTCGACCTCGCGCGAGGTGGTGCGAAAGAACGTCTGCACCGGTGAATCGTAGCGCAGGCCTTCCTCGAATGCGTTGCGCGCCAGCTCCGGCTTCTGGTGGAGCTTGCGATACTCGTCCGGATGGGTGGCGAGCGCGAGCAGGGTGTTGCCGATGCCGTTGACGGTGGTGTCGACTCCTGCGGTGAGGAACGGCCGCACCAGATGCGTCGCTTCATGCTCGGTGATCTCGCCCTCGTCGGCCGCCCCGTAGATCATCATGCCGAGGCTGTCGGGTCGCAGCGCATCCCGCGCGCAACATTCCATGATCCAGCTCTGCGCCGCGAGACCTTCCTGCCGTGAAGCCGCCAGGATCTCGTTCTCCGGGCCGAAGCTGTTGAACACGAACGTGCTCCAGGCCAGGAGCTTCTCGCGGCCGTCGGGCCGGATGCCGATCGCGTCCGGAAACACTTTCATCGGATAGGCTTCCGCAAGATCGGCGACGGCGTCGAATGTGCCCTTGTCGATCAGCTCCGAGACCTTCTTCTCGGCCTCACGCTGAAACGTCTCGCGCAGCTTCCTTGCGACGCCCGGCGACAGCGTGCGGCCGAGGACCCGCCGGCCCTTGTCGTGGTCGGGCGGATCGATCTGGAGCGTCAGGGGTTTCGGCAGCGCCGGGTTCATCCCGTGGAGCCCGACGCCCTCGCCGCTGATGAACGTCTTCCAGTCCTTCAGCGCCGGCTCGACCTCGGCATAGCCGGCCATCGCCCACACGCCGTAACGCTCCAATTCGAACACAGGCCCGAGTGCGCGCAGCGCCGCATAGGCAGGATAGGGATCCATCAGGAAGTCGGGCGCAAACGGGTCGACCGCGCTGGAGGCAATGCCGTTCATGGTCAGCTCCGCTGTGGCTTGCTAAGAGGGCACTGGCCTTCACTCTCTGCACGGAATGCCTCCTCGCCCTTGATCGTAGCGACGACCTTCAGCAGATCCCAGTTCGCCGCCGATTCCTCGGGCGACTTGACCTGGAGCAGGTAGAGCGAGTGGATCTTGCGCCCGTCCTTGCGGATATAGCCCCTGCCGAAAAGCGGATCGTCGGTGGGCATCTCCTTCATCGCAGTGACGACGGCCTTGCCATCCTTGGCGCTGCCGACCTTGTCGACCGCCTTGAGATAGTGGATGACCGAAGCATAGACACCGGCCTGCATATCGTTCGGATAGGCTTTCGATGGAATGCGCTCGACAAAGCGTTTTGCGAAACCCCGCGTGCCGTCATTGAGATCCCAGTAGAACGGATTCATGATCTGCGCGCCTTGCGCAAATTTCAGCCCAAGCGCGGGAAGGCCGTTCATGCCCAGGATCAATCCGACCAGCTTGTGATCCCTGGTCAGCCCGAACTCGGCGGCTTGCTTCATCGAGGTGATGGTGTCGTCGCCGGCATTGGCGAAGCCGACGACGTTCGCGCCAGATGCCTGGGCCTGGAGCAGGAAGGAGGCGTAGTCGGCCGTTCCCAGCGGATGCCGCACGCTGCCGAGCACCTCGCCGCCGGACGCCTTCACGGCCTCCGCGGCCTGCTTCTCCAGATCATGGCCAAAGGCATAGTCGGCGGTGATGAAGAACCACTTCTTGCCGCCCTGCTGCACGATCGCCTTGCCGAGGCCGCGGCCATAGGCATAGGTGTCGTAGGTCCAGTGCACCGTGTTCGGCGTGCACTTCTCGCCGGTAAGCAGCACCGTGCCGGCGCCCGATCCGACGAAGACCTTGTTCTTCTCGGCGCTCATGCCGGCCACCGCGAGCGCGATCGACGAGTTCGGAATGTCGAAGATCGCATCGACGCTCTCGTTCTCGTACCAGCGCCGGGCGATGCCGATCCCGATATCGGTCTTGTTCTGATGGTCGGCCGCGACGACCTCGACCGGCTTGCCGGCAGCCTTCCCGCCGTAATCCTCGACCGCCATCTTGGCGGCGACGACCGAGCCGATGCCCTGATAGCTCGCGAACGGACCGGATTGGTCGTTGAGGATGCCGATCTTCACAGCGTCCTGGGCGAAGCCCGGTGCGGTGGTCAGCATTGCCGCCAGCATGCACAATTTATGCAGGAATTTGCTGTTCATTGTGTCCCTCCCATGGCGGTCTTGGTGCCGCTTCATAATAGTTATATTTTATAGCTATTTTTGAGAGTGTCAATTCGGCCCGCTTTGGATGCAAATCATGAGCCCGAAGACCCCGAAATCCGGCGCCAAATCTGCTGAACAGCAGGAGAAAACGCTGGATCTGAATGCGCTTCAGCGCACACCCGGCTTCATGCTGCGCCTCGCGCAGCTGAAGTTCTTCGAAGGCTTCTATGAGGAGTTCGCCGCACTGGGGCTGACGCCGGCAACCTACGCGATCTTCGCCATCATTCGCGACAATCCCGGCGTGCCGCCGAGCAGCCTCGCCAGCCTGCTCCGGCTGCGCCTGCCGAACCTGATCAAGATCCTGAACGAGCTGGAGTCGTCCGGCTTCATCAAGCGCAACCGCTCGAAGTCCGATCGCCGAGCCGTCGAGCTCGTGCTCACGCCGAAAGGCGCGAAGCTCATTCAGGACGGGGCAAGGCTGACGGAGCCCTATAATCGGAAGATGCTGGCTCCGCTCACCGAGGCCGAGCAGCGCACATTGCTCGACCTCTTGAACCGAATGCTGCCGCTTTAAAGGTGGCCAGTTCGCGGAGCGTTATCCGGCGCGGCGACAGCTCCAGCGACATTCGTTGAAGCATGTTCTAAGAGTGATAGAAGCGGAGCACCCGCATGCATAGGCACGGCGATCAGCTCCATGCAAGCGGACAGTCGTTGTGTCGCTCTCGAATCCGATTGGCGCACACGGTCTGCCCCGCACATGTCGAGCTTGTAAGCACCGCGAACCCGCCGAGCAGCCGCTACTCATTTGTTTGAAGCCTCAGTAACTTGTAAATGATGATGTCGAGGATCGCTCATTGACCCACCGGATGCTAAGAGCGCGTGGTTATGCCACTCCTCTGACGGGCGGCATCGACCAGCACTAGCCCAGAGCTGCCGCTAATACCGACCCGCTTGAGGATTCTGTCATCATCAACATACGTCCTGTTCCATCGAGGGCAACGTTTGTGCAGGTCGGACCAGCGCATGATTTGACGCGTGCGACGCACTCGCCGTTCGGCGCCAGCATAAAGATGTGGCCGAGCGAGCATGGGCGACGAACAAGCGGCCATCACGGTCCATCGTCAGGCCATCCGGCCCGCTGGAGCCGAAGAACGAGGCGAAGCGGCCGACCTTCGCGACGCCCCCGCGTCATCGCCACGAACAGGACGGTCTCGTCCGGGCTCAGCACGAGCCCGTTCGGACTCGGTCCATTCGAGATCAGGCAGTCGAGACGGCCGTCGCTGCGCAGGCGGAAGACCCGGCCGCTCGAAGCGTGCAATCCGGTCTGGCCCTGATCGGTAAAATAGATGTCACCATTCGCGGCGTGTGCAAATCGTTGCAGCCGCGGAACGACTCGGAGTTGCGATGCGACAGCAGCGGCCGGAGCGTGCCGCGCACAGAATCGAGCTCCATGATGCCGTTCATGTAGTCGGCGACGAGAATGCGGCCATCCGGCGCGATCTTCAGGCCGTTCGGCCAGCCCTCGTATTCGGCGATCAGCGACCAGGCACCGTCCGGTGCGATCCTGAAGATGCGGCCGAATGGGATGTCCACCACATAGAGATGGCCAGCGGCATCGAAGGCCGGCCCTTCGATGAAACTGTCCACGGGATGCCGCGATTCGCAAGCTTCGCAGCGTCGTCTACGACTATTTTGCCTTCGGACGAAGCCTGGAAGCTGCGCGCGAGATCTTCGCGAGCTTTGTTGGCCTGTCCCCCACTCAGTATTTGATACTGATCGCCATCAAGAATTCGACCGCGGAAAAACCGATGGGCGTCAATCAGGTTGCCGAGCGCCTGTATCTAAGTGGTGCCTTCGTCACCAACGAGATCAACAAGCTGGTCTCTGACGGTCTGATCGAGAAAAGCCCACACCCGGGCGACGGGCGGCGCGTGCAACTCACGCTGACCGAACACGGGATAAACCTGTTGATCCGCCTCGCCGCTCTGCAACGCCCCGTCAACGACGCGCTGTTTGGGATGTTGACGCGCGAGGAGTTCAAACTCCTCTCGCAAATGCTTTCTCGTCTCGCGTCAAACGCCGACAGCGCGCTGAAGCTCGCCGAGCACGTTCGGGCGACGCTCACGTCGCAAAGTAACGAAGCGTACCGCTTCGAGCCGCAAAGAGGCCGCAAGAAACAACGAACAAGCCGGTAAAACCTGAGGTGGTATCTCCAGCAGATATAGGGGACGATTTCGCGTTTGAAAGCGATGGACAGGCCACCGAAATTATCGGGTTGCTCACGCCTCACCGGAACACGCGGCGGGTTTCACACGCCGCGCTTCTTGAGGCCGTTGGTGAGAATCTTCATCACCGTGCCGAACATGGCGTCAATTTGCGCGGCGTCTGCCCGCAGGCTGTCGGTGCGCCACATCAGGCTCAATACGCCATTCATCATGGTCCATAGGGCGGTGGAAGTGAGTTCAGGGTCGAACCCGCCGTCGATGACCGCCTCATCAATCCCCCGGCGGATCAAGGCGCCCAACTTGGCGTTTTGCTCCCGGATCAAATTCGCGATCCGCGTCAGCGCCTCGGGCTCGTTCGGCGGCTCGACCAGGATACGAAACTGATGCGGGCGTTCCTTGGCGAAGTTGGTATAGGCCGCCGCCACCGCGTACAAGCGGTCTTCCACCCCGCCCGGCGAGGCATAAGCGTCGTCCATGTATTGCCTGTTCTCTTCCAGCGCGCGCTCGGCCACGGCGATTAGCAGCGCCGAGAGACCGCCGACCCGGTTGTATAAGGTCTGCACCGCCACGTCGGCACGTGTTGCGACCGCTTCCAGGGTGACCGCGTCGCGCCCCCCTTCCGCCAGAAGAGTCTCCGCCGCTTCCAGGATCGACAACCGGGTCGCCTTGGCCTTGCGTTGGGTTCGAGTCTCCTTTCCCCGGCCCGCTTCCTTCTTTATTGGATTGACTTCCATTTTTATAACCTGTTATAGTATTGTAAGTCGATACAAGTTTGTTGCTGAATCTAAGATTATCATACATCGACATATCGGGGGGAAGAATGAGGCGACGAGCGAACGTCGAGTTCGCCTCTGGCCAGCGAGGTGAGCGGTGCCGGGGCTGGCTTTATGAACCGGAGGGGAACAGGCCCTTCCCCGTCATTGTCATGGCGCACGGCCTGGGCGGCATCAAGGAGATGCGCCTGGACGCGTTTGCCGAACGCTTTTCCGACGCCGGCTACGCATGCCTGGTCTTCGACTACCGCAATTTCGGGGCGAGCGAGGGGGCTCCCCGGCAGTTGCTGGACATCGGCAAACAGTTGGAAGACTGGTCCAGCGCAATCGCCTTTGCACAGCAGCAGCCCAGCCTCATGCGCAACAAGGTCGTCCTGTGGGGCACCTCCTTCGGCGGCGGCCATGTCATTGCCTCTGCCGCGCGCGACCAGAAAGTGGCGGCTGCCATTGCCCAATGTCCCTTCACCGACGGCATCACCTCCGCCATTGCGATGGATTTGCGCAGCAGCCTCAAAGTGACGGCGATGGCCATGGTGGACCTGCTGCGCGGCCTAGTCGGCATGACACCCTTGATGGTGGCCACTTCCGGCCCGCCACATTCCGCCGCCCTCATGACCGCGCCCGGCGCCCATGACGGCTATCTGGCCCTGGTGCCGAGCGGATTTTCGTTCAGCAACCACGTCGCAGCGCGCTTCGCGGTGAACATCCTGCGCTACCGTCCCGGACGCTGGGCCGCAAAGGTGTCCTGCCCGATTCTTTTCTGCATCTGCGAGACCGACTCTGTCGCGCCCGCCGGGCCGACCCGGCGCTATGCCAAGAAGGCGCCGCGCGGCGAAGTCCGCCTGTATCGGGACGGCCATTTCGACATCTACATCGGCGAAGCCTTCGAACGGGTGGTGGCCGATCAGCTCGATTTTCTCAAACGCCATATCCCCCTGAAAGGATGAACCATGTCGAAATAAGATTCATCACTCTTCCGGCGCTTTATCGAGTGCGCCGAGTTCCGTGGCAGGATCCAATAAGTCAACAACCTTCTGCAAAAGAAAGTACATGATGACTTACCACTTGAACGACAAGGTGGTGCTGATCACCGGCGCGGCGGGCGGAATCGGCGCCGCGACCGCACGCGAACTCTATGCCCTCGGTGCGAGTTTGGTGCTGACCGATATGCAGCAAACCGCTGTGGACAAACTTGCAAAAGAGTTCTCCCCATCTCGGGTGCTACCTGTGGCGCTTGACGTCACTGACGCCGCGGCAACGAATGCTGTCATCCAGAAGACTATCCAACGCTTCGGACACCTAGATGTGGTTTTTGCCAACGCTGGCATTTCGTGGCGTAGTGGCGCCTCAACAATTGCCAGTTGCGATGAGGCGGAGTTCGAGAAAATCGTAGAAGTGGATTTTCTTGGCGTCTGGCGCACGATTCGCGCGGCGCTGCCGGAGATTATTCGCAACCAGGGCCAAGTCCTTGTCACGTCTTCCGCATACGCTTTTCTGAATGGCTTGGCGAATGCACCTTATGCCGCATCGAAGGCAGGGGTAGAAATGCTCACACGCTGCTTGAGAGCAGAGTTCGCATATACCGGTGCAACGGCCAGCGTCGTCTACCCCGGCTGGACGGCTACGGCCATCGCGAAGGTTGCCTTCGGCGGAAACGCAACCGTGACAAAAATGAATGAGGTTGTATTTCCAGAGTGGCTGCGTCGGGCCATTCCCCCCGAGCAGGTAGCACGTGCGATCGCGAAAGGTGTGCAGTATCGCAGGCCTCGCATCTACGCGCCATGGCGGTGGATTCCGTTCTCACTCTTCCGCGGTATCTTCGGTGTACTGACCGATGTCATGCTGAGTCGACACAAAGAAATGCACGCCCTGATCCAGCAACTCGAGGCTGAATCACCGCGCTGAGAAAAAAGCCTCGGAAACGACTTCTGGGCTTTTACGGAAACGTTATCGCGATCACCCCGTCCGGAATCTGAAGGCGGGTGTCGCTCTGACATCTCACGAGCGCATCCTACTAGTGTCCTGATTCTGAAGTCGGCTTCATTCTAGGCATTAGCGGCGAGTGTGCGAAGGCAAAAGCGTTGGATGCTGGCCAAGATGTCGTCGGCGGTCTTGGTCCAGCGGAACGGTTTGGGATCGGTATTGGTGGCGTCGATGTAAGCCTTGATCGCTTTTTCGAGCTCGGCGACCGAGCGGAACACGCCTCGTTTCAAGGCGCGCTCGGTCAGCAGGGCGAAGAAGCGTTCGACCTGATTGATCCATGATGCTGAGGTTGGCGTGAAGTGCACGTGCCAGCGCGGGCGCTTGGCGAACCAGTTACGGATCGGCCTGGTTTTATGGGTTGCGTAGTTGTCCATGACGATGTGAACGTCGAGATTGGCCGGCACGTTGCGCTCAATCTCATCCAGGAATTTGCGGAACTCGTTCGCGCGGTGGCGGGCCATGCACTTGCCGACGATGGTGCCCGCTTTCACATCGAGCGCCGCGAACAACGATGTCGTTCCGTGCCGCTTATAATCGTGCGTGCGCCGCTCGGCCTGTCCGGGCCGCATCGGCAACAGGGGCTGCGTGCGGTCGAGCGCCTGGATCTGGCTTTTCTCATCGACACACAACACGATAGCGCGTTCGGGCGGTGACAAGTAGAGCCCGACGATATCGCGCACTTTCTCTACGAACAGCGGATCGGTGGAAAGCTTGTAAGTCTCGACGCGGTGCGGTTGCAGACCGAAGGCGCGCCAGATGCGATGCACCGTCGAAGGCGCATGACCGATCTCCTTAGCCATGCTCCTGAGGCTCCAGTGGGTGCCACCCCTTGGTCGCGTCTCCAACGTTTTGCGGATCGTGCTCGCGATTTCGTCGTCGCCAATCTCGCGCGGCGCGCCGGGCCGCGGCTCGTCGTAGAGACCGTCCATACGCTGGTCGGCAAAGCGGTTGCGCCAGGTGCCGACCGTGTGCGTGCAGACCCCAAGCTTCGACGCGATCTCTTTGTTCTTGAGACCGCCAGCCGCCGCCAACACAATGCGCGCCCGCTCCGCCACGGCCTGCGGCGCGCCGTGCTTGCGCGTCAATGCCGTCAGCTCGCGCTTCTCCACGTCATCGAGTACGATCGCGACAGCTCGTCCCTTGGCCATTCCAGCCTCCCAATCTAAGGGTCGGCAGAAATGTAACTGATTTGTCGATCAGGACACTAGGGCGTGTACTCATCTGTGGACGCCCCGCGAGATGCAAGCGATTTTTGAAGAAGATCGGCACGTAGTCGGATGCTGCCATCTGTCCGGCCTCTGATGGTGCAACGATGAAGCTGCGGGCCCGTATGGGAGTTCGCGGACCGAAACCAAATCATAAACGCGTGCTCTGGGCACGATGAGTACACCTGGTTCTTCCGGCCCCGTCTCGCCGACTGTTGCGCCATACCCTCCTTCGACCGACTACATCTCTGACGACCTCTGGCCCACCAAGATCAAGCCTTGGCTGAGACCGGAGCCCTGTAGTTTTCGCGCTTTACAAGTAACGCCCAGACAATCCGGGCCATCTTGTTCGCAAGCGCGACCGTTACCAGCATGCGAGGTTTGCGAGTCAACATCTGTTCGAGCCAGGCCCCCTTGGGCGCTCCGCGTTTGCTCGCCTGCTGCACAACAGCGCTGCTGCCGATGATGAGGAGGCGCCTGAGCGTTCGCTCCCCCATCTTGGACGTCGCGCCAAGCTTCTGTTTGCCACCCGTCGATTTTTGAAGAGGCGTGAGACCCAACCAGGCGGCAAAGTCGCGGCCCTTGGCGAAAGTCTCGATCGGCGGTGCTAGGGCGGCGATCGCAGTGGCGGAGATCGGGCCGATGCCAGGAATGGTCATCAGCCTGCGCGATACCTCGTCCTCGCGAGCGCGTCGCGCGATCTCCTTGTCGAGATCCACGATCTTGCCATTCAACTCGGCCAGAACGTCTAGCATCACTCGGAACATGGGACGGGCCGCTTCGGGAAGGGAGCTGGCCATCGCTTCTTCCTCGATCAGATCGGCAAGCGTCGCCACATGCGATGGCCCCTTGGGCGCTATCCAACCATATTCCGTGAGGTGTCCTCGGATCGCGTTGATGAGCTGGGTTCGCTGCCGCACCAACAGGTCCCGGGTTCGAAACACCAGACCCGCAGCCTGTTGCTCTTCACTCTTCACGGCAACGAACCGCATGCTCGGCCGCTGCGCAGCTTCGCAGATCGCCTCGGCATCGATCGCGTCGTTCTTTTGCCGCTTTACAAACGGCTTTACATAAGCGGGTGGGATCAGCCGAACCTGATGGCCAAGCTGCGTGAGCTGTCGGGCCCAGTGATGGGCTCCGCCACATGCCTCTAAAGCTACCGTGCAACTTGGCTGAACTGCGAAGAAATCCAAGAGCTTTCCTCGGCTGATCCGTTTGCTGAATACAGCCCGTCCTTTCCCGTCCGCTCTTAACCCGGCCTCTGCATTGATGATCGTCGCTGTGAGCGCGTCGACGACAGCACCATAGGTGCGCACAAAATCCTCTGAGGTCTGCAATGGCGCTTCGCCCTTTGCATCGCCCAGATTGTACCAACTCGGCTTCGACTTCCAAGACATAGCGCGCTCCTGTAGTGTGTTACGAGAACATTTCGCTCCAACAGCGATGCAACGTTTCCGGCGCTTTATCGAGCGCGCCGGTTTCCGTGGCAAAAACATCCAGCAAGCCATCAAGCTGGCATCGTCCACCGGATGGAACTTGCCCGCAAAAGCTCATGGGGGTCATTCCGGCAATGTTGACGTATCGATGAGCACCCCTAAGTGCTGCAGGGTTGGATGAATCGGCAATGAGGTGATCTTCGCCGCGTTGCACCTTCATCGATCACGCCAGGAGGGTCTGGCGACGGCCGGCGCGAGGACCGTTCGGACGAAGTCCACCCAGGGTCGTCATGCCAGACTGTCCCAAGCCGCTTTGCCAGGCAGCTGCCCGGGTAGTGTGTGATTCGGCGATCAGAGCAGGGTCGACAGGAGCACAGTCTAGTGGTACAAGCGTCGAACTTGGTGCAAAGGTAAGTGGTTGTTTTTGCTATAATTTGATGGATCAAGCCCCAATCCTTTCCTGGGCACCATCGCTCCGCGATGTAGTTGATTTCGCTGAAGTCCCTGATACTCAAGGGTGATCGACCGTCTCAACTGGTACACAGAGACGGTACACATGCTTCTGCGAATGGCCTCTCCTATCCGCCGCGACGGCTCCTCCGTTCACTACCTCCGAAAGCGCGTTCCTGCTGATCTGACTGACAGGGCAGCGGGCTTGGTGCTGCATGTCCCCGTGGGGGAGGAGACCGCTGGGGTGCGTGTCGGTCGCACCGGCACGATCAAGGTGTCGCTGCGCACTCACGATCCCCGCGAGGCCAAGGCGCGACAGGCCAAGGCGCTTGCCTATCTCGACGACATGTAGCGGTCGCTCCGGGAGGGTCCTCGCCGGTTGACGCATCGCGAGGTCGTCGCGCTGGCGGGTGAATGGTATCGAGACACAAAGCGCACGTGGGAGAGCGATCCGGGTCGGGCCACGCTCTGGAACATGCTCGATGCGGCCCTCAGAAATGGGACGCCGCTGCCGTTCAGCGCGAGATGGCCCCCTACGTTGCTGAGTTGCTTGCCCAGCGTGCTCTACAGGTGGACGATGACAGCCGTTTCCGGTTGGCCAAGGCAATGCACGAAGCCTTTCGGGACGCCACCGCGTTGCTGGAGCGTCGCGGCAGGGGCGACTACGGGCCCGATCTGATAGAGCAGCGCTTTCCCGAATGGGAGCCCGAGGCCCGTCGAACGCGCAGACGAGCTTGAGCATTACTTTGCTGTTCGCAGGCTGGGAGCTGGAAAGCCGAGCGGCGGGCGTCACCGACAAGACGATCAGCGAATACAAATCGGTGCTCACGCGTTTCGCCACCTTCGTCGGGCACGACGATGCCACCCGCATCACGCCTCACGATGTGGTCGGCTGGAAAGACAAGCGGCTTGCGGACGGACGTTCACCGAAGACAGTGAAGGACGTGGACCTATCCGCCATGAAGTCGGTGTTCGGCTGGGGCGTTCGGAACCACAAGCTGAAGACCAACCCCGCCCATGGTGTGACACTGAAGGTGGGAAAGAAGACGCGTGAGCGCGGGAAGGGCTTCACCGACGACGAGGCTAAGGCGATCCTGAAGGTCGCGCTGGAATACAGCGGAGTTGCTCAAGAGAACACGAAGACCACTGCCGCGAAGCGGTGGCTCCCTTGGCTGTGCGCCTACACTGGCGCTCGGATCGGCGAGGTTGCCCAGCTACGTCGCGAAGATGTTCGCCGCGAGGGCGACCATTGCGCAGCCGTTCGGCCCAGCGCAGCGCCGCGTCGTTTGAAGGTTGGCGCAGTCGCCTCCGGGTCTCGGTTGACTCGGTCTGGCCGCTCGGCTGCGGTGCGCCGATGGCGTCCTGATCGTCGACCAGGCCAGAGGCTTCGGTCATCGCGGAAGCTTCTTTTATATCCATGCGGTTCTCCTATTCCGATCTCAGGCTGACTTCCGCTGTGGCCTGGCCGCCGGCTTCTTCGCCGCCGTCTCCTTGGCCTTCTTGCCCTCGATCGGCATCAGCATCTCCTTCTGGCCGCTCGATGCCTTGCGCGGCTTCTTGGCTGCCTTTGCGGCCTTCGCCGGCGCGGCTTCCCGGCCGACGCTCCGCCGCAGTGCTTCCATCAGGTCGACCACGTTGGTCGCTGCGGGCCACTCCTTCGGAGTGATCGGCTTGCCGGCGCGCTTCCTGTTGATGAGGTCAATGAGCGCTGTCTCGTAGTGGTCCTCGAACTTCTCGGGCTCGAAGCGTCCCGCCTTCTGGTTCACGATGTGCTTGGCGAGATCAAGCATAGCGTAAGCTCTCGCAGTTACAGACGGGACCGTTCGCCCAAGTCGTTTCGCGGCTGATGCCGCGGATGCGCCCGAAAGAACTAGCTGCCGCAGACGTTCGTCTTCATCTGCCGTCCACGGCTTACGTTTGTCTTGCGCCATTCCAATTCTGCCTTCAGATTTTGATCGCGTGGTTCGACCTCTCGCATTTCGCAGCTGGCTTCCGATTGCGCAGCGATCAGCAAGTATGACGCCAACCTGCAATCAGAGAGCCGCGTGAGAGGACGCTCATCCGTATCTTCCTCCGCAGGACGGTTGGATATGGTCCTTCCGCATCGCTTGGCCTGTGCCTCCCGGTTTTCGTCTGTTTGCCAGATCGTAGTCATGCATGCTCTTGTTAAGGCGATCGCATTCAGCTGCAACAGGTGCTTCTTAACCTTATCATGCACGCCCTGGACGCGATGAGCTGTCTTACCGAGGACGTGGGAGAACTCATGATTAGCACTTCGAGCGATATCTCGGACTGCGTGCTCGTATCTGTGCGCGATACGGGATCTGGCGTGCCCCTGAATATGACGGAGCGCTTCTTCGAAGCCTTCTACACTAGGAAGTCCGAGGGCATGGGAATTGGCTTGGCCATCCGTCGTTCGATCATCGAGGCGCATGGAGTGCGGCCATGGGTCGTTGCGTTGCGAATGAGCCGCGGGGGGCTGCGTTGCAGCGCCTTCTCGGGAGGGGCCGAGGCTCGAGACAGTAGCATCCTCCGCCTTCAAGATGAGACCAGTCGCTTCGAATCCTTGGTCGCATGAACCCGACTTGAAACGCAGGCGCTGTAGCATGATACAAGAGATTGTGACATTCTAAGAAGGCAAGCATCCGAGGAGGATCCGTCATGTGCAATTTGTTTGCGCACCAACCTCAACGCAATTACGAAACGCAGACCCGTTCGCTGCGGATTGGAGGTCACTGCACATCGATCCGTCTCGAGCTCGCATTTTGGGATACTTTGGAAGAGATAGCGGCAGGGGAGAACGTTAGCCTTGCCAAATTTCTTACCACGCTCCAGGACGAGGTCCTCGAACATTACGGCGAGGTGAAAAATTTCACCTCGCTATTGCGATGCTGCTGTCTCGTCTATCGCTCCAGCGATGATGGCCCGAAAAAAAAGGAATCAGATACCCCTATGTCAGTTTTGCGGAGTAGCCGACCGGAGCCCCTGCCATCCACGTTGGAGCGCAACCAGCAAGAAGACGCAGCTCTGTCACTTTCCGAGTGACAGAGTTGGTCGTCCGCAAATCGCGTCTAGATTTCGTTTTTCTGCATCGCGGTAGCCATGTAGTCCGCTTGTCGGATCGCCAGGGAAACGATTGTCAGCGTGGGATTGCAGGCCGCGCCCGAGGTGAACTGACTACCATCGGAGATGAACAAGTTCTTGATGTCGTGACTCTGGCCGAACTTGTTCACCACGCCGTCCCTCGATTTCTCGCTCATTCGGTTGGTGCCGAGATTGTGCGTGCTCGGATAAGGGGGCGTCGGATAGGTCACGGTGGCGCCGACGGCCTCATAAACGGCCGCCCCCTGCTTGTAGGCATGGGTGCGCATCGCAACGTCGTTCGGATGATCGTCGAAATGCACGCTCGCGACCGGCATGCCGAACTTGTCCTTGACCTTCGGGTCGAGCGTGATCCGGTTGGTCTCCTGCGGCATGTCCTCGCCGACGAGCCACATGCCGGCCATCCGCGGATAGCCCTCCATCGCCGAAGTGAAGGAGCGGCCCCAGGCGCCCGGATTGAGAAATGCGGCCATGAAAGGCAAGCCGATCGACAACGTTTCCATCTCGTAGCCGCCCACGAAGCCGCGCTTCGGATCGTTCCTGGCCTCATCGCGGACGATGCCGGCCATAGTGGTGCCGCGATACATGTGCACCGACTTCTCGAACACGGCGTAGACGCTGCCAGTCATGTGCCGCATGTAGTTGCGGCCAACCTGGCCGGATGAATTTCCGAGCCCGTCCGGGAACTTATTGGAGGCGCTGTTGAGCAACAGCCGCGGGCTCTCGATCGAATTGCCGGCGACCGCTATCACGCGGGCCTTCTGGCGCTGCATCGTACCGGACTCGTCGGCATAGACCACCCCGGTGACCTTGCCGGAAGCGTCATGCTCGATCTTGATCACCATGCTGCCCGGGCGCACTTCGAGATTGCCGGTGGCCTCGCCCTTCGGGATCTCGGTGTAGAGCGTCGACCACTTCGCGCCGGATTTGCAGCCCTGGAAGCAGAAGCCGATCTGCTGGCAGGAGCCGCGGCCGTCGCGCGGCTCGCTGTTGATCGCCATCCGCCCGGTGTGGACTTCCTTATAGCCAAGCTTCTTGGCGCCGGCCTCCAGCACCTTGAAATTGTTGTTGCCGGGCAGTCCCGGAATTCCGTTGGTCCGCGTCACGCCCATCTTGTCCTCGGCTTTGGCGTAATAAGGCTCCATCTCAGCGAGCGTGATCGGCCAGTCTAGGAGATTCGCGCCGGGAATATTGCCGTAGGCCGACTTGATCTTGAACTCGTGCTCGTCGAAGCGCAGCGACGCGCCGGCCCAATGAGTGGTCGAGCCACCGACCGCTTTTACGATCCAGGCCGGCAGGTTCGGGAAATCCTTGGCCACGCGCCAGCTTCCCGACGTTGTGCGCATGTCCGACCAGGCGAGCTGCCCGAAGCTCTCCCACTCGTCGTTGACGAAGTCCTGGTTCTCGACACGCGGACCAGCTTCGAGGATGACGACCTTCACGCCCTTTTGCGCGAGCTCGTTGCCGAGTGTTCCGCCGCCTGCGCCGGAGCCGACGATGACGACCACGCCGCTGTCATTGAGATCGAATTTTGCCATTGTTGTTCCTCCGAGACCGTTCGCTGCCTAGACCTTCGGGAGCCAGTCGATGTCGGCGAAGCCGCGCTTGATGTAGCCGCCATGCTCGGCCGAGGAGCCCTCATAACCGAATTTCGGCCACACCTCTTTCTGGTTGTAGAGCGAGACGACGAGGTCGCCGCGGATCTTCTGGAAGAATGCGGTCTGCTCGATCTGCTGGAGCAGCGCGACCCGGTCGTTCTCCCATTGCACCTGCGCGTAGGGGACCTTGTGATGGTCGTTGGCCGCCTTGTCGAGCTGGGTGACGCCATCTGAGATCAACGACTTGACCGCGGGATCCTTGGCCGCCTTGCCGTCCCACGGCTTGACCGCGGTTATGTAATAGCTGTCGCCGAGGAAATCGTGCGGATAGATGTCGCGCGCCATCTTCACCAGCGTCTTCAGCGTCGTCGGCGTCAGCGTGGTGGCATCATCGGCCCAGGCGTCGCTGACGCTGAGACCCGTACTGGTTGCTATCGCAACCGCCGGTGCCGTTGCAGCCGCCCCCTTCAGGAAGACACGGCGATCATATTTGCTGCGACGATCGACTTCTCTCATCAGTTTCCTCCGTGGAATGCTCTTTTTGATTGCAGTTAACCGAAGCGCCCGCCCCGCTGGATCACTTCGATCTTGTAGCCATCTGGATCGGCGACGAGGAAAAACCGCGCCAGCGTCAAGCCATCATGCTTAAAGTCGCGCAGGGGTCCCGGTGATAGAGTCTCGCGTTCGAAACGCTTGTGTTCCGCATCGACGTCTTCGACGACAACCGCAAGATGGCCGTAGCCGTCGCCTAGCGCGTAAGGCGCTTTTCGATCGAAATTAATGGTCAGCTCGACCTCGAACGGTGAAGACGGGTGACGCAAATAGATGAGCGCGAAGTCCGAAAACTTCAGGTGATCCGCGACCTCGAGCCCAAAAGCACGCTTGTAAAAGTCCAGCGATCTCGCTTCGTCAAGCACGCGGATCATCGAGTGAACCGGTTTGGCCATTCAGTTGAGCTCCTTCAGATAGGCGATGATCGCAGCGCGGGTTGCCGGTTTGGCTTGCCGATAGGCCATCACCGCCCCCGGGATCACCGCCTGTGGGTTGGTCAGCCAAGCGTCGAGCCTCGCGTCATCCCAGACGAAGTCTGCTTTGGCGAAACCATCCGAGTAATGAAACCCATCCGCCTTGCCAGCGGTACGGCCGATGATCTTGTAAAGTGATGGCCCTTGTCGGACCGGGTCCGAGAGGTTCGTGGTATGGCAGGTGGCGCATTGTTGTTTGAACAGTGATGCGCCGTCGTAAGGAGCGGCTGGCATCGGCATCTGGGCGCTGGCTATTGGCGCGCCAAGCAATGCACTGCAAACGCCGGCTGCCATTACTCTTATCGAGCTGAACTTGACCATCGATCCTCCGTGACGATTGCGGACTTTAGAGGACGCCAATTCACACTTGGTAGTAACGGGTTGTTTCATTTCGAATGAACGACATGCACTGCACTGCACCGCAGCCGTTGTCCCTTTTGGAAAGCTGGCTGCGCTGCGAGGTAAGTCAACTGGCACAGAAAATGCTGAGGCTCGATCGCCAATGGAGACCCGAAGGTCGCCGATAAGACGGAGGAGATCATGAAAGCCCAAGTATTGAGAGCCTACGACGAGAAACTTTCCAACGACCGGTGGGTCAGCGAAGAAAAAGTGCCTGATCCGAAGTTGACGAAATCGACGGACGTCATCGTTCGCATCGGTGGTGCGGGCGTGTGCCGAACTGACCTTCATATCATCGAAGGCGTGTGGAAGCCGCACATGGATCCGACCGGTGACAAACTGCTCCCCCTCATCATGGGACACGAAAATGCAGGCTGGATCGAAGAGGTTGGCAAGGAAGTCGAGGGACTGAAGAAAGGTGACCCGGTCATTGTTCACCCGAAGATCAGTGGCGGCACGTGTCTCGCCTGTCGTCGTGGCTTCGACATGCACGGTCCCGGCACATTTCCGGGTCTCGATTGCAGCGGCGGCTACGCGGAATTCCTTTGCACCTCGGAACGCAATATCGTGCCGTTGCCGCGGACGCTTGCGCCGAAGGATGTAGCGCCCTACGCGGATGCAGGTCTTACGGCCTATCGCGCAGTCAAGAAAGCCACGCGTCACCTTCTGCCAGGCGAATTCTGCGTCGTTATCGGAGCAGGTGGGTTGGGCCACATCGGAGTCCAGTGTCTCAAGGCAATGTGTGCGGCTGACGTTATTGTGGTCGACAAGTCCGAGACATCGCTGAAATTGGCCGAAAAGTCAGGCGCCGATCATCTGGTGAAAGCTGACGGCAACGAAGTGGCGGCAGTGCTGGCTCTGACTGCCGGAAACGGCGCGGAAGCGGTGATCGATTTCGTCGGCGAGAAGGGCACGACATCCAAGGGGTTGGGGATGACCCGCCCGATGGGCAGCTATTACGTTGTTGGCTATGGTGAGGATATCCGAGTGCCGACCGTCGACATGGTGATTACCGAGAAAAATATCATCGGAAATCTGGTCGGCACGTGGGCTGAGCTAACTGAGATGATGGCGCTTGCGGAGCGAGGCTTGGTTGAACTGGCGACCGCCGAGTATCGCCTCACGGATGCCAACAAGGCGTTGCACGATCTCAACGCCGGCAAAATTCATGGACGCGCTGTTTTAATTCCTTGATTCAGGACCACGTAATCCATCGCGAGCAGGCACTGCTCGCGATGGATTTGGCGTCCGCCCCTCATTTCGCCGGTGCGGGTTCCCCACCTTAACGAAGAGGCATTTAGATGGCCTCTGGGCTTCTCGAACGCAGCGCGAAGCGGCTGTACAATCAGATCTGTCCAAGTATCCCCGCAGGCTGCTCATATTGCGGCGCAAACGCTCGCGAACGAATAGCCATACGGGTCCCTGAGATTCTCATTTTGCGTCGTTGTCGCAATTTGCATCGCGGGCGGTCTCAGGTCGCGCAATGTCGTCGTTCAGCGCTGTTCTGTCTGCTCAGAATACGATCCGAAAGAAGCCCCCGGACGCTCTGGCACGATCGTTGCACACCTCATGTGCAGGTACTCGCCGGCGAAGCACACCGATACGGCCGAGAACGAGCCGCTTCGCCCTTAGGCGCAATGAGAGGCAAACTCTTGCGCGCCCGGCGTCCGTATCCGCCGCGCGACATGGCACGCCACCACCATCGCCGACGCCGCACCTCACGTGTGGGCGCGGTGCCATGTCGAAGCTCGGCGAATTTTTCATGTCAATGCCGACAGGAGGTCAGAATGCGCAAGAGCTCCGGGAAACCTCACCACGGCACAGCGAGTTGCTGCGCCATCTGCGGCGGAAAGTTCGGGCTTATCCGTTACTATTGCTGGCGAACTGCGCTTTGCTCCAGGAAGTGCGTCGACCGGTTCAGAGTGCGCAGGGAGGCCGACCACAAATGGCTGCGCTGGTTGCGAGCCGCTTAGAAGTTCAACGATTACAAGCATTGTAAATGCTTCGCATTGGGAGGCGTCACATGAGGTTCATTCTGGTGAACGGCAGGACGCCCTGTTCAAAAACGTTCTGCATGCTTTGCTGTGAGCCAATTCACGCAAACTATCTGAGAGAGTTCAGTACCGGACTGCCATTTTGCGATCACGAATGTTACGCCCTTTATGCCGGCCGCTGGATCTCGAGCGCAGGGGCAATCAAACCGCTCAGCTGTTTTGGAAGGCCATCGCTAGTTCAGGCGGGCGAGTAGGGAGGCAGCTCGCAACGCGCGGCCCGTCGGCAGTAAGCAAAGCTCGCCACTCTCAAAGTGCAACCGGATAATCACTCTCGGTTGAATGAGCGTCGAACCATCGAGCCCGGCTGCAGAGCGCTTACCGCGCCACATGCCTGTGTGGCATCGACGAACAAAGCAATTTCAGCATTTGGACGATTGATCAATATTGCGACGCAAACGTTGCGGTGCAAAACAGGTGCCGGTGCGTCGCTGAAATTCTCAATTTGCAATTTGAGTCGCAAATTGCATCTCAGTTAGTCGCAAGCGAAGAGTTGCGACCCCGCCGCTTCGCTCATTTCCGCGCTCACCCAATCAGAAATCACTTGGCAGGGCCCCCGGACGCTCTGGCACGCCCATTGCAAAGCTCTTTAGCACAACAACGCCGACTGCTCCATCTGGGGCGAGCCGCGAAAAGAACGAGGGAAGGGGATGCTTAGCTGAGGGCGCGCCTTAAGCGGGATGACACATTGCGATCTGACGGCCGCTGGCTCCGAAGATCGCTCCTGATCATCCCTCGAGTGCTTCACAGTCATCCCAAGACCCTTGCCGATATCGAACGTCCGGCCGTGCGAACGGCCGCGAGGTGGCCCGTAACGCACGGGTAAGCGCTGCCCGGTCCGTCGAGGTCCCGGGCGGGCGGAATATCGAAGTGGTTTCTGACCCGATTAGGAGGATAGACTAGATGTCTGGAACGCTAACACTCAACAAGATCACCGCCCAGCGCGGCATTTCCGTCGGCGAGGCTGCAAAGAAGATTGCAGATCTCGGATGGAATCCATCCTACGTGCAGGAAGCGATGACCTTCCCCACGGACTACAAGATCACGAAGGCGCCGAAGGATCCGATGAAGCAGGTCCTCCGCTCCTATTTCCCGATGCAGGAGGAAAAGGACAACCGTGTCTACGGCGCGCTCGACGCGGCACTGCGCGGCGACATGTTCCGCAATGTCGAGCCGCGTTGGGTCGAGTGGATGAAGCTCTTCCTGGCGATCATCCCGTTCCCGGAAATTTCCGCTGCGCGCTCTATGGCCATGGTCGGGCGACTCGCTCCCGGTGAAGATCTCCGCACCGGCTTCACCATGCAGATGGTCGACGAGTTCCGTCACTCGACGATCCAGATGAATCTCAAGAAGTGGTACATGGAGAACTACATCGACCCGGCCGGCTTCGACATTACGGAGGAGGCGTTCGGAAAGTGCTACGCCACCACAATCGGCCGTCAATTCGGTGAAGGCTTCATCACGGGTGACGCGATCACGTCGGCGAATGTCTACCTGACCGTAGTCGCCGAGACGGCGTTCACTAACACGCTGTTCGTCGCCATGCCGTCGGAAGCGGCCCGCAACGGCGACTACGCGCTGCCCACCGTCTTCCTTTCGGTTCAGTCGGACGAGAGCCGCCACATCGGCAATGGTCACTCGATGCTGATGTCGATGTTGAAGGAGCCCGAGAACCACCTACTGCTTGAGCGCGACATGCGGTATGCCTTCTGGCAGAACCACGCCATCGTCGACGCGGCAATCGGAACCTTCATCGAGTACGGCACCACCAACCGCGACAAGAACAAAGAGTCCTACGCGGAGATGTGGCATCGCTGGATCTTCGAGGACTATTACCGCACCTATATGCTGCCGCTCGAGAAGTACGGCATCAAGATCCATCACGATGACGTTCAAACCGCCTGGAAGCGGCTGACCGAGAAGCACTACGTCCACAAGATCGCGCAGTTCTTCGCGGTCGGTTGGTCGGCGAACTTCTGGCGCATCGAAGCCCAGACCGACAAGGACTTCGAGTGGTTCGAGCACAAGTATCCGGGCTGGTATGCCCAGTTCGGCGAGTTCTGGAAGTGGCACGAGAAGCTGTCGCATCGCGGCCAGACCAATATCCTGTTCAACGGTGATGTCGGCTACGTCTATCCGCATCGCTGCTGGTCAAGCCTCGTGCCCTGCGTCATCCGCGAGGATATCGTCACCGGCGAGATCGATGGCAAGCTGCATACGTTTGCCCATGAGCTCGATCGCTGGACGGCTGTCGAAGCCTTCTCTGGAGAATATCAGGGGCGTCCGACCCCGGCGATGGGGCGGTTCAGCGGCCGACGCGAGTGGGAAAGTGTTTATCACAATGTTGATCTCGCAGACGCCATCAAGGATCTCGGCTTCGTTCGCACGGACGGCAAGACCCTGGTCGCCCAGCCGCACCTTCGCTTCGACGAGAAGGAAATGTGGACGCTCGATGATGTCCGCGGCCACATCCTCAAGAGCCCGCTGATCACTCTGCGGGAGATGAGCCCGGCCGATCGCGAAAAGCATCTCGCCGACTATCGCAATGGATTCACCATCAATCCCTGCAACTAAGCGATATGGGAAGGAGCAGGCCTCGGCCGGCTCCTTCCCGATCGATCCCCTGAAGATCTGCAAGCCTTGGTTTGAGGAGGCCCCTATGGGCGCGCCCACTAATGTCGTTCGCCTGCAACCGGTAGGCATAGAATTCGAGGTCGAGGAGAACGAAACCGTTCTCGACGCCGCGTTCCGCCAGGGCATCGCCCTGCCGCATGGTTGCAAGGAGGGACAGTGCTCGGCCTGCAAATGCGTCCTGACCGGCGGCGACGTTGAGCTGAAGAAATACTCGACGTTTGCGCTGAACGAGATGGAGCGCGGCCAGGATTACATTCTGCTGTGCCGGACGTTGGCTTATTCGGATCTCGAGGTGGAGCTCCTCAACTACGACGAGGAGGTGCTATCGAAGTCGATCCCGGTCAAGGAGTTCGCGGGCACGGTCACGAGCGTGTCCGCGCTGACCCCGGACATTCGGCGGCTCGAAATCTCGCTGGACCAACCTCTGAAGTTCTGGGCGGGTCAATATGTCGACATCACGCTCTCGGGGGCAGAGACGATTACGCGCTCGTTTTCCATGGCAAATTCGCCGAGCGAAAGCCAAAAGCTCGCATTCATCATCAAAAAATACCCCAACGGACGCTTCTCCTCCCGGCTCGACGGCGACCTCGCCGTCGGAACCAGCGTCGGGATCAAGGGACCTTACGGCACCTGCTTTCGGCGAGAAAACAAAAACGGAGCCATGATCCTGGTCGGCGGCGGATCGGGAATGTCGCCACTGTGGTCGATCCTGCACGATCACATCAGCTCCGGGGAGGTACGTCCCGTGTACTTCTTCTACGGGGCTCGGACGCAGAATGATCTTTTCTATCTCGATCGTTTCAAGGAAATCTCCGAGCAGCATCCGGAGTTCACGTTCGTCCCGGTGCTCTCCCATGCGGCTGATGACACCGTCTGGTCCGGAGAGAAGGGCTTCGTGCACGAGGCGGTCGGAGCGCACCTGCGTAACGCCGGATATGGCGAAGACGTCGACGTCTATGCCTGCGGACCATCGCCGATGATCGAGGCACTAACGCCGGTGTTGCAGATGAACGATGTCGAGTCCGACCGCATCTACTTCGACAAGTTCACACCAGCCAACAATTGAGACTTTTGGAGTGCCTAACGCGCAAACGTAGAGCCCAATAGTGGGAGGAGGAAGACGACCATGACTGCCGTTCAAAGTGTTTTGACGAAATCCGGTGCAGCCGGATCCGCAGTATTTCCGGATTCGGACAGCCGTAAATATCGGTATTTCGAGCCGCGCAGCAAGCGAGCGACGCACTACGAAGACGTGACTGTCGACGTACAGCCCGATCCGGAGCGCTACCTGTTGCAGGACTGGATCATCTCCTTCCCCAACGGAAAGGGCGCCTACACCAAGGACAACACTGAGGCGCTGAGCTCGAACTGGCACGCGTTCCGTGCTCCCGACCAGGAGTGGGAGCGAACCCATTACCAGCGCCAGTCCAAGATCGAGGCGATGGTTCAGGCGGTGATCGCCAACGGTCGCAAGTCCGGCGCGCCGAGGTCTTTCGACAAAGCCTGGATCAAGGTGCTGCAAAGTCACCTTGGCGCCTGGAAGCATGTGGAGTTCGGGCTTGGTACGTCGCTGATGCAGGCCCAGCGCTACGGCTATACCCAGATGATCAACAACGCGACGCTGACAAACTCGTCCTACAAGCTTCGCCTGGCTCAGGACATCACGCTCTATCTCGCTGAGATCGGAATGGACATTCCGGGCTTCGATGATGCGGCTGGCAAGCGCGCCTGGCTCGAAGACAAGGGGTGGCAAGGCACCCGCGAAGCGATCGAATCGATCATGGGGTCGGCGGACTATCTCGAGCAGTACTTTGCGACCAACATCGTGTTCGAACCGCTCGTCGGCGAACTGTTTCGTAGCGGCTTTCTGATGCAGGTCGCCTCGTCGAACGGCGACTTCATCACGCCGCCGGTGATTTCTGCGGCCGAAGCCGACTATGAGCGCAATCTCGCGAACACGATCGACCTGATGCACCTCCTCGTGACTGACAACCAGCACGCCGCCCACAACAAGAAGCTGTTCCAGGGCTGGGTCAACAAGCATGTCGCGCTCGCCAACAAGGCGGCCGCAGGCCTGCAGCCGATCTGGTCGCAGCCTCATTCGAAGCCGGTGCAGTATGCCGACACCCGCGCCCAGTCGGTCGAGCGCATCAAGAAGATTCTCGGCGAACTCGGCCTCACCCTTCCCAAGGAGTAAATTGCAATGTCCG